>NZ_NGFP01000084.1 GCF_002149035.1 Streptosporangium minutum
TCGCCGCCCCCGTCCCCAGCCCCCCACACATTCATTCCCGCAAAGTCCTCCGGCATCCTCGACGCACCGTCCGCCGTGAGGCGGGGAGTTCCTCGGTGAGCCGGGCGAGGCGGCGGGCGCCGTACGGGGCCGGTGGACACCGCTTCCGGGACCGGCGGGCCGGACGGCCACCCCCGGTGAAGCGATCGATCCCCCATTCAATATCGTCCGATGCATGAGCACTCACTATGACGTGGTTGTCCTCGGCGCGGGTCCGGGCGGATACGTGGCCGCCATCCGAGCGGCCCAGCTGGGACTCAGCGTGGCGGTCGTCGAGGAACGTTACTGGGGCGGTGTCTGCCTCAACGTGGGATGCATCCCCTCCAAGGCGCTGCTGCGCAACGCGGAGCTGGCGCACATCTTCACGCAGGAGGCCAAGACGTACGGCATCCGGGTCGAGGGCCAGGTCACCTTCGACTACGGCGAGGCCTTCAAGCGCAGCCGCAAGGTCGCCGACGGGCGCGTCAAGGGCGTGCACTACCTGATGAAGAAGAACGGCATCACCGAATACGACGGCCGCGGCACCTTCGTCGACGCCAACACGCTTCAGGTGGCCGGCAGGGACGGCGGCGCGGAGACGGTGACGTTCGACCACTGCATCATCGCGACGGGCGCGACCACGAAGCTGCTGCCGGGGACCTCGGTGACGGAGCGGGTCGTGACGTACGAGGAGCAGATCCTGAGCGACAAGCTCCCCGAGAGCATCGTCATCGCGGGGGCGGGCGCGATCGGCGTCGAGTTCGCCTACGTGTTGCACAACTACGGCGTCAAGGTGACGATCGTGGAGTTCCTCGACCGCGTCGTCCCCCTGGAGGACGAGGAGGTCTCGGCGGAGCTCGCGCGGCGCTACAAGCGGCTCGGCATCGAGGTGCTGACCTCGACCCGGGTGGAGTCCGTCGACGACTCCGGCGAGAAGGTGCGGGTGACGGTCTCGCGCGAGGGGCGGCAGCAGGTCATCGAGGCCGACAAGGTGATGCAGGCGATCGGCTTCCAGCCCCGCGTGGAGGGCTACGGGCTGGAGCGCACCGGGGTCGCCCTGACCGAGCGCGGCGCCATCGACATCGACGGCCGGGGCCGTACGAGCGTGCCGCACATCTTCGCCATCGGCGACGTGACCGCCAAGCTGATGCTCGCCCACGCCGCCGAGTCCATGGGGATCATCGCGGCGGAGACCATCGCCGACGAGGAGACGATGGAGCTGGACTACGTGATGATCCCGCGGGCGACGTACTGCCAGCCCCAGATCGCCAGCTTCGGCTTCACCGAGGCGCAGGCCCGTGAGCTCGGCTATGACGTGAAGGTGGCCAAGTTCCCGTTCACCGCCAACGGCAAGGCCCACGGCCTGGGCGACGTCACCGGGTTCGTCAAGATCCTCAGCGACGGCGAGCACGGGGAGCTGATCGGCGCTCATCTGATCGGCCCGGAGGTCACCGAGCTGCTGCCCGAGCTGACGCTGGCCCAGCAGTGGGATCTGACGGTCCACGAGGTGGCGCGTAACGTGCACGCCCACCCCACGCTCGGGGAGGCGGTCAAGGAGGCGGTTCACGGCCTGGCCGGGCACATGATCAACATGTGAGACCGGAGGAGGGTGTCATGGCGGACCCGATCGACAAGGTGGCGTGGATCCGGATCGAGGGCGGCAGGATCCTGGGGGCCCGCTCGCGTGGCAAGGACGTCTGCTATCTCCCCGGCGGCAAGCGTGAGGCCGGGGAGACGGATCTCGACACGCTCGTCCGCGAGATCGGCGAGGAGCTGTCCGTGGCGATCGTCCGGGAGAGCGGTCGCTTCGCGGGGGTCTTCGAGGCCCGGGCGCATGGTCACGGTGAGGGCCTGACCGTGCGGATGTCCTGCTACGAGGCCGACTACCGGGGTGATCTGGCCCCCAGCGGCGAGGTCGAGGAGGTCGTGTGGCTCGCCTACGGTGACCGTCATCGCGTGTCGCCGGTCGTCCGGCTGATCTTCGACGCCCTGCGGGCCGAGGGCCGGTTGGCCTGAGCGGGGCCGGCCGGAAGTGGGAGGGGAACGGTATTCGATCCGTGGCGTTATTCCATTTTAAGGGAATTTTGTGATGTAAAAAAGTTATATCAACCTTTATAGGTGTATTTGTTCTTCTTTGTCCATGTGATGGCTAAAGTCGGCCAATGGACATCGTGGCCCGTAACAACGTCAAGGTCTCCGGCCGGAGTGGCGGCAGACCCATGATCTTCTCCCACGGATTCGGCTGCGATCAGAGCATGTGGCGATATGTGGCACCCGCCTTCGAGGACGAGTACGAGACCGTCCTGTTCGACTACGTCGGAGCCGGGCGCTCGGAGCTGTCCGCCTACTCCGCCGAGCGTTACGCGTCGCTCGACGGCTACGCCCAGGACGTCCTCGACGTCTGCGAGGAGCTGGACCTCACCGGAGCCGTCTTCGTCGGGCATTCGGTCAGTGCGATGGTCGGCGTGCTCGCGGCCATCCGCGAGCCCCGCCGGCTGAGCACGCTGATCCTGGTGGCGCCCTCGCCCCGCTACATCGACGACGGCGACTACGTCGGCGGGTTCAGCGGCGCCGACATCGAGGAGCTCGTCGACTCGCTCGACAGCAACTATCTGGGATGGTCGAGCCAGATGGCGCCGGTGGTCATGGGCAATCCGGACCGTCCGGAGCTGGGGGAGGAACTGACCAACAGCTTCTGCCGTACCGACCCGGAGATCGCCAAACAGTTCGCCAGGACGACGTTCCTGTCCGACAACCGGGACGACCTCGGGAAGGTCACCGTGCCCACGCTGATCCTGCAGTGCTCGCACGACGCGCTCGCTCCGCCGCAGGTGGGGCACTATGTCCACCAGGCGATCCCGGGCAGTGAGCTGACGCTGATGCGGGCCACCGGCCACTGTCCCAACCTGAGCGCCCCCGAGGAGACCATTGCCGCGATCAAGGCGTTCCTGTAGGCGGGCGCCCCATGGCCGCCCGTGACGACGCGCGGGTGACCGGCGAAGCCCCGGAGACCCTGGAAGACCTGTACGAGGACGCCCCGTGCGGCTATCTCTCCACGCGGGGCGACGGCATGATCATCAGAGTCAACCGTACGATGCTCACCCTGACGGGATATCGCCGGCAGGACCTGGTCGGACGGGTCCGGATCCACGACCTGCTGGCGGTCGGCGACCGCATCCTCTACGAGACGCATTTCGCCCCGCTGCTGGCGTTGCAGGCCGGAGTCAAGGAGATCGCGGTCGACCTGAGGTGCGCGGACGGAAACAGGGTCCCGGTGCTGCTCAACGCGGTGATGAAGGAGCAGACCCCCACCCGGCCGGAGGAGATCTGGATCGGCGTCGTCGCCGCCGGCGACCGCAGGGGCTACGAACGCGAGCTTCTGCAGGCGCGGCACCGGGCGGAGGAGTCCCAGAGGCGGGCGGTCGAGCTCGCCCGGACCCTGCAGGAGAGCTTCATCCCGCCGGAGCTGCCCCGCATTCCCGGCATGGACGTCGCCGGGATGTACCGGCCGGCCGGACGGGGGGACGAGGTCGGCGGCGACTTCTACGACATGCACGAGGTCGTGGACGGCTGGGCCCTCGCCCTCGGCGACGTGTGCGGCAAGGGCGTGCAGGCGGCCGTCGTCACCAGCCTCGCCCGGTACACCATCCGAGCCGCTCCCCTCCGGGACAGCAGGCCTTCGGCGATCCTCGCCACCCTCAACGAGGTGCTGTTGAAGGAACGGACGGACCGGTTCCTGACGGCCGTCTACGCGCAGGTCCACCAGGACGCCCGGGACCGGTTCCGGCTCACCCTGTCCCTGGGCGGCCACCCGCCCGCCGTCCACCTCTCCGGGGAGGGGCTCATCAGCATGATCGGCCACCCCGGAACCGTGCTGGGCGTTCTGGACTCCGTGGAACTTCACGACG
Organism: Streptosporangium minutum; assembly: GCF_002149035.1. GTDB lineage: Bacteria > Actinomycetota > Actinomycetes > Streptosporangiales > Streptosporangiaceae > Streptosporangium > Streptosporangium minutum. The sequence goes on from NZ_NGFP01000084.1 coordinate 3,927, forward strand.
TCACCGTCGATCTCGCCCGGGGGGACGTCGTCGTCTTCTACACCGACGGGGTCGTCGAGGGGCGAGGCCCGACGGGGTTCTTCGGGGAGGAGAGGATGGGACGGGCGCTCAGCGACGCGCGGGACGCGGACGCGGCGGGCATCGCCGGGCGCCTGGTGGACGAGGTGGTGGCATTCCAGTCCGGCATGCCCAGCGACGACATCGCCGTAGTGGTGCTCAAGATTCCGGAGTGAGCGGCGCGGCCCCCGCTACCACCGCGGCCCGGTCCGCGCGCGGGGAGAGTGGCGACCGGTCGCGCGTCTCCCTTCAGGAACTCCTGTCGCGTCTGGCCGGAGTCCGCTGGTCCGCCTCGTCGGCGAGCTGGTCCTCCACGATCGCGCACCAGCGGTGCCACCGCGCCAGGTCGAGGTGCTCGTCCACGTCGCCCACACCTGCTCTGGCCATGATCTCGTGATTGTCGGCCGCTGCCTCGTGTGCGTTGACCAGCGCGTGGTGGCCGTGGTTGGCGAGCGCCTCACTGACGGCCAGATTCACGGCGATCTCTCCCATCGTCCTGGGGCGGTCCGGAGATCCGCCCCCCAAGCTGTTTCCGCGGAAGTCGTGGCTCTGCGCGTCGTCACTCATAGGTGCTTGAGTGCCCACCTATCCCCAGATCTATCTGGGTCCTCCGATCGGATGCGGACATCCGGCCGGACCGGAGACCACCACCCCGCCGCCTGCGAGGACGGGCGTCGCCTCCTCGCGCGCTGGTGCAGACTGAGGGGCATGAACACACCTGCCGGACCGGATGGCGCGAAGACGGGGACTCCCGTGCCGGACGAGGTGCCAGGAGTCGACGTTCCCGACCGGCGCGGCCGTACCGGCCTCGACCGGGCCGGGCGCGACCTGGACGGCAACCCCCGGGTCCGGGTGCGGGAGGTGGAGCTGCTCTCGTCGAGCTGGTACGTCCTGCGCAGGACGACCTTCGACTACCTGCGCACGGACGGGAGCTGGTCCACCCAGGAGCGCGAGACCTACGACCGGGGCAACGGCGCGACGGTGCTCCTCTACGACGCCGAGCGGGCGACCGTCCTGCTGACCAGGCAGTTCCGTTACCCGGTCTACGTGAACGGCCACCCCGACGGGCTGCTGCTCGAAACCGCCGCCGGCCTGCTCGACGACGACGATCCGGAGACCGCGATCCGGCGGGAGGCCGCCGAGGAGACGGGCTACGACATCGGCGAGGTCCGGCACGTCTTCGACGTCTACATGAGCCCCGGCTCGGTCACCGAGCGCCTCCACTTCTTCGCCGCGCCGTACACCGCGGACCGGCGGACCTCCGAGGGGGGCGGGCTGGCCGACGACGGTGAGGACATCGAGGTGGTGGAGCTGCCCTTCGCCAAGGCCCTCGCCATGATCGGCTCGGGGGAGATCGCCGACGCGAAGACCGTCATGCTGCTGCAGTGGGCGGCGCTGTCCGGTCCGTTCGCCGGCCGGGACAGGTGACGGGGCCGGGGCCGGCGATCGGGATCTCGTGGAAGCCGAGGCGGTTGTAGAAGGCCCGGGCCGGGGTGTCGACGGTGACCATGCCGAGATGTACGGCCGGCACCCCCCTGTCGCGCAGCGCGGCGCGGTCGTCGGGGCGGTACGGCCGGACAGTGGTCATGCGGGCGATGATGCCCTTGTGGGAGCGCTCTCACAAGATCTGTGGCAGGTGGGCGTCTCCGGCGCGGTATCCGCCTTCCCGCGCCTGCCGCCGGGGCAATACCCTGCACCGCATGATTGAGGTGGAACTGAGGGGCTGGCGACCCGACGACGCGCCGGTCCTGATCCGGGCGTTCAGCTCGCCGGACATGGCGCAGCAGGCGGCACGGCCGATCGACACCCCTCAGGCGGCACTGGAGTGGATGGGGACGTGGGGCTTCCGGGACGACGCCCAGGCGTTCGCCGTGGTGCTGGACGGTCAGGTCGTGGGGAACGTCGCGGTGAGCAACATCGACGCGCACGCCAACGGCTGGGTGTCCTACTGGACGTCACCGCAGGCCAGAGGGCGTGGGGTGGCCGTGGCCGCAGCTCGGAAGCTGGCGGAATGGGCGTTCCGGGAGCGGGGGCTGTTCCGGCTTGAGCTGGGGCACCGGCTCAACAACCCGGCCTCCTGCGCGGTGGCCACCAGAGCGGGCTTCCTGACCGAGGGGATCGAACGGGCCAAGCTGAGCTACGAGGGCGTGCGATACGACGTGGAACGGCACGCCCGCCTGGCCACCGACTGACCCGCCGTACGGGCGGAGATGGGGAGACGCGGTCCCCCGGAGCGCCGGGAAGCGGCGGTCTGCGATGTCTGAGCCCGGGTCGCCGGGAAGCGGCGGGACGCGGTGTCTGAGTCCGGGGTTCGGAAGCGACGGGGCGCGGTGTTCTGAGCTTCGAGGTTCGGAAGCGGCGGAGCGCAGTGCCTGAGCCCGAGGCCCGGCAGCGGTGGGCTACAGCGCCTTGAGTCCGGCGAGCACGTCGCGCAGCACGCTCTCCCGGGGGAGCGCGACGTCGTTCACCGGGAGCCGGACGGTGATCAGGCCGGACTCGCGCAGGTCGCCGAGGAGCACCCGGATCACTCCGATCGGCATGCCGGTCTCCGAGGCCATCTCGGCGACCGAGACCGGCAGGCGGCAGGCCTTCATGATCTGAGCGTGTTCGGGCGGCAGGTCCTGCGGCGGGGTCCTGATCGCCACCACGATGGCGATCAGGTCGAACCGGGCCCCGGCGGCCCGGGTCCGGCCGCGGGTGAGCGTGTACGGGCGGACGATGGGCCCGGCGTCCTGGTCAAGCCAGCGTTCCGTCATTCCGCCCCACTTTCCTGTTCCGCACGGCGCCATCCATCGCGGAACGACGTCATCACACTGCTCGGGGCCCGCTCCGCCGCCTCAGCCGGCACGGTCCGCCGCTCGGGTACGGCCTGGCGTACGCGCTTGGGCAGACCGCTGCCGGTGGTGACCCATTCGACCTCGGCCGAGTAGGCGGCCTGGCGGTCGGCCGGCGCGACCACCAGCTCGCCGGGCAGGAGCACGATCGCCGTGGTGCCGCCGAAGGGGGAGGGGCGCAGCGAGACGCGGATGCCGTGCCGGGCGGCGAGCTGCGTCACGACGAACAGGCCGAGCCGGTCGCTGTCGGCCAGGTCGAGCTCCGGTGGGCCGGCCAGCCGCCGGTTGAGCTGGGCCATCTCGTCCGGGGTGATGCCGAGCCCGCGGTCCTCCACCTCGATGGCGTAGCCCCTGGCCACCATCTCGCCCTGGATGCTCACCGTGGTGTGCGGGGGAGAGAAGATGGCGGCGTTCTCCACCAGCTCGGCCACGAGGTGGATCACGTCGGTCACGACCGTGCCGATCACCGAGGGCCCCTGCGGCACGTTCACCGTCACGCGCTGGTAGTCCTCGACCTCCTCGACGGCGGCGCGGACCACGTCGTAGATCGTGACCGGCGTCCGCCAGCCCCGGCCGGGGACCGCGCCGGACAGGATGATCAGGCCTTCGGAGTGGCGGCGCATGCGGGTGGTCAGGTGGTCCAGGCCGAACAGGTCGTCGAGGGTCTCCGGGTCGCTGGCCCGCTGTTCCATCGCCTCCAGCATGGAGAGCTGCCGGTGCAGGAGCGACTGGCTGCGCCTGGCCAGGTTCACGAAGACCTTGTTGACGCTCTTGCGCATCTGGGCCTGGCCGGCGGCGGCCTCGACGGCGGTCCGCTGGACGGACGAGAACGCCTTGCCGACGTTCACGATCTCGGTGGTGGTGCCGTAGTTCAGCTCCTGGGCCTCGGAGCAGACGTCCTCGCCCCGGCGGAGCCGCTCGACGACGTCCGGCAGCCGGCTGTGGGCCAGGTCGAGGGCCGCCTGCTGGAGGCCGACGAGCTCGGTGCCTATCCGGCGGCCGAACCGCACCGAGACGAAGATGGACAGCGCGACCGCGACCAGGCCGAGCCCGGCGGCGATGCCGATCTGGAGCAGGATGCCGGTGGCCAGCGGCCCGGACCGGTCGCTGATGCCCTTGCTGACGTCTCCGCCGAGGTCGTCGAAGGTGTCGGAGACCTTCGCCGCGACCGTCGCCCAGGAGGGAGCGGGTTTGCCCGCCGTGGTGACGGCCTTCTCGATCCGCTCGAACGAGGCGTAGGCGCCGGAGTTCTGCAGGCTCCGGTAGAGCTCCTGGAACTCCTCGTCGAACTGGTTGAAGCCCATGGAGTAGAGCAGCCTGCGGCCGGTGGCCAGCTCGCTGAACTTGGCGCGCTCGTCGGTGCTCATGCTGCCCTCGGCCACGGCGCCGGCGATCAGCGCGGCCTGCTGGCTGAGCATCTCGCGGCTCCGGCCCATCAGGACGACGGCGCGGGTCTGGTCGTTCAGATCGATGTCCGAGGACAGCCGGATCTTGTCGTAGACCTCGAAGGCGGCCCCGACGATCGCGTTGTAGGCGTCGAGGGTCTGCGTCTGGCCGGCGGTGCGGGTGTCCACCTCGCTCCGGATCTCGGTGAGCCGCTCCATCGAGCCCAGGAGCTTGACCAGACGGTCCCGCACGGCCGGGGCCGTACCCTCCCGGAGGGTGGGGGCCAGCCGCTCCAGATCCGCCCGGGCGGTGTTCGTCCGGATCCGCTGGGCGTCGAGTTCGGCGCGTGAGATCGTCGAGCCGCCCAGGACGGACAGGGACAGCAGCCGCTCGTGCTGGATCGCGGTGGTGACCGTCCGGGTGGGGAGGACGCCGCGTTCGTATCCCTCGCGGGCCCGGAGCAGCTCCTGGCCGCTCTGGAGGGTGAGGGTTGCCGCAAATGCCCAAATCGCCACAAGGGAGACAATCGGCACGATAAGGAGGGTGAAAATCTTGACCCTGATCGAGTGGTTGCGGCCGACCATAATACCTCGCACTACAGATATGTGCGGTTAACAGTGGCGAAACCCTAGCAACGCGGATCATCGACGACCAGAGATGCGGGTGATTCATATCAAGAAAGGATTTGTAGCTTTCGGGTTACTGCGAACCAACGCCGCCCGGGGCACGTCTTCCAGAGAGAGGGGGGATGTGTCCATGAAGCAGATCGCGGACCTGATCGGGCTGGAGGCCGACCGCGCGGCGGAGGCGGCTCTGGTGCGCGGCGGCGAGCTGGAGAGGTCGGGGGCGGTGCAGCTCGTCAGGTTCAGCCCGTCACTGATCACCGCGGAGGTGGACGACGGCGCCGCGTACGTGGAGTTCCGGGTCGTCGACGGGGTCCTGCGCTGGTACTGCACCTGTGCCGAGGGGCGGGGCGGGGCCCTGTGCGCTCACTGCGTGGCCACGGCTCAGTCGGTCAGGAGGAGGACCGACAGGAAGGCCTCACCCGGGATGTCGTCGCCGACGAGTTCGGCGAGCACGGCGCGGATCACTCTGTAGGCCCGGTGCTCCGCGGCCGGATCTCCTTCGCATGCCCTGAGCCGGACCTTCTTTACGCGCCCCAGGTTGACCGACTTGTCTAGTTGTCAGACAATTTGAGGATGAAGCTCGCCGTCGTGGGTGCCGCCGTGCTCTGGGGCACCGCGGGCACCGCCGGACTGCTCGTCGCCGGCGTCGACCCGATCTCCCTGGCCGCCGCCCGTCTGGTGATCGGCGGGCTGGTGCTCGCGGTCGCCGTGGGCCCGGCCATCCGATCCCTGCCGCGCCCGGCTGTGCTCCTGCCCGCCGCGGTGGCCGTGGCCGCGTACCAGCTCTGTTTCTTCGCCGCGGTCAGCCGGACCGGCGTGGCCATCGGCACCGTGGTCGCCATCGGCAGCGGCCCCGTCTTCACCGGCCTGCTCTCCTGGGCACTGGACCGGGTGCCCCCCACCCGGCGCTGGACCGGGGCGACCGCGGTGGCGATCGCGGGCTGTGCCGTACTCACCGGCGGGGGCGGTGAGGCACGGCTGGACGGGATCCTGCTCGCGCTGCTCGGCGGCCTGCTCTACGCGTTCTACGCGGTGACGGCGGCCCGGGTGATCGGTACGGGAGCCTCCTCCGACGCGGTGATGGGCGCCATGTTCGGCGGGGCCGCGGTCGTGATGCTCCCGGTCCTGCTGTGGACGGGCACCGCCTGGCTCACCGAGCCGCGCGGCCTGCTCACCGCCCTCTATCTCGGCTGCGCCACCACCGCACTGGCCTACATCCTGTACGGCAGGGGCCTGCGCACCACCCCTGTGGCGACCGCCGCCACCCTCGCGCTCGCCGAGCCCGCGGTCGCCGCCCTGCTCGGCGTCGTGGTTCTCGGCGAGCGGCTCACGCTCATCTCGGCCGCGGGGCTGGTGCTGCTCGGCGCGAGCCTGGTCGTGGTGGCCCTTCCCGAACGGTGGCCCAGCCGCCAGGGCCGAGCCGCGGCAATAGAGTCGTCGGCGTGACCATTCCGCTCCGCCCCGTCTCCGCCGTCAGCGCCCTCGCCGACGCCCTGCGCCGCCGGGTCCTGTCCGGAGAGATGCCGCCGGGCACCCCGCTGCCGGAACAGGAACTCTCCGCCCTGTACGGCGTGGCCCGGCCGACCGTCCGGGAGGCTCTGGCCGTGCTCGTGCACGAGGGGTTGCTCAGACGCGAACGGCACCGCAGCGCCCAGGTGGCCGAGGTGACCCTGGCCGATCTGGACGACCTGATGTTCGTGCGGCGTCCGCTGGAGGACCTGATGGCCACCTCACTGGCCGGGCGGCGGGTGGAGGAGGCGGACGGCGCGCTGGTGCGGATGGCCGGGCTGCCCGGCGACGCCCCCTGGTCCGACGTGGTGGCCGAGCACATGGCGCTGCACCAGGCGCTGATCGTCGCGGTGGGCAGTCCCCGGCTGGAGCGGCTCTACGCCGCGCTGGCCGCCGAGACACGCCTGGGCCTGGTACGGCTGCGCGCCGTCTACGCCGACCGGGACGTGCTGGTGGCCGAGCACCGGGACCTGCTCGACGTGATCGGCCGGGGACCGGTGGAGACGGCGAGACGGGCCGTGGCCGCGCACCTGGATCACGGCTGGGGCGCGGAGTAGCCGTGCGGGGCGGGCTGGTCACGTGCCCGGGTCGTGGCCAGGGCGCGCGGTAGCGGCCGTGCGGGGGCGGGCGGCGGTCAGGCGCTCGGGTCACCGCCGGGGCGTGCGGTAGCGGTGCGGGTCGCGTGCCCGCGCCGGTCGCCCGACTTGCGTGCTTCTCTTGCACCGGATGCCCTGGAGTCGTCACAATCGCGGCCATGCACGGCAATTCAGTGCCGGACTCCTACGTGTATGTCACCGAAGAAGGCGTGACCCGCCACTACGCGGACGGCAGCGTTGACGCCCTCGCGTGGGAGGACGTCGTCGAGGTGCGCGTCGTGGGTGACCCGGACATCCTGTACATACTCCTCGATCGTGACGGTCAGGGGTGCGTGGTCCCCCAGTCGGCCACCGACACCGCTTTCCTCGCCCGTCTCCGCTACCTTCCGGATTTCGACCTCGACCGGCTCGGCGAGGCGGTGGACGCCGCCCGCGACGACTACGTCGTCGTCTGGCGCAGCCCCGAGCCCCCGTCCCCTCTGCCGGATTTCGAGTACGACTAATTCCTCGTCACCGGGCGGATCGGAAGCGGCAAACTTACATGTTTGGACCGTTCCGTCAAGATGTTCCGTCTGCCCCACTTAGGCCAGTAGTGGACAGGGGGCAGTATTCCCCTGCCAAATCTTGATCACTAGGATTTCCATGGGTATCCACGCTCCTGATGCATTAGAGAAATCTGTCAACCAATGAAACGAGGCGGGCGTCTCGTTATCTGTTAACGCTGGGGCATCTGGGTGGGGTGGGGTATGAGGGTGGGGACACAGGAGCCCGCTGTCGCGCTCCTCGGCAGTTCGGTACGCGCCGCTCCGAGCATCTGGACGCGGTCCTACGCAAGGATTCTGCTGGCCGGGGACCTCGCGTGCGCGGTGGTCGCCTGCGAGGCGGTCCTGGGGGTCCGCCTCTGGTTCGGCGCCTACATCCCGGGGACGGAGGCGCTCCTGGGGCTCGGACTCGCCCTGGCGTGGCCGTTCTCCCTGGCGGTGGGAGGCGCTTACCGCAAGCGTGCGCATGGTGAGGGGACGGAGGAGTTTCGGGCGGTTTTCGACGGCGGGGTTGGTTTGACCGCTGCTGTCGCAATAGGGGCTTATGCCACGCAAACAACTATTGCTCGTAGTTTCGTAATGGCGATGTTCCCTCTCGCCCTCATCCTCACGATCATTTTCCGCTACCGGATGCGCAAGCGGCTCCACCGGCGGCGCTCCTTCGGGGAGTACATGCGCCAGGTGGTCGCCGTCGGGCACCGGGAGTCGGTGCTCGATCTGGTGATGCAGCTCCGGAGGCAACCGCACCACGGCATGACGGTGGTCGCCGCGTGCCTGCCGTCGGGCTCGGAGGGCCTGGACATCGACGGGGTCCCGGTCCTCGGAGGCTTCGGCGACGTCCCCGACGTGGTGGCCGAGGTCAACGCCGACACCGTCGCCATCCTGGCCTGTCCCGAACTGGACGGCGCGGCACTGCGCCGGCTCGCCTGGGGCCTGGAGGACGCCCGCACCGACCTGTTCGTGGCGCCCGCGCTCATGGACGTGGCGGGCCCGCGCATCAGCATCCGCCCGGTGGCCGGGATGCCGCTGCTCCACGTCGAGCATCCCGAGTTCGACGGCGCCAAGCACCTCGCCAAGAACCTGTTCGACCGGGTCGGCGCGGGCCTGGCCCTGCTGGTGCTGTCCGTCCCCATGCTGGTCATCACCCTGCTGATCCGCACGACCAGCACGGGGCCGGCCCTGTTCCGGCAGGTCAGAGTCGGCAGGGGCGGCAGGGAGTTCAACGTCGTGAAGTTCCGCACCATGGTCAACGACGCGGAACGGCTCAAGATGGACCTCCAGCGGCAGAACGAGTTCGACGGCGTGCTCTTCAAGATGAGGAACGATCCACGGATCACCCGCGTGGGCGCCTTCCTCCGCCGTTACTCCCTCGACGAGCTGCCGCAGCTGCTCAACGTGCTCCGCGGGGAGATGTCGCTGGTCGGGCCGCGGCCCCCGCTGCCCGAAGAGGTCAAGCAGTACGGCGAGGACGTGCGCCGCCGCCTGGTCGTCAAGCCCGGCATGACCGGCCTGTGGCAGGTCAGCGGCCGCTCCGACCTGACGTGGGAGGAGTCGGTCCGCCTGGACCTGCGCTACGTCGAGAACTGGTCGCTCTTCCTGGACCTGCAGATCCTCTGGAAAACCTGGAGCGCCGTCACCGGCGGAGAAGGGGCCTACTAGCCGTGAAAGCACTCGTGCTCGCCGGGGGGTCGGGCACTCGGCTGAGGCCGATCACCCACACCTCCGCCAAGCAGCTCGTCCCGGTGGCCAACAAGCCCGTCCTGTTCTACGGGCTTGAGGCCATCGCCGCGGCCGGCATCCGGGAGATCGGGATCGTCGTGGGCGACACGCAGGCCGAGATCGAGGCCGCCGTCGGCGACGGCTCCGCGCTCGGCCTGCAGGTGACCTACATCCGCCAGCACGCCCCGCTCGGGCTCGCCCACGCGGTGCTGATCGCCCGCGACTACCTGGGTGACGACGACTTCGTCATGTATCTCGGCGACAACTTCATCCTCGGTGGCATCAACGGCATCGTCGACCGGTTCGTCCACGACCGTCCGTCCGCCCAGATCATGCTCACCCGGGTCGGCGACCCTCGCCAGTTCGGCGTCGCGGAGCTCGACGCCGGGGGTCGTGTGGTCGGGCTGGAGGAGAAGCCGGCCGACCCCAAGAGCGACCTGGCTCTCGTCGGCGTCTACCTGTTCACCCCCGCGATCCACGAGGCGGTGGCCGAGCTCAAGCCGTCGTGGCGGGGCGAGCTGGAGATCACCGACGCGATCCAGTGGCTGATCCAGGAGGGGCACGAGGTCGAGTCCACCGTCATATCCGGCTACTGGAAGGACACCGGGAACGTCACCGACATGCTGGAGGTCAACAGGCTGGTCCTGGAGTCCCTGGACGGCCGCGTCGACGGCCGGGTGGACGGCGCCAGCGAGCTGATCGGCAGGGTGGTCGTCGAGCCGGGCGCCGTGGTCGAGCGCTCCCGCATCGTCGGCCCGGCGATCATCGGCGCCGGAGCCCGGGTCCTGGACAGCTACGTCGGCCCCTTCACCTCCATCGCCGCCGACTGCGTGGTCAGCGGCAGCGAGATCGAGTACTCGATCGTGCTGCCCCGCTCCTCGATCTCCGGGGTGTCCCGGATCGAGGCCTCGCTCATCGGCCACGACGTCGAGGTCACCCCGGCCCCCAACACCCCCAGAGCCCACCGTCTCGTGCTGGGCGATCACAGCAAGGTGCAGATCAGCTCTTGACATCTTCTCCGCGGCTGAAGCCGAGAGATTCCGACCCTCACAGGTTGGAGTTCCTGTTTCACAGCCGATCGCGGGCACTCGGAACGAGTGCCGTGTCTTACATCAGCTCCGCAGGCGTTGCACCTCTCCACCAGCCCGGCGGCGAGGTCCTTGCGACCGTACAGGCCCGCTTGGTTATCGCAAGCCCGTGCACGACCATAACCGAAAGGGGGCAGGGGTGTACCGCCCATGGCTGAGGCAAGGGGTCTCCACCCCGGAATACCGATGAAGATCTTGGTCATCGGTGGGGCCGGGTTCATCGGTTCCCACTACGTCCGCACGCTCAGCGCGGACGGCGTCGCCGTGACCGTTCTCGACAAGCTCACCTATGCCGGGAACCGGGCGAACCTGGAGGGCGCCGCCCACGAGTTCGTACACGGTGACATCTGCGACGCCGGGCTCCTGGCCGAGGTGGTGCCCGGCCACGAGGTCGTCGTCAACTTCGCGGCCGAGTCCCACGTGGATCGGTCCATCGACGGCGCCGGGGAGTTCGTGCGGACCAACGTGCTCGGCACGCAGACCCTGATGCAGGCGTGCCTCGACGCGGGCACCCGCCGGGTGGTCCAGGTCTCCACCGACGAGGTGTACGGGTCGATCGACACCGGCTCCTGGAAGGAGGACGCGCCGGTGCGGCCACGCTCGCCGTACTCCGCCGCCAAGGCGGGCGGCGACATGATCGCCCTCGCCTACGCGGTCACCCATGGCCTGCCGGTCTCCATCACGCGCTGCGGCAACAACTACGGGCCCCACCAGTATCCGGAGAAGGTGATCCCGCTCTTCGTCACCAACCTCCTGCGGGGACGCAAGGTCCCGCTCTACGGCGACGGCGGCAACGTCAGGGACTGGATCCACGTCGCCGACCACTGCGCGGGCATCCGGCTCGTGGCCGAGCGGGGCGAGCCGGGCGAGGTCTACCACATCGCCGGTACGGCGGAGCTGACCAACACCGAGCTGACCGCCCGGCTGCTGGCGGCCTGCGGCGCCGGCTGGGACATGGTCGAGCACGTCAAGGACCGCAAGGGGCACGACCGCCGCTATTCCCTGGACGACTCCCGGCTGCGTGCCCTGGGCTACCGGCCGAAGGTCCCGTTCGAGCAGGGCCTGGCGGAGACCGTCCGCTGGTACGCCGACAACCCGGACTGGTGGGAGGCCGCCGCGGACCACGGCGACGGCGCGACCGCGGGCGCCGGACGCCCGGCCGGGATCGCGGCCGTGGGCGCCGGGCGGACGGGCGGGGAGATCGCATGAGCCGGTGGTTGATCACCGGGGCTTCCGGCATGCTCGCGACCGAGCTGCTGGGCCGCCTGCAGGCCGCCGGGGAGTCCGTCCTCGCCCTGCGCAGGGACGAGCTCGACCTCCGTGACGGGCCCGCCGTACGGCATCTGGTGTCGGCCTGCCGGCCGGACACCGTGGTGAACTGCGCGGCGTGGACGGCGGTGGACGACGCCGAGACCCACGAGGCCGAGGCGCTCGCCGTCAACGGCCACGGGGTGCGGGCGCTGGCCGAGGCGTGCGAGCGCCTCGGCGCGCGGCTGATCCAGCCCTCTACGGACTACGTCTTCGACGGGACCGCGCTGGACCCCTACCGGGAGGACGCGCGGACCTGCCCGGTCAACGCCTACGGGCGCACCAAGCTCGCCGGTGAGCGGGCCGTGCTGGAGGTGCTGCCCGAGACCGGCTACGTCGTGCGGACCGCCTGGCTGTACGGCGCGACCGGGAAGAACTTCGTCCGGACGATGGCGGACCTGGAGAGGACCCGGCCGACCCTGGACGTCGTCGACGATCAGGTGGGCCCGCCCACCTGGGCCGGAGACCTGGCCGCCGGGATCATCGAGCTGGGCCGCACCGGACCGCCGCCCGGGGTCTACCACGCCACCGGCTCCGGCCAGACGAGCTGGTACGGCTTCGCGCGGGAGATCTTCAAGCTGGTCGGCGCGGACCCGGACCGGATCACCCCGGTCTCCACCAAGGAGTTCGCGCGGCCCGCGCCGCGGCCGGCCTACAGCGTGCTGGGACACGAGCGCTGGAGCCGGGCGGGACTGCCGCCGATGCGGGACTGGCGAGAGGCGTTGCGGGGGTCCGATGTTCTCGTCAGAGGCTAGGCGCGGCGCGGCCCCGGCCACGGGCGGCGGGGTCCCGGTCGCGGCCGGACGCGGCCAGGTCGTCGTAGTGGGCCGCGCACGCGCCGTGGTCCGGCAGCAGGCCCGCGTCCAGGGCCTCCTTGAGGGTGGGGGCGGCGGCGTCCTTGTCCGACAGGATCGGCTCCACACCGGCCGGCCAGTCGATCCCCAGGTCCGGGTCGAGCGGGTGGATCCCGTGCTCGCGCGCGGGGGCGAAGGGCTGCGAGCACAGGTAGACGACCGTGGCCTGCTCGCTGAGCGTCAGGAACCCGTGGCCCAGCCCCTCGGCGACGTAGAGCCCGCGCCGGGACTCGTCGTCCAGCAGGACGCTCTCCCAGCGGCCGAAGGTGGGCGAGCCGGCACGGATGTCCACGACGACGTCGAGGACGGCCCCGGAGACGCACGTGACGTACTTGGCCTGGCCGGGCGGCACGTCGGCGAAATGGATGCCCCGCAGGACTCCCCGCCTGGAGACCGAGCAGTTGACCTGGGCGAGGTCCAGCCGGTGACCGAGGGATTCCTCCAGGTCGGCGGCACGGTAGCTCTCAAGGAACGATCCACGGGGATCAGCGTGGATGCGCGGCGTATGACACCAGGTTCCGTCGATGCTGAGGGGTTCCATGGGCCGAAGCATGCCACAGCGGAACGGTGTAACACCGCCGAAGGATCGGGCGAAATCCTAGGGTTCGCGCTCGATGGAATGATCTTGACGGAGAACGGTCGAGCCGCGTTCCGCGGCGAGGGAGCGTATTGATGACAACCTGCCGGCTGTGCGGCTCCACGAGCCTCGCCAGCGTCGTCGACCTCGGTGCGACACCGCCCTGCGAGCGGTTCCTCACCGCTGAGCAGCTCGACGAGCCCGAGGTCACCTACCCGCTGCACCTGCGGGTGTGCACCGGTTGCTGGCTGGCGCAGATCCCGCCGCTGATCACGCCGGAGGACACCTTCACCGAGTACGCCTACTTCTCGTCCTACTCGACCTCCTGGGTGGAGCACGCGCGGGAGTACGTGAACGGGGCGGTCGAGCGGCTGGGGCTGGACGAGGGCTCGTTCGTGGTCGAGGTGGCCAGCAACGACGGATACCTGCTGCAGCACGTGGTCGAGCGGGGGATCCGGTGCCTGGGCGTCGAGCCGTCGAAGAACGTCGGCGAGGCGGCCAGGGAGCGGGGCGTGCCGACGGTCACGGCGTTCCTCGGCCCCGAGACCGGCGCCGCGGTGCGCGCGGAGCACGGGCCCGCCGACCTCGTGGCGGCCAACAACGTCTACGCCCACATCCCCGACGTCATCGGGTTCACCAAGGGCCTGCGCGCGCTCGTGGCCGACGACGGGTGGGTCTCCATCGAGGTGCAGCACCTGCTCACCCTGATGGAGCACAACCAGTACGACACGATCTACCACGAGCACTTCCAGTACTACACGGTCGCCTCCGCGCAACGCGCCCTGGCCTCCGGCGGGCTGTCCCTCGTGGACGTCGAGCTGCTGCCGACCCACGGAGGCTCGATCCGCCTGTGGGCGCGGCCGCAGGAGGCGGCCGGCGAGCCGGGCGAGCGGGTGGACCAGGTGCTCGCCGCGGAGAAGGCGGCGGGCCTGCACGAGCTGGCCGGATACACCGAGTTCGCCGCCCGGGTGGCCGGCGTCCGGCGGGACCTGCTGAGGTTCCTCGTCGAGGCCGCCGAGCAGGGCAGGACGGTGGTCGGCTACGGCGCGCCGGGCAAGGGCAACACGCTGCTCAACCACTGCGGGGTCCGCGCGGACCTGCTGCAGTACACGGTGGACCGCAACCCCTACAAGCACGGCAGGTTCACCCCCGGCGCGCGGATCCCGATCCTGCCGCCCGAGCGGATCGCCGAGGACCGGCCCGACTACGTGCTGGTCCTGCCGTGGAACCTCCGCGAGGAGCTCACCGCCCAGCTGTCCTTCGTCCATGACTGGGGAGGCCGGCTGGTCTTCCCCATCCCCCGTCTGGAGATCGTCGAGGTGAACCCGTGAAGGTCGTGCTCTTCTGCGGCGGGTACGGAACGCGGATGCGCACCGGCACCCCCGGTGACGCGCCCAAGCCCATGCAGCTCGTGGGTCCCCGCCCGCTCATCTGGCATGTGATGCGCTACTACGCGCACTTCGGGCACACGGAGTTCATCCTCTGCCTCGGCTACGGAGCGCACCACATCAAGGACTTCTTCCTGAACTACCAGGAGACCACCTCCAACGACTTCGTCCTGCGCGGAGGCAGGATCGAGCTGCTGTCCGCCGACATCTCCGAGTGGTCGATCTCCTTCGTGCAGACGGGGATCGAGTCACCGATCGGCGAGCGGCTGCGCCGGGTCCGCGACCACCTCGACGGCGAGGAGATGTTCCTGGCCAACTACGCCGACGTGCTCACCGACGCGCCGCTGCCGGAGATCATCGACCGCTTCGCCGCGTCCGACGCGGGAGCCTCCATGATGGTCGTCCCGCCGTCGGACACCTTCCACTGCGTCGAGCTCGGGGAGCACGGGATGGTCGGCGGGATCACGCCGGTCAGCGAGATGCCGCTCTGGGTGAACGGCGGATACTTCGTGCTCCGCCAGGAGGTCTTCGACCACATCCCGCCGGGAGGCGACCTCGTCGCGGACGGCTGCGCCGAGCTGGCCAAGCGCGGCCGGATGCTCGCCTACCCCCACCGCGGCTACTGGCGGCCGACCGACACGGTCAAGGAGCGGGTCGCCCTCGACGAGGCGTACTCGCGAGGCGAGCGGCCGTGGGCGCTGTGGGAACGCGGACCGGCGGTGCGGACCGCATGATCGGATTTCGGCCGGCCGGGGCGGACGGGGCGACCGGGAACGGCGGGAACGGCGGTCTGGGGAGCGTCGCGCTGCTCGCCGCCCACTGCGACGACCTCGCCATCGGCGCGGGCGGCAGCCTGCTGACCGTCTGCTCGGCACGTCCCGGCCTGCGGGTGGACGCGCTGGTGCTCTCCGGCGGCGGCACCGAGCGGGAGGACGAGGAGCACGCGGCGCTGGCCGCCTTCTGCCCCGGCGCCGACCTGCGGCTCACCGTGCTGAAGCTGCCCGACGGGCGGCTGCCCGCGCACTGGGAGGAGGCGAAGGCCGCCGTGGAGGAGCTGCGCGCACGGTCCGACCCCGATCTGCTGTTCGCGCCGCACCCCGGAGACGCCCACCAGGACCACCGGGGTCTGGCACGGCTGGTGCCCACCGCCTTCCGCGACCACCAGGTGCTCGGCTACGAGATCGTCAAGTGGGACGGCGACCTCGGGCGGCCGCAGGTCTACCAGCCGCTCGCCCCCGAGGTGGCCGAGGCGAAGGTGACCCTGCTCCAGCAGCACTACCCCTCACAGCGGCGACGTCCCTGGTACGACCGCGAGGCGTTCCTCGGGCTGGCCCGCATCCGCGGAATCGAGTGCCACGCGCGCTACGCGGAGGCGTTCCACGTCAACAAACTGACCATCGATCTGGCTGGAGGATGAACCGGATGCGCGTGCTGCTGACCGGGCACCAGGGTTACCTGGGAAGTGTGATGGCCCCGATGCTCGCCGAGGCGGGCCACGAGGTGATCGGCCTGGACTCCGGGCTCTTCGCCGACTGCGTCCTGGGCCCCGTGCCCGACGACCCCCCGGGCCACACGGTCGACCTGCGGGACGTCACCGCCGCCGAGCTGGCGGGGATGGACGCCGTGGTGCACCTCGCCGCGCTGTCCAACGACCCGCTCGGCTCGCTGGCGCCCCAGCTCACCTACGACATCAACCACCACGCCTCGGCGCGCCTGGCCCGGCTGGCCCGCGAGGCGGGCGTGCGCCGGTTCCTGTACGCCTCCACCTGCTCGGTCTACGGCGCCTCCGGCGGCGGCGACCTGGTCGACGAGGACGCGCCGCTGCGCCCGGTGACCCCCTACGCCGAGTCCAAGGTCCGGGTCGAGGACGACCTGGCCGAGCTGGCCGACGACGACTTCACCCCGGTCTTCCTGCGCAACGCCACCGCGTTCGGGTTCTCGCCCCGGCCGCGCGCCGACATCGTGCTGAACAACCTCGTCGGGCACGCGCTGCTCACGGGCGAGGTCCGGGTGCTGTCCGACGGCACCCCGTGGCGGCCGCTGGTGCACGCCCAGGACATCGCGAGCGCCTTCGTCCTGGCCCTGACCGCTCCCCGTGAGGCCGTGCACGCCAGGGCGTTCAACGTGGGCACCGAGCAGAACAACGTGACCGTGGCGGAGATCGCCGCCGAGGTCGTCGAGGTGGTGCCCGGCTCCGAACTGGTGATCACCGGGGAGGCCGGGGCGGACCCGCGCTCCTACCGGGTGGACTTCTCCCGCATCCGCGCCGCGCTGCCCGGCTACCAGGCGCACTGGACGGTCAAGGAGGGCGCGGTCGAGCTGGTCGAGGCCTACCGGCGGTTCGGCCTGACCGAGCGGGACTTCCAGCACCGTTTCACCAGGCTCGCGCGGCTGTCGGCCCGGCGCGCCGAGGGCAGCGTCGACGACGCGTTGCGACCGCACGAGGTGGCCGCAGGTGACGATTGAGACCGTGGGGCGTGAGATGCACGCCCTGGTCGAGCGGCTCTACCCGCTGTGCCGGAGCATCACCGGCGACGGGGTGCGCCGCACTCTGGAGATCGTCGGGGAGTCCGTGCCCCTGCGGATCCACGAGGTGCCGACGGGGACCGAGGTCCTCGACTGGACGGTGCCCAGGGAGTGGAACATCCGTGACGCCTACATCAAGGACGCGTCAGGCGCCCGGGTGGTCGACTTCGCGGAGTCCAACCTCCACGTGGTCGGCTACAGCGTCCCGGTGTCGGCCACCATGTCCCTGGAGGAGCTCCGCGGCCACCTGCACACCCTGCCCGACCAGCCCGACCTGATCCCCTACCGGACCAGCTACTACGCGGAGACCTGGGGGTTCTGCCTGCGGGAGAGCACCCTGGCCGGCCTCCCGGAGGGCGACTACGAGGTCCGGATCGACTCGACCCTGGCCGACGGCCACCTGACCTACGGCGAGCATGTGGTGCCCGGCCGGGTACCCGACGAGGTGCTCGTCTCCTGCCACGTGTGCCACCCCTCGCTGGCCAACGACAACCTGGCGGGCATCGCCGTGGCGACCAGGCTCGCGCGGCGGCTGGCCGAGTCCGACCCGTGGTACACCTACCGCTTCCTGTTCATGCCCGGCACGATCGGCGCGATCACCTGGCTGGCGCGTAACCGGGAGCGCGTCGGAAGGGTCAAGCACGGGCTCGTGCTGGCCTGCGCGGGAGACAGCGGCGCGCTGACCTACAAGCGCAGCAGGCGCGGGGACGCGGAGATCGACCGGGTGGTGCGGCACGTCCTGCGCACCTCTGGCCGCGACCACGAGATCGTGGACTTCTCCCCGTACGGCTACGACGAGCGGCAGTTCTGCTCGCCCGGTTTCGACATGCCGGTCGGCTCCCTGACCCGCACGCCGTACGCCGGCTACCCGGAGTACCACACCTCGGCGGACAACCCGGACTTCGTCTCACCCGAGGCGATGACGGACACCCTGGAGACCTGCTGGGAGATCACCCGGGTGCTGGAGCGCAACCACCGCTATCTCAACCTCAGCCCGTACGGCGAGCCACAGCTCGGCAGGCGGGGCCTGTACGGCTCGCTGGGGGGACGCAGCGACACCAAGCAGGCGCAGATGGCGATGTTGTGGGTGCTGAACCTCTCCGACGGAGAGCACAGCCTGCTGGACATCGCGGAACGGTCCGACCTGCCCTTCGCCACCGTGGCGGATGCGGCACAAGCCCTGCGTGGTGCGGGACTCGTCAAGGAGAAGGGGAAATGACGCAGGTTCAGACCGTCACGGGTTCCGGGGTGCTCAACCTCCGGGTCGGTGAGGTGGTGGAGGTCCTCAGCGAGGCCGAGATCATGGCCACCCTGGACGAGAGGGGCGAGCTGGACGAGCTGCCCTTCATGCCGGAGATGCTCGCCTTCTGCGGGCGGCGGCTCACCGTGCACAAGGTGGCCTACAAGCTCTGCGACACGATCAGCCGTACCGGCATGCGGCGGATGGAACGTGCCGTACACCTGACCGGGGCGCGCTGCGACGGGCAGGCGCACGGCGGCTGCCAGACGGCCTGCCTGATGTACTGGAAGGAGGCCTGGCTCAAGCGGGTGGACCCCGGCGCCCCCGCGGCGCCCGCCCCGGCGGCCTCCGGGGAATCCGCGGCGACCGGGGGATCGGGCGGCCTCGCGGCGGGCCGCCGCCTCCTGCCGATCCTGGAGGTCGCCGCCAGGAAGGAGCCCGGTCCCGACGGGGAGGAGCGCTTCTCCTGCCAGGCCACCGAGCTGCTGCGGGCCGCGCCCACCTGCCTGCCGCTCAAGGACCTCCGGCAGTACGTCACGGACGTGCGCACCGGCAACGCGGGCACGTTCTTCGCGCTCCGCGCCCTTCTCGTCGGGCTTTTCAACCGCTTTCAGGACCGGAGCGGGCGGGTGCTGCCAAGCTGGCTGCAGATCAAGGGGGGCCTCAGGTGGGGCTTCGTCAGGGGCCGGCTCGTCGGCGCGACGCCGAGCGTCACCCTCGACCTCCAGCCGGGAGAGCTCGTCCGGATCAAGTCCAAGGAGGAGATCGTCGAAACCCTCAACCAGGACCTGCTCAACCGCGGGATGGGGTTCGAGGAGGAGATGTCGCGTTACTGCGGGCAGACGGCACGGGTGCTCTCGCGCGTCGATCGGTGCATCGACGAGAAGACCGGCCGGATGCTCCAGATGAAGACCCCCTGCATCGTCCTGGAGGGCATCGTCTGCGCGGGTGCGTACACCGTCAGCTGCCCCCGGGAGTTCATCCCGTTCTGGCGAGAGATCTGGCTGGAACGGGTCGAGGAACCCGCCTGACCGGATCAGGGCACCGGCTGCGGCGGTGCCGGTCCGGGGGGTGAACCGTGAAAGGTAAGAGATGGAAGACAGACAGGGCGCGGAGCCGGCGACGGCCGACGCGGAGCCGGCCGCGGCCACCTCCCAGGTCGGGGAGATCGGCCGCCAGGCCGGTCGCGGGCTGCGCTGGAGCCTGCTGGGCAACCTGGTGATGAAGGTCGGCTCGTTCGCCATGAGCCTGGTCCTCGCCCGGCTGCTGGTACCGGAGGACTTCGGCGTCTTCGCCATCGCGCTGGCGGCGAGCCAGATGGTCATCCACATCAACGACGCCGGCATCATCGCGGCGACCGTGCAGTGGCGGGGCAGACTTGAGGAGATGGCGCCCACGGCGACGGTCGTGGCCATCACCTCCAGCGGCGTCCTGTACGGGATCTTCTGGATGATCGCGCCGTACTTCGCGCAGCTGTCCGGCAGCGAGGAGGCCACCTGGGTGATCCGGGTGCTCGCGGCCACCAACGTCGTCTACGGCCTGACCGCCGTGCGCAGCGCGGCGCTGCTGCGCAGGTTCGAGCAGGACAAGCTCACCAAGGCCAACCTGGTGGGCTTCCTGGTCAACGCCACGGTCTCCATCTCGCTCGCCGCCGGCGGCGCCGGCGCCTTCAGCTTCGCCTGGGGCCAGCTCGCGGGCGCCTCGGTCACCGGGGTGCTGGTGGTCGCCTTCGCGCGGCTGCGGATCCGGTTCGGCCTCGACCGCGCGGTCGCCAGGCGGCTGCTGGTCTTCGGGCTCCCGCTGTGCGTGAGCCTCGGCATCGAGGGCGTGCTGCTCAACGCCGACTCCGTCATCGTCGGCAACGCCCTCGGGCCCACCCTGCTCGGCCTCTACCTGCTCGCGTTCAACATCTCCAGCTGGGTGCCCGGCCTGATCGGCACGGCCGTGCGCTACGTCGCGCTGCCCAGCTTCTCGCGGCTGGCGGAGGAAGACCCGAAGTCGCTGTCGCTGGGCGTGCAGCGGGCGGTCCCGCTGCTGCTGTCCATCGTGCTGCCGATCGCGGTGGTGATGGGCACGCTCGCCCCCGCGCTGGTGGTCTTCCTGTACGGCGAACGCTGGGCCCCCTCCGCCGAGGTGCTGCGTTTCCTGGCGATCGTGATGACCGTGCGGATGCTGACCGCCCTGGCGTTCGACGTCCTGGCCTCTCTCGGCGCCACCAAGGCGACCGTCTGGCTCAACCTGGGCTGGGCGGTGGCGCTGGTGCCCGCGCTGACGACCGGTGCGCGCGTGGACGGCATCCGGGGCGCGGCGATCGGGCACGCGGTGGTCGCCGTCCTGGTCGCGCTGCCGCTGGCGACGCTCGCCCTGCACAGAGCGGGGGTGGTCCTCGCCCCGATCGCCTCCGCCCTGGTGCGCCCGCTGCTCGGCGGCGTGCTCGCGGCGGCCGTCATGACGTCGCTGGCCCAGGCCGTCCACGGCGTCCCGCTGGTCCAACTGTGCGTGGCGGGCGGCACGGGACTGCTCGCCTTCATCCTCGTCGTCGTGCCGCAGGCCGTGCTCAGGCAGCTGGGCGGCAGGGTGACCGAGCTGATCCCCGCACGCTCCCGCTGACTGGAGAGGGAAACCGGATGCTTGGAACCGACACGCTGGTGTCCGTCGGGCTGCCCGTGCGCAACGGCGCCGCGAGGCTGGAGGGCGTGGTCAGGTCGGTGCTGGCGCAGGACCACGAGAACATCGAGCTGGTGATCTGCGACAACGCCTCCACCGACGACACCGAGGAGTTCTGCCGGGAGCTGGCGCGCTCCGACAGCCGGATCACCTACCACCGGCAGCCGGAGAACGTGGGGCTGCTCAACAACTTCATCCACGCGGGGCGGATCGCCCGGGGGACGTTCTTCCGCTGGGTCGGCGACGACGACTGGCTGGCCCCCGAGTGCGTCTCCCGGTCCCTGCGCGCCTTCGCCGAGGACGAGCGGCTCATCCTGGTCACCACGCAGGTGTCCTACTCCGACCCCGACGGGACGGACCGGACCGGCGTCTACGAGGGCACGGGACTGCTGTCCGACGACCCGGTCGAGCGGTTCGCCGAGATGCTGCGCATGCTCAACGAGAGCCACCTGCTGATCGACCCCCTGTACGGCCTGATGCGCCGCGCCGCCGTCGTCGGCATCCCCCGGCGCAACATGCTCCGCGAGGACGAGGTGTTCGCGGCGAAGCTCGCGCTGGCCGGGCCGTGGGGTCACGTGCCCGAGGTGCTGGCCCGCCGCAACTGGAAGCACGAGCGCATCGGGGTGGTCGGACGCCGCCTCGGCGTGCCCGCCTGGCAGGCGCACTTCTCCTCCACCCTGCAGTACCGCGAGATCCTGCGCTGGCTGGGTGAGATCGACCTCACCCGGGAGCAGCGCGGCCGCGCGCGCGCCGCCGCGCACCGGATGTACGCCCGCCGCCAGTGGCGGACCGTGTCCCACCGCGGCCGCAAGCTCGCGCGGCTGGGCACCGGGCTGCTCCTGCCCGGCCGGTCCTCCGGACGCTCGGCGGCCGGAAGCTGATCATGAATCACCGTGTGCGTACGAGCCACACCCGTCGCGAACAAGGAGAGCGTTCAGGATGACCACCGTCTTTTCCAACAGCGTGGTGGACGACGACACCCGGCGCGGCCTGCTCTACGAGGGGAAGGTGTTCACCTACTCCGCGACGCCGGCCTCCAAGGAGCTCGTCGGTCTCGCCCAGCAGCTGATCGCCGAGGCGTTCGGCGACCACGACCCGCAGACCGCCCAGTTCGACATGCCGGTCGAGGAGTTCGCGGCCCTGCTCGCCGGCCTCAAGCCGAGGTTCATCCACCATCCCCGGTGCAAGGAGCTGCTGCCGGCCGTGCTGGAGGAGCTCGGCTGCTCCCTCGACCGGACCTACTTCGACGTCCCCCGGCTGCGCACCTCCACCTCCAACGACTACCTCACCTCGGGCATCTCCTACGCCTTCCACCCGCACCGCGACTGCTGGTACTCCGCCCCGTTCAACCAGCTCAACTGGTGGATCCCGGTCTACCCGGTGGTGCCGGAGAACGTGATGGCCTTCCATCCCCAGTACTTCGACCGCCCCGTGCGCAACGGAAGCGCGCGCTACGACTACGCCGAGTGGAACCGGACCAGCCGGCTCAGCGCGGCCCGGCACGTGCGCAGCGACACCAGGGAGCAGCCCAGGCCCGAGGAGCCGATCGAGCTCGATCCGCAGGTGCGGGTGGTGCCCGAGCCGGGCGGGGTGATGCTGTTCTCCGGCGCGCAGCTGCATTCGACGGTCCCCAACACCTCGGGCAGGACCCGCTTCAGCATCGACTTCCGTACCGTGAACATCGACGACGTGCGCGCCCGCCGGGGCGCGGCGAACGTGGACGCGGCGTGCACGGGCACGACCCTGCGCGACTTCGTGCGCTGCTCCGACCTCGACCCGATGCCGGAGGGGCTGGCACTGGAGTACGAAGCCGAGGCCGAGGCGCTGGCCCGGGTGAGGTGACGGCTCCGGCCGCCGTCCGCTGCCTACGGCGCGGGACGTATGGCCGCGCGCATCCGTGACAGCCTGGCCCGTGCCGCCTCGCGCAGCGCGGGCCAGCTGCGGTGACGCTGGAACGGTAGCTCGAAGACCGCCGCGAACGCCCGGGCCGTCAGCAGGGCCACCGGTACGGCCAGCACGAGGGCGGTCAGGAACGCGGGCAGGCCCGCGGGCACGCGCGGCGCGACGATCAGCTGGTGGATCGCCACGACGATCGGGGCGTGGATCAGGTAGAGGGTGTAGGAGAAGGAGCCGAGACTCCGGATCGGCCGCAGGTCCAGCAGCCGGACCAGGGCCGCCGGCCGGCCCGTCGCCACCCCGGCCAGCAGCAGGCCCACCGCGGGGCCGAGCGCGATGTCGACCCAGAAGTAGTGCTCCACCGTCCAGACCGAGCCCCGCACGACGATCACCACGAGCACCGGGAGGGCGGCGAGCGGCGCCAGCCAGTGCCAGGGCAGCCGCCGGACGCGTCCGTCCGCGGCGATGACGCCCGCGGCGACCACGCCCACCGCGAACAGCACCGCGAACTGGGGCGTCAGCCGCATCAGCATGCCCACGGCGGGCACACCGGGCGCGAGCAGGCCGATCGCCGCCACGAGCGCGGTGACGATCCCGAGCATCACGGCCGCGCCCGCCCTGCGCAGGATCAGCAGCAGAAGCGGGAAGACCAGGTAGAGCTGGGCCTCGATGGCGATGGACCAGAAGGCGCCGTTGGGGCTCGGCGCGCCGAAGAGGTCCTGGAGCAGCAGGCCGTAGACGGCCACCGACTTGGCCGTGGGCGGTCCCTCGCCCGGCTGGGCGACCAGGGTCCACGCGATCAGCAGGCTGAACGCCAGGGCGGCCCAGTAGGGCGGCAGGATGCGCCAGGCGCGGCGCTGGGCGAACCGGCCCATGCCGCCCAGCCGCCATTGCGACCGCGCGGGGGAGACGGCCAGGGAGAAGCCCGACAGGACGATGAACACGACCACCGCGAAGTGCCCGTAGAGCAGCCAGCCGAGCCAGCTCGGGCCGGTGTTGGCCGGGTATCCGGGAAAGGCCATCAGCCAGCAGTGGTGAACCATGACGAACAGGGCCGCGACGCCGCGGATCCCGTCCAGTCCCGCCAGCCGGCCGCGGCCGCCGGCTGCCCGCTCCGGATCGCCGGCCGCCCGCTCCGGACCGTCGCCCGCCCGCTCCGGACCGTCGGCCGGATCAGGCTGAACATCCCTTTCGGGTGATTTCATCCGCTAAAACCCCGTCTCAGACTGATAGGGGCTGTCGCGTCTCCCCTTTTTGGCCTATCGACGGGTCTATCGCTGTATGGTCACCAGACGTAACATCCGATGAGGAATGCCGGGCGGCCTGGCTCCATGCCCGGCCGATGTAACGGGAGCTCTCTGCTTCCCGATGGGTAATTGTATTGTCGCGGGGGGTGGCGGTGCCCCGTCATAAATTAGGGGCGGATAAATATGGACTTCTGGAAGGCCATATTCGGGCTCGTCAAGCGTAGACTCATCGGCCCTCCCCTGGCCGTGCTCGCGCTCGCGGCGGCGACCCTGGTCTTCTTCCTGATGCCCACCACCTACGTGTCGACCGCGTCCATGGTGCTCACCACCCCCGCGACCGGTGGAACGCTCCCATCCGACCCGACCAAGCCCCTCGGGCTGACCAACCCGTTGCTTCAGTTCAGCGACGGCCTCCGGGTCACGGCCGGCATCCTCATCCTCTCCATGAACGCCCCCGAGGTCGCGGCCGAGCTGGGCGTGCTGCCGAACGGCACCACCGAGATCACGATCAACGACGGCCGCACCAACCCGAACCTGCTGGGCATCAGCACCAACGGCCCGTTCGTCTACGTGGAGGTCCAGAGCCGGTCCGCCGCCACCGCCCAGGACGTGGTGGTCAAGGCGAAGCAGCGCGTCCGCCGGGAGCTGACCAACCGCCAGCAGGCGCTCAAGGCCCCGCGCTCCACCTTCATATCGATCGTCGACGTGGTGCCCTCCTCCACCCCCGAGGCCAAGCTCTCGGGGAAGCTGACGGCCGCCGGCGGGACCCTGTTCCTCGTGTTCCTGGTCGGCATCGGCATCGCCTACGCCATGACCCAGATGCGGCAGGGCGGGCGGTCCGCCGATCCCGCGCGTCCCTCCGAGGGGGGCGGCGGGCCGAAGGAGGACGCCCCCGGGGCCGCCGCGTTCTCCGACACCGGGGCGGGCGCCGACCCGTTGACCGTCTACCCGCGGATGGACACGCGGGAGGCCGTGGAAGGACCGTTCCACGACGACCCCGAGCCGCTCGTCGTCGTGATCGAGAACGAGCCGTTCACGCACCGCGACGACGACGCCGGCGACACCATCGTGTTCATGCGCGCCAGCGGCCGGGACGACCACGAGAAGTGAGCGGGCCCTCCGACGGCCGCGCTCCGGCCGCCGAAGGGCCGGGCACATCGCCGGCGGCCCACGTCATCCGGTGATCTGGGCGCACCGTTCGATGGCTGCCCGCCGTACGTCCCACGGAGTCTCCGACTTCGCCGAGATCATCATCGCCACCGCCTCCGGGCCCAGCCGGTCGGCGAACGCGATGGCCCCCTCATGGTCCAGCGGGGTCCGCTGCCAGTTCTTGTGGCAGATCGTGGTGTTCGAGGGCGGAGGCTCCGCGGACCCGCCCAGGACCTCGTCGACGAACACGCCGTAGAGCATGAACTCCGAGATGTGCAGGCGGGAGTTGAAAGCGTCCATCCAGTGCCGCCCGGTGGTCTCGCTCACCCGCCGCTGCATGGCGCGGACGGTGGCGGGGGCCCAGAAGTTCAGCGCGGTCACGTAGTCGGTCAGCGGGGGCGGCGGCGCCGGGGGAAGGCCGAGCAGCTCGCGGGAGACCTGGTGCCACAGGACGTGCCGCTCCATGTCCGCGGTCACCCCCTTCTCCTCGCGGTGCAGGCACAGCCGCCCGTCGGCGGTGAAGCTCTCCAGGGTGGTCGGGCGGACCAGCACCACGTCGGAGTCGGCGATCATCACGGCGTCCACGTCGAGCCGGGCGGCGAGGGCGATCTTGAGCGTCTGCTGCATGACCCAGCCCCGGACCGGAGGCCACGGCCTCCGGGCGTTGACCCACAGGGGGTAGGGCGCCAGGCGGAAGTAGTACTTCGGGAGAAGCTCCTGGTAGGTCCATATACGGCAGCGCGGACCGGCGTACTTGGCGAAGACGCTCGTCCACACCGGAGAGATGATCACATGGTGTACGGTCTCGTCCGAGGTGTATTCCAGGACCGAACGGTGAAGATCGGCGAACAGCTCCGCGTCGGGCCCGTGGCTCGGTGTGATGACGGCAAGCTCGGTCATGGACAGTGGACTCCAGTCATGCGGAATCGATGGTCACGAAACACCCGCAATCAGTATCGTCACACCGGTTGGACCGTTACGGCAGGCGTTCGGGGCAACCTCGGTCCCATTCCGGGGTCCCATTCCGAGTAACGCCCCGCCCAGGTCCGGGCGATGACCATTAGCGGGCTTCTGTGCGGTCGCCCGCCGTTCGGTTCGGGGAGGAAACGCATGGACTTCTGGGGAACGGTCCTCGTCGTATTCCGCCGCTGGTACATCTTCCTGCCGATATTCGCGCTGTCCCTCACCGCCGCCGGCGGCATCTATTCGACGGTCACGACGACCTACACCTCCAGCGCCGTCCTCATCCTGACCACGCCGACCACCGGCGGCAGCCTGCCGACCAACCCGGACATCCCCAACGGCCTGACCAACCCCATGCTCAACTTCGACCACGGGCTGAGCATCTCCGCCTCGATCCTCATCGCGGCGATGGGGACGTCGGACATGGCGGCCGAGCTCGGCGTGAGGGACGGCGGGGACTTCGCCTTCAGGGTGACCAACGGCGGCAACAACCTGGAGTCGCTCGCCACTGGACCGTTCCTGTTCATCGAGGGCGAGGCCTCCTCCGCGGCGGCCGCGCAGGACATCGTGAGGCGGGTCATCGTCCGGGCGAAGGCCGAGCTCGATCACCGGCAGAAGGCGGTGCGGGCCCCCATGGCGACCTACATCACCACCTACGAGGCGGTGCCGCCGACCACCCCGATGGCGCAGCGGGGCCGGAAGCTGCGCGCCGTCGCGGCGGCGATGGGCGTGGGCGTCGTGGCGAGCCTGTGCGCCTCGTTCATGGCCGAGAGCTTCTTCCAGAGACGGAAGGCCCGTCGCCAGGCCGGCGCCCCGGACCCCGCCGACGCGGCGGGCGAGCGGCCCCTGCCGGACCGGGCCGCCCTCAACGGCCGGGCGCACGCCGACGGCCCGGTTGCGAGGCACTGACCCCATGTCGGCCAAACTCACCCTGCCGGTCCGCCGGCGTGCCGACGGCGCGACCCTGGCCAGCCTCTTCGCCGTCGCGCTGCTGATCGTCCCGGCCCGCATGGTCTTCCGGGCGCTGCCGCTGTCGATCACACCGGCCAGCCTCATCGCCCTCGCCGCGGCCCTTCTCTGGCTGTGCGCGCACCTCACTCTCACGCTGGGCATGGCCAAGGGCCGCAACCCGGTGCGTACCGCGCTGTTCGTCTACCTGACCGCGATCGTCGCCACGTACGGCTACGCCACCTACGGCTACATGCCGTCCGACGAGCTCAACCTGGCCGACCACGCCCTGATCCTGCTGGTGGCCAACGCCGGTCTCGCGCTCATGATGTGCGACGGGGTCCGCGGCGCCGCGCGCCTCGACTTCGTGCTCCAGGCCGTCGTGGTGGCCGCGTCGGTCATCGCGGTGATCGGGGCCTTCCAGTTCCTGTTCGACCTCGACCTCACCCAGTACATGCAGATCCCCGGACTCCGCTACACCTCCGAGGACGGATTCATCACCGAGAGATCCGACTTCCGCCGGGTCGCCGCGACGACCGGCCATCCCATCGAGTTCGGTGTCGTGTGCGCGATGCTCCTGCCGATCGCCGTCCACTACGGCTTCCAGGCCGGCGAGCGCGCCGAGCCCGCCCTGCGGTGGTGGGTGTGCTCCGGGCTGATCGGGATGGGCCTGATGTTCTCGGTCTCGCGCTCCGCGGTGCTCGGGCTGGCCGGCGTCGGCGTCGTCCTGTTCCTCGGCTGGCCCGCCCGGCGGCGGCTGCACGCGATGGGAGTCGTCCTCGTCTTCCTGATCCTGATGAGGATCATGGTCCCGGGGCTCCTGGGCACGTTCTACGGCCTGTTCGCGAACTTCGGCAACGACGACAGCATCCGCTACCGCACGCACGACTACGAGGTCGCCGCCCACGAGATCGCCAAGCATCTGTGGCTGGGCCGTGGAGCGGGCACGTGGTACGCCCCGAAGCATCAGGTCTTCGACAACCAGTACATCCTGTCCACGGTGGAGACCGGTCTGATCGGCATCGGGGCGATCGTCGGGATGTTCGCGTGCGCGATCTACGCGGGGCTCCGGGCCCGCCACCTGAGCAGCGATCCCGGCACGCGCGACCTGGGCCTCACCCTGGCCGCCTGCATGGTGGTCCCGCTCATCGGTGCGGCGACCTTCGACCTGCTCTCCTTCGCCACCGTCACCGGTCTGGCGTTCCTGCTGATCGGCGCCGCGGGGTCGCTCCTGCGCAGCGCCACCGAGACGGCCGCGCTCCATCCCCGCGACACCGGTACGTTCTGGCGCGTCCGCACCCCCAAGGATCTGTTCCGCGGATCAGGCGGGAGGAGCGACCAGGTCGTGTCCTGACCGCTCCCGCCCGCCGGGCCCGTCTCAGCCGTCGCACTCCAGCGGTCCGACGACGGAGGTGATCCGGTAGTTCTGATCGATCTTCACCAGGGAGTTGCCGGCCCAGTCGATGGCCTTGCAGTCGGCCTCGACCGGTCCGTAGATCCAGGAGTCGTCGACCAGCTTGTTGCCGCGCACGACCAGCTTTCCGCGCGCGTTCTTCAGCTGGATGCTGTAGGTGCCGCCCATCACGAGGTTGTCCGTGACGACGGCGTCGACGATCTGCTTGTCGACGAGGAAGATCGGCGCGGTGACGTCCTTGGCGTTGCGCTGGTCGATGGTGTTGTGGTCGAAGGTCAGGCCCCTGCCGGTGTTGTAGGTCTGGATGCCGTCGGAGTGGTCACCCGGGTTGGAACACAGGTTGGCGTATGAGTCGCGGATGACGACGTCGTCGCCGGAGGCGCGGAAGCCGTCACCGTGGTTGCGGACGTGCACCCGCAGGGCGGTGTACTTGTCCTGCCCGATCCCCGGCAGTGTCTTGCAGCCCTGGGCGGGGCCGACGGTCGAGTCGGTGATGGTGAACCGGTAGGTCCGGGGGCCGTCGGCGTTGATGACGCTCCCGTCGATCTGGCTGTTCCTGACCGTGACGTTCTCGGCGTGGATCAGCAGGTCGCCGGGGATGTGCACGCCGTCCAGCACGGCTCCGGGCTTGGTGACCCGGTAGGCGGCGCCGTCCTCGTTGAGGGTGCTCCTGCTCAGCTGGGTGCCGGCGGGCACGCCGGTGCAGGCCGGGGTCGGATGCCCCGCACAGCTGCTGCCACCGTCGTCCGGCCGGGGGGTCAGCGTCGGCCCCGGGGTCAGTGTCGGCCGGGAGGTCGGTGTGGGCTTCGGGGTGACCGTGGGCCGGGGGGTCGGCGTCGGCTTCGGGGCTGTCTCTTATACCAATCT
>NZ_NGFP01000085.1 GCF_002149035.1 Streptosporangium minutum
GTGTAGAAGGGGCGGGCGGCCGGGGCCCGCCAGTCGGTGAGGATGATGTCGTGGCCGGCGTCGCGCATGCCGATCCGGCCGATGTAGCAGGTCTCGCCGTCGCGGTCGTCGATCCTGCCGAAGCACAGGCCGTGTTCCACCCCCGACAGCCGGGCCAGGTGGCGGGCGTGCTCGTCCGCGGAGACCTCCCGCTCGACCCTGGCCTGGCGGGTTCCGCCGGGCTCGCCGCTCGCGTAGATCCGGCCGAGCGAGGCGCGGACCTGCTCCCTGAGGGTGTCGAGGCGGTCGTAGAGCCTGGTGAGGCGGGACTGTTCGGCTCTCAGTGCTGCGGCACGGGCGGACGCGTGTTGACGGGACTCCATTTGTTTGGTAGACTCCTGTCTAATGGGTTATTACTAACCTTAGAGGTGATTGAGCATAGCGCTCTCATCTCGCCGTGTCGGCGTCCCGGTGACATCCGGCCGAAATTTCCGCTAAGCGATGAGGCATCGGTCAGCGCGGTCCGTCCCGGGCGGTCCAGTCATGCTCGGGGTGCCCGGGGTCTTGGCCGGAAATCCAACGGACCCACTCGGGCGGGCGCCCGGATGCAAAATGGTCTGCGTTCGTCTGTCGTGTCGATCCGCGGCCGCCCCGTTCGACCTTGGAGTGAGAAGGTCGAGTGGCGACCCCGACGACGAGGAGTTCGAAGATGGCGAAGTACATGCTGATCATGCGGGGCACGGACGAATCCGTCGCGAAGATGATGGAGACGCCCTTCGAGCAGATGCTCGAGACGATGGGCCGTTTCAACGACGAGCTGATCCGGGCCGGGGTGCTCGTCGCCGCCGAGGGCCTGGAGGACGCGGCCCAGGGGGTGGTGGTCGACTTCAGCGGTGAGGCGCCGGTGGTCACCGACGGCCCGTATGGCGAGACGAAGGAGCTGTTCGGCGGCTTCTACGTGCTCGATGTGGCTTCGAAGGAGGAGGCGGTCGAGTGGGCCAAGCGACTGCCCGCGGTCACCGGCACGAAGTGTGAGATCCGCCGGGTGCCGGGCATCGAGGAGTTCCCGCAGGACAACGAGTGGATCGTCAGGGAGCGGGCGTGGCGCGAGCGGACCGGCCAGCTTTGACGCCCGCGGCCACCGGCGGCCCGCTGAGCACCGAGTCGGCGCGGCGGGCCGTCGAGGCCGTCTGGCGGATCGAGTCCGCGCGGATCGTCGGTGCGCTGGCCCGCTACACCGGGGACTTCGAGCTCGCCGAGGACGTCGCGCAGGAGGCGGTGGCGGAGGCGCTGGTCACCTGGTCGCGCGAGGGTGCGCCGGCGAACCCGATGGGTTGGCTGCTGGCGACCGCGCGGCGGCGCGCCATCGACTCCTTCCGCCGCCGGTCGGCGCTCGACGAGCGGTACGCCGTGCTCGCCGGCCGGCTGGCCGAGGGGGAGACGAGCTCGGGCGCGACGACCCCGCGAGACCGGCCGGACGACCTGCCGTGGGATCCCGACCGGGTCGACGACGACGTTCTCGCGCTGATGTTCGTGGCCTGCCATCCGGTGCTCTCGCCCGAGGCTCGCGTGGCCCTGACGCTGCGCGCGGTCGGCGGCCTGTCGAGCGAGGAGATCGCCCGGGCGTTCCTCGTGCCCGTGCCGACCCTCCAGGCTCGGATCACGCGCGGCAAGAAGACGATCGCCGCGGCGCGAGTGCCGTTCGAGCTGCCACCGCCCGAGGAACGGCGCCAGCGGCTCGGCGGTGTCCTGAGCGTGCTGTATGTGATCTTCACGGAGGGTTCGACGGCAACGGCCGGTGACCGCCTGCTGCGCACCGATCTCGCCTACGAGGCGATCCGGCTGGCCAGGACGCTGGCCGCGTTGCTGCCCGATGAGCCGGAGGTGTACGGACTGCTCGCCCTGTTCGAGCTCACGGCCGCGCGCTTTCCCGCACGCACCGGGCCCGACGGCGAAGCGGTGCTCCTGGAGGATCAGGACCGGCGCCTGTGGGACCGGTCGGCGATCCGCCGCGGCCTGGCCGCGATCGGCCGGGCCTCGGCCGTCGGACGCGGCCTGGGACCGTACGGCCTGCAGGCGGCGATCGCCGCCTGCCACGCGTCGGCGTCCTCGGTGCCGGAGACCGACTGGGAGCGTGTCGTGCTGCTGTATGAGGTGCTCGGCCGGGTGGCTCCCTCACCCGTCGTCGAGCTCAACCGGGCCGTCGCCGTCGCGATGGCGAACGGGCCGCAGCAGGCGCTGTCCGTCGTGGACGAGCTGGTCGCCGCAGGCGGGCTGTCGGGGTCGTACCTGCTGCCCAGCGTGCGCGGCGAGCTGCTCGCCCGGCTCGGCCGGACCGCCGAGGCCCGGGCCGAACTGGAGCTCGCCGCCCGGCTGTGCCGTAACGTCCGCGAGCGGTCGGTGCTGCTGCGCAAGGCGGCCGCGCTGGCGTGATGTCCGGCCGCCCCCCGCGTGGTCGGCGTGTCCCGGCGCCTGCGCGACCGCGGGAAAAGCGATCACCTCACCGGGAGCCGAGGAACGCAGGCGTCCGGTCGGGCAGCAGCGCGGCGCCCCCGGCATCGTAGGAGGGCGGCGAGCTGCCGGCGAACAGGTGCTGGTCGCCGGGGTAGAGGTACGGCTCGCCGTCGGCTGCCTTCTCCACCGGCGCCCGTGCGGCGTCGGCGTCGCCCTCGTCGGCCCTCTGCTCCCGAACATGTCCCCAACCGCCAGGTAGCGGAATGAGAAATCACGATTGCGGATCGTGATCGTTTCGGAGCGGTGAATGCGGCTGGTTGGGTGGGGTTTCTGCTTGATCGTGTTCGTGTCGGAGACGATCGGGTGGAGGGCGGGTCAGGCGGCCACGCTGCTGGCCACCGTGCGGCATCTGGAAACCTCCTCAGTCCACGACGCCCTGGACGTGCTGGACCTGCTGTTCACCTCGAAACAACCGCTTGGTCGTGTCATCGCGGACCCGCGCGACCAGCCGCGCCAGCACCGTCACCCCCGGCAGCAGCACCTTGCGCTCCCGCAGCCACCCCACCCCGTCAGTGAAGATCGCCTTCGGGCCGTCGCCCGACGTCCACGACCGCGCCGCACTCACGCGGTGAACTCCCCGCCGACGTCGGTGAAGTCCTTCCACCCATACGCCCGCCGGATATCACGCTGATGATCGAACGGCGTCTCCCGCCGCTCGGCGTACCGCTTCACCTGCGAGGCGTCCTCGACACCCAGCTGCTCGGCCACGAACTCCAGCACCGCACCCGGCACACCCAGAGGATCTTCCATGAACGTCCCCAGCCGGCGCACCGTCACCAGCTGAAGGGCGAACCCCAGCCTCATGTGCACGCCGCGCCGCTGCCCGACCAGCGCCCGATCCTCATCATCGAGGAAGAACACCCGCTCCAGATCAGCCTGCGCCGGCGGCCCCGCGAACCGCCCGTAAGCAGCCGCCTCATCATCCGCCAAGAACTCCACCGGCATAACCCGCAAAGTAGGACCAACCAACAGGCCGACCACTCGGAGCGATCAAACCGCTACAAGACCCCCGCCCACTCGACGCCACCCGCATCTGATTGGCGGCTCGCCGTAGATATAGGAGTTCCGGGCCCGAACTGGTGCCGGGTGACATCGAACATGGCGCGTTGCCATCGAAGGTTGGTGACCAGTAGGTTCGCGCCACCAAGGTTTGAGGGGGAGGGATTGCTGAAGTGCTCACACTGGCGGCGGTCGCCGAAGACCCGCTTGTACTGACGCGTCGCCTGAACCTGAAGGACGGTTCGGACGTCGTCTTCCGACCGCTCATGCACACTGACGCGGAGCGTCTTGCGGCCTTCCTGGAGGGGCTGTCGGCCGAATCGAGGCGACTGAGTACCTTCGACGGGTACGACCTCGAGGCTGCCCGGAAGCTGTGTGACGCGATCGCGCGCTACGACAAGCTCAGGCTGGTGCTTGAGGACGTGCTGTCCGGCAGGATCGTCGGACTTGTCGAATTCAGTCTCGATCTCCACCCGGCGGACATCGCCCGCTACCAGGAGGCCGGCATCCACCTGACGGCGACGGACTGCCGCTTCGGGCCCACTCTGTCCGACGACTACCAGGGGAGGGGGGTGGGAACGCAGATCTTCCCGCTCATCGCGGACGTCGCTCGGCATTTCGGCAGGACGAGAATCATCCTGTTCGGCGGCGTTCTCGTCGACAACCCACGCGCCGTTCGCTACTACAAGAAGCACGGCTTCCAGCTCGTCGGCTCCTTCACCGGGAGTGACGGCGCACAGTCGTTCGACATGATCCTGGACCTGCATCCGCTTTCAGGCCAGTGACGCCTTCGTCCAAGCTTCGGTGGCACACGCTTAACCTTCGCCAACGCGGGACATCTGGGTTGGGCATGTGGGGGTTATGCGAAGCAGCTGACTCGGGAATGCATGTCCTACGCCGATCGCGCAGCGCGGACCGAATGGGCGTCCTTCTCCCGAAGCTGTCCCCAGCCCCAAAGTGGATCGATCGGTGCAGGTCACGGGGTCTGTGCCGAGTGTCGCGGAGACCAGGTTTCGGCGCCGGATGGCGGCGCCGAGCATGCGGCCGAATTGGCGCGGAGAACAAGCGCGATGCGCTGACCTGCGGCTATGCCGTTCCAAGGACCGAACAGACCAGTGGCTCTGTCCGGTCAACGCTACCTGGCGGCTCGGAACATGCTCGGGAGCGGAGGGCCTCGTCGGTGATCTCCTCGACAGCCCGGGAGCGGTCAGGAGGTGCGGCGCAGGGACGGACGCTGCGCCCAGGTGGCCCAGCGCCAGAGCCATTCCAGGGGCCCTTGACGGTAGCGGCGCAGCCAGAGCGTGGACACCAGCCACTGGGGGACGAGGATGGCCCCGGCGATGAGGAGCACCGTCGTCTGGGACCAGCCGTCCGGCGAGCCGCCGATGAGGCGTGCGGCCACCAGGACGAGGACCGTGGCGGACAGGTAGTTGGTCAGCGCCATCCGGCCCAGTGGCGCGAAGGCCCCCTGGAGCACCGGCCGGAGCGGCGTTCTCAGCAGGAGCAGCAGGGCGCACACGTACGCGCCTGCGGTCAGCAACCCGGCGAGGGCGAACCAGGAGGTGAAATCGTCGGTGCCGGCGGCCCCGGACCGGATCTGCAGCCACGTGGCGGGCACCGCCCCCGCCGCGAAGACCAGGCCCAGCACGGCCGGCACGCGGGCGGAACGCCCGATCCGGTCGATCACGCCGTACCGGGTCAGCGCCGAGCCCAGCAGGAACAGCCCCGGCACCACCGACACGCCGTTGCCGCCGAGGATCAGCGGCGTCGCGACGAGGCAGGCGGCGAGCCCCGCCACGGCCCGGCGCGGCAGCCAGGTCGAGGGAAGCAGCACCAGCAGGCCGACGACGGCGTAGACGGTCAGGATGTCGCCCCGCCACAGCAGGAACATGTGAGCCAGGCCCATCGCCAGCAGCACCAGGATCCGGCGCAGCAGGAGCACCCGCGGGCGGGGGACACGGCGCCGCGCGGAGTCCAGCAGCAGCGAGAAGCCGATGCCGAACAACAGGGAGAAGATCGGGAAGAAGCGCTGGTCGACGAATAACCCCAGCCCCAGCCAGGCGTCGTCCTGACCCGCCACCACCACAGGCTGGGTGGCTTCTCCGGTGTGGACCATGTGAGCGATCGGCTTGACGTTGGCCAGCAGGATTCCGCACAGGGCGAACCCGCGCAGCACATCGAGCGCGGCGATACGCGGCCTGCCGGAGGCGGTCGTAGCGGGCTGCCCCGATCCCGTAGGTGCCGGCGTCGGGGGGAGCGTTTCATGTGGCATGGGGCCTCATCCTGCAAACCGGGGCCGGCTGCCCACATCGACACAAAGCAGGGAACGTAACAGTACTTTCGGCCGGTACAGGCCGGCGGAACCCTTGTCCTAGCCTGGGTGCCGTGGTTTTTCCCGATCGGCTCGAGGCGGCGGTCGACGCCGGGCTCGGCGTGGTGTTCGCGGCGGCCGTCGCCTTCCAGGCATACCAGGTCGCCGGCAGCTGGGGCGAGGGCTACTGGCTGTTCGGCGCGGCCGTCGGCGCGTCGGTGTGCGTGCTCGCCCTGGTGCGCCGCCGCAACCGGTTCTGGACCGCGGTCGCGGGCGCGGCCGTGGCGGCGCTCGCCGTGCTCGCCGCCCGCCTCGTTCACCTGCCCGCCGAACCCGGCCCCGCCACGTCCCTGGCTCTGGCGGTGCTCGTCGGCTCCGCGGTCAGGACACTGCCCGCCCGTACGGCCCGCGCCGTCGCCGTCGCGGGGCTGGCCGTGATGACGGGCGGGCTCCTGGCCAGCCCCCGCTCGGCCGTACCGGTGCTGGGCGGCCTGCTCTGGCTCGCCGCCCTGGCCGGCGGGCTCGGCCTGCGGCTGCTGGCCGCCCGCCGCCACGCCGCCGCCGAGCGGGTACGGCGTGCCGAACGCCTGGAGCTGGCCAGGGAGCTGCACGACGTCGTCGCCCACCACATCACCAGCATCGTGCTCCAGGCCCAGGCCGCCCGGCTCCTCACCGCCAAGCACCCGGACAGCACAGCCGGCTCCCTGGCCGGCATCGAGACCGCGGGTTCCGAGGCCCTAGCCGCCACCCGCCGCGTGGTCGGCCTCATGCGCGACACCGGTGCCGGTCCGGCGGGCCGCGAACGGCTCGCCGAGCTGATCGAGGGCTTCGAAAGCCACGGCCGGCGGGCGCGCCTGCACCTGGCCGCCGAGCCGGACAGCTGGCCGCCCGAGGTGCGCGGCACCGTGTACCGCGTCGTGCGCGAGTCGCTGACCAACGTCTCCCGGCACGCCCGGCAGGCCCGCGCGGTCACCATCGACGTCACCCAGGACGAGGAGGCCGTCACGGTCGTGGTCGAGGACGACGCCCCGCAGGCGCCCTTGCGCCGTCACCGCCGCGCCGGATACGGCCTCGTCGGCATGCGCGAACGCCTCGACGCCCTCGGCGGCACCCTCAGCGCCGGCCCCCGCCCCGGCTCCGGCTGGTCGGTGCGTGCCACCATCCCCACCGGCGAGCGCCGATGACGCCGCCCGTGCCCGTGCGGGAGCGGCGGTGACCATCCGGGTGCTGCTGGCCGACGACCAGGCGATGATCCGGGCCAGCCTGCGGATCATCCTCGAGGACCAGCCCGACATCACCGTGGTCGCCGAGGCGTGCGACGGAGTCGAGGCCATCGAGCAGGCCCGCGAGACACACCCGGACGTGTGCCTGGTGGACGTCCAGATGCCCCGCCTCGACGGGATCGAAGTCGCCCGCGCGCTGGCCGACGCGCCGCCCCGGGTGGTCATGGTCACCACGTTCGACCTGGACGAGTACGTCTACGGCGCGTTGCGCGGCGGCGCGGTCGGGTTCGTGCTGAAGGACGCGGGTCCGAGCCTGCTGGTCGAGGCCGTGCGGGCCGCCCACGCAGGGGACGCGCTCATCTCGCCGTCGATCACGTTGCGGTTGCTGCGCCACCTCGCCGACCGCGGCGCCCGGGGCGGGGGCCGCCCGCCCGCGCAGCCCCTGACCGCGCGGGAGATCGAGATCGTGCAGGCGGTCGCCAGGGGCCGCACCAACCAGGAGATCGCCGACGAGCTGTTCCTCTCGCTGAGCACGGTCAAGGGATACGTGTCGGGCATCCTGGTCAAGCTGGGCGTACGCAGCCGGGTCGAGATCGCGGCCTGGGCCTGGGAGAGCCGGATGATGGGCGCCGGATGACGTCCGGCGGCCCGGCGGACGGTGGAGGGCGGCGGTCGGCCTCGGTTCAGGGGCCGCCCGCCCGTTGACGCCGGCACCGGCGGGAGCGGGGGCCGGCGGTCAGCGGAAGGAGCGGCGGTAGGCGGCCGGGGTGGTGTGGAGGGCCTTGTGGAAGCGGCGGCGGAGGTTGACCGCCGAGGACAGGCCCACGCGCTGGGCGATGGTCTCCACGGGCAGGTCGGTCTCCTCCAGGAGGGCTCGGGTGCTGGCGATGCGCCGGTCGAGGAGCCAGCGGCCCGGGGAGACGCCGAGCTGGTCGGTGAAGTGGCGGCTCAGGGTGCGGGGGGAGAGGCCGGTGTGGACGGCCATGTCCTCGATGGTCAGCGGGCGGTCGAGATTGGCGGTGATCCAGTCGAGCAGCGGGGCCAGGGAGTCGGGGATGGGGCCCGTCGTCGGCAGCTGGGGGTACTGGCGCTGGCAGCCCTCGCGGTGCGGGGCAGCCGACAGCTGGCGGCCGATCCGCATCGCCAGCGCGGCGCCGTGCTCCCTGCGGACCTGGTTGAGGCACAGGTCGACGGTGGTCGCGGACGCCCCCGCGGTCGCCACGTCGCCGTGGTCGACGTACAGGACGCCGGCGTCGGTCCGGACCCGGGGATACCGCCGGGCCAGGTCGGCGGTCAGCTCCCAGTGGATGGCGGCGGTGCGGCCGTCGAGCAGGCCGAGCGACGCCGGTACGTAGACCCCGCCGCAGATCGCCATGATCCGGGCGCCCCGGGCGTGGGCGGCGAGAACCCCCTCGGCGAGCCCCGACACGAGGTCCGGGCGCAGGCACCAGCCGGCGAGCAGGATGGTGTCGGCGTCCTCAAGGGCCTCCAGGCCCCGCTCGACGATGATGTCGACGCCCACCGTGGTCCGCACCGGCCCCGGCTTCTCGGTGCACAGCGCGAAGTCGTAGTGCTGGGGGATGTCGGGCCCGTGGTAGCCGAAGACCGCCGAGGCGCAGGTCACCGGGTACATCTCCTGGATCGTGCCGACCACGGCGACCACACGATGTCTCATGGCACGAATGTACCTAATGATGTCATTACGGACGCCTGTGATCGGCGTGACGGATGTTCAGAATGGGCTTTCATGGAGTTCGTCGAATGACCGCGATTCTGGACGGCGACCGGCTGCCCGCCGCCCGTGAGAGCCTCTGGACCAAGGATTTCTCGCTCTACTTCGGCGCCCGCTCGGTGTCGCTGCTCGGTGACGCGATGATACAGGTGGCCGCCGCGCTGGCCGTCGGGGCCGTCTACGGCGTTTCCGGCGTGGGGTACGTTCTGGCCACCTGGACCTTCCCGTTCGTGATCTTCGTCCTGTTCGGCGGGGTCTTCGCCGACCGGATCGGCGCCCGCGCCATGATGGTCGGCGCGGACGTCGTCAGGGTCTTCACCCAGGGCACGGTGGCGGTGGCGTTCCTCACCGGCACCCCGCCGCTGTGGCTGCTGCTGAGCTGCTCCTTCCTCGCCGGAACGGCCGCCGCGATGTTCCAGCCCGGCGTCAACGGCATGGTGCCGCTGGTGGCGCGGGACCCGCAGCGCGCCAACGCCACCCTAAAGATCGCCGACGCGGCCGCACAGCTCGCCGGGCCCGCGCTCGCCGGGGTGATCATGGCCGTGAGCGGCGCGGGCATGGTCTACTCCCTCAACGCCGCCGCCTTCGCCCTCAGCGGCCTTTGCCTCGCGCTGCTGCGGCCGACCCCCTCCGCCGCGCGCGGGGAACGCTCGACGGTCCTGCTCGACCTGCGGCGCGGCTGGACGGAGTTCCGCTCCCGCACCTGGATGTGGTCGGTGATCGTCGTGTGGATGTTCTTCGGGCTGCTGGTCTTCGGTCCCTACATCCCCCTCAGCTCCCGGCTGATCGGCGAGCGCCTGGGAGAGGCCGCCTACGGCTGGGTGATGGCGGGGCTCGGCGCCGGCACGGTCGTGGGCGGCTTGATCGCGATCCGCTTCCGCCCGGCCCGGCCGCTCGCGGCGGGCGCCGCCGCGATGACCGGGTTCGCGCTCATCCCGCTGTCGGTGGCGCTGGAGCTGCCCCTGCCGCTGCTGATGGCCGGGCACCTGGCCGGAGGCATGGCATGGGCGTTCTGGTCGGTGATGTGGTCGACGAGCGTGCAGACCCAGGTGGCCCCCGACGTCCTCAACCGGGTGACCGCCTACGAGATCGCGGGCTCGGTCTGCGGATCGGCCGTCGGCCAGGCCCTGGTCGGGCCGGTCAGCGCGGTGGTGGACCCCATCGACCTGTTGTTCGTCTCGGCGGGGGTCAGCGCCGCGGTGTGCGCGGCGCTGCTTCTCACCCGGCCGATCCGCGCCCTGCGCCGGATCTGATCAAGGAAGGTGACGCCGCGCACGAGACGGACCCGAGCAGCACGACGAATCCGCTGACGGACGCCGAGAGCTGCCCCGATCACGCCTCCACGGGTAGGCTGACGCCATGATCATCTGGTTGAACGGGACCTTCGGCGCGGGCAAGACGACCACCGCCGGAGAACTCGTAAAGATCATTCCAGAGACGCGGATCTTCGACTCCGAACACGTGGGCTTCATGCTGCGCCACATCCAGGGGCTGCCGGAGGTCAGGAACTTCCAGCAGTGGCCTCCGTGGCGCGGGCTGGTCGTGCAGACCGCTTCCCATCTGCTCGACTATCTCGGCGGAGTGCTCGTCATCCCGCAGACGGTCCTCATCGAGGAGTACTGGGCGGAGATCCGCCTCGGCCTGGAGAAAAGCGGCATCCCCGTCCACCACTTCACGCTCCACACC
Organism: Streptosporangium minutum; assembly: GCF_002149035.1. Lineage (GTDB taxonomy): Bacteria > Actinomycetota > Actinomycetes > Streptosporangiales > Streptosporangiaceae > Streptosporangium > Streptosporangium minutum. The sequence goes on from NZ_NGFP01000085.1 coordinate 10,445, forward strand.
GACCAGGCCACCCTTACCCGCCGGATCGAGACGGACGCCGTCGAAACCGGAGCTCGGCAGTGGCGGCTGGACCATCTTGCCGATTACCGCCGGGCCCTGCCCTGGTTGAGCCGCGAGGCGGAGGTCGTCGACACGACCGAGATCCCGCCGGCTCGGGTCGCTCGGATCGTCGCGGCCAGCGCGGGAGTGAGAACCGCGCAGGCCGGGTAGCCGCGAAGGTCACCCCTCACCTGGCCGGCCCTCATGTCCGGCCGAGACCGTCCGGCTCCCGGCCTTTCGACGCCGGGCGCGACGGCTTCGTCCTCGGCGAGGGGGCCGCCGTGGTGGTCCTGGAACGCGAAGGGTTCGCCGCGGCCCGCGGAGCCCGGGCGCACGCCACGCTGGCCGGCGCGGCCACCACCTCCGACGCCCACCACATCACCGGCGCCGACGCGGGCGGGCAGGTGCGCGCGATGCGGCTGGCCCTGGCCTCGGCCGGGCTGCAGGCCCTCGACGTCGGGCACGTGAACGCCCACGCCACCTCGACCCCGACCGGCGACCTGACCGAGACCCGTTCGATCATCGAGGCGCTGGGGACACATCCCGCGCTCACCGCCACCAAGTCGATGACCGGCCACCTGTGCGGGGCCGCCGGGGCGGTGGGCGCGATCGCCGCGATCCTCGCCCTCCGCGACGGGGTGATCCCCGCCACCCGCAACCTGCAGGAGCTGGATCCTCGGGTCAAGCTCGACATCGTCACCGGGCGGCCGCGCCACGGCCGGTGGGCGGCGGCGATGACCAACTCCTTCGGCTTCGGCGGCCACAACGCCCCTCTGGCCTTCACCGCCCCCTGAGCCGATCCACGGGCGCCGGCCGACCCCGGCGATCTCGCGCGGATGCCGCCGGCGTGCCGCGCCGCCGCGCGAGGGGCGGGCGCGCCGGCCGCCCGGCACCCGCACGGAAAATATACTTGCACGCGCGTTTTATTTCGAAACATTGGTAGGCTGGGTCGCGAGGACTGCCCGCCTGGACGGGGGAGGACACGAGAAGGAGGCGGCCGTGGCAATCGGAGACGACGCGGTGCAGATCCGCACACAGGGCTGGCGGACGCTGGCCGCGCTGCACGGGCTGATCGACGCCGCGATGGAGAGGGCGTTGCAGGCCGGCCACGAGCTGTCGGTGGTCGAATACACCGTCCTGGACGCGCTGTCACGCCAGGACGGCTGGCACATGCGGATGCAGCAGCTGGCCCGTGCCGCGGCCCTGTCCGGCAGCGCCACCACCCGGCTGGTCAACCGGCTCGAAGACCGCGGGCTGCTGACCCGCATCCTGTGCCAGGACGACCGGCGCGGCATCTACACCGAGCTCACCGAGCAAGGGTGGGCGCTGCTGACGCAGGCCCGGCCGACCCACGACGAGGTCCTGGCCAGGGCGCTGGGCGAGGCGGAGCGGACCCCGGAGCTCGCGCCGCTGGTCGAGGCCCTGAACAACCTGCCCGCCGCCTCCGATCCGCTGACCGTCTGAGGGCGACGGGGCGAGAAACGGGTCGTCTCCCGCCCCGGGGGAGCCGCGTAAGACCGGAAGAGCCGCGAAGAAGCGCAGGGCCCCCGGTCAGGAGACCGGGATCAGGTCGGGGCCGACGATGTGCCCCTGGTGGTCGTCGGGAGCGTTCTGGTCATACCCGGTACCAGCCGACGGCCAGTTCGGTGTCGCCGTCGACCCCGCGCAGCCGCGGGTGCGGACCGAGTGGGAACCGGACGAGCTGATCAACGCCTGGACGCCGGTAGAGGGCGGCTGGACCTGGCGGGCCACCGCCTGTACGGCTTCCGTATGGGCCGTGAGATCGTCGCGTTCTGATCCGTGGTGGAATAAGCCGAATGAGGTTGTACAAGACGCTGATGAGCGAGATGCTCGTCTACTGTTTCGTGGTCGTCCTGCTCACCGGCGCCTTCCTCGCATTCTTCTACACGCCGAGCGACCGGGTGATCTATGACGGCTCCTACGAGCCGCTGCGCGGAGTCGAGATGAGCGCCGCTTACGCCGCGGAGCTGCCGACCAGGTTCGAGGTGCGTGGTGGTCTGCTCATGCAGCAGTTGCACCGGTGGTCGTCGCTGCTCTTCCTGGTGGGAACCGTCCTGCGCGCAGTGCCCACCCGTGCGTTCCGCCAGTCGTCGCCCTGGCTCGCACTGCTGGGGCTGGGCGTGCTCACCATGGTCGCCGGCCATGCGCTGGCCGGCGACCTGACTGTCGGGGAAACCCTGGGGGATGCGCCGATCCCCTGGTGGTACGGCATGCATCTGCTGTCGGCACTCGTGACGGCAGCCACCCTGGTGATCGCCTGGCGACAGACAGCAACCCGGTGGCCCAAGAGGGGCTACTTCGTGATGGCCTGCCTCGGCCTCACGCTGGCGAGCGTCGTTTCCCCGTTCATCTGAAACCGTATGCCCTCGGTGGCCTGCGGCAGGCACTGCAGATCGCCGCCTGCTCCCGTCCTGCGCGGCAGGTGTCCGGCCGGCGCGCGGCCGGGCGCCGAACGGCTGCCGCGCGCGTTCGGCGCGTGGTTCGACTACATGGCCGACGACCGCAGAGGCTGCTTCCTCACCTCGGTCGCCACCGAGTTCGACGACCGCCCCGGCCCGGTCAGGGACGCCGTCATCGCCGCCCTGTCCCGATGGTCGGCCTACGTCCTGGACGAGCTCGGCGCCGCCCTCGAATGATCATTGAACAATGCACCGGCGTGGGAGGCGGGGGCCTACCAGGCCTGCCCTTCCGGCAGGCCGGCCAAGCCTGGCGCGGACAAGTGCAGCACCTCGTAGCGCTCGGTGGCCGCCTCGTCCGGTGCGACAGCGTTCTTCCACAGGACGAACCGCATCAACTGCCAGTGATGGGGGTCGACGGCCAGCGCGACGGTGTGCACGTCTTCGCGACGGGCGAGCAGGCGAAGCTCCTCTGTCTCCCGTTCGATCAGCTCGGCAAGCCCCAGGCCGGTGCCGCCGGGATCGGATTCGGCGGGGATCGGGGTGAGGCGGCGTGAGGCCGCCTGGGGGGACGCCGTGCGAGCCGGCCCCGCGTGACAGGCCAGACCGGTCCAGTGGCGTACGGCCGGGCGCCCGAAGTCACGCACGATGTTGTGGAACCCACCGCCGCCGACGAGGAAGCGGGCCATCTCCCCGGTGTCGTTCCACAGATAGAAGGGGGCGTACTGGTTGACCGGCGAGCCGTCGCCGCCGCGCTCGCGGATGGCATACGCCTTCAGGCCCAGCCCGGCGCGGTCGTCGAGGACGTGGCCGCCGGCAGCCACCCGTCTGCGGATGATGCGCATGTCGTAGTCGGCGGGCAGAGTGATCTCGTACTGCTTGGCGTACATGGAAGGTGCAGCCTTTCCCGATGGCCGGCCGGACGGTCACAGGACCGGCGGATGGGCGAGGTATTCGGTGTCGGTCACCGCGGCGCCGCGTTCGGCTTCGGTGCCGTCCTCGGCGATCTCCTCGATGGCCAGATGGGTCATGGAGGTAGTGGGAGCGGCACCGTGCCAGTGCCATTCGTCCGGGGCGATACGCACCCTGTCGCCGACGCGGATGGCTTCCACCGTGCTGCCACGGCGCTGGACGAGTCCGGCTCCCTGGGTGACGTGCAGCACTTGGCCCAGGGGGTGGCGGTGCCAGACGGTGCGGGCGCCGGGCGCGAAGTGAACGCTGTCGACCCGGATGCGCGAAGGGCTTTCAGGGGCGGCGATCTCCTCGACCCATGCGGCGCCGGTGACCCACTCGGACGGGGCGGTGGCGGTGGCGGTGGACGGTGGCGTGCGGGATATGCGCATGGAAGGGCAAGGCTCCCTCTACTTGGGGGCGGTTGAGGTGTGCGCGGCCAGCAGGCCCAGCACACCCGTGATCGCCTGGTCGAACGGGGCCGGGGAATCGGCGGCCCGGGCCAGCACGTAGCCGCCCTGCAGAACCGCGACGACCGTAGCCGCGGTGGCCTGCGGATCCAGCGCGGCATCCAGTTCGCCGCGCTCGCGCCCCTCGGCCAGGATCTCGGCGAGACGGTCGCGCAGCCAGGCAAGGGTCTCCTCGACCGGCGCCCGCAGCATCGGATCGGCCATGACGTCCGGATCCTGGGTGAGGCGGCCGATCGGGCAGCCCTTGAGGACCTCCCGTTCGCGACGCAGATACGCGGTGATCCGCTCGGTGGCGTCACCGGAAGCGGAGAACTGCTCCTCGGCCTTGGCCCGCATCTCCTGGGCGGTGCGGTTGATCGCAGCGAGCGCCAGATCCGGCTTGCCGGCGAAGTGGTGGTACATGCTGCCCTGGCCGACTCCGGCCCGCTGCTGGATGGCCTTGGGGCTGGTGCCGATGTAGCCGCGTTCCCACAACAGGTCCCGAGTGCTTTCGACGAGGCGTTCGGCGGTACTCATGCAATCACTATACATACTAGTAGGTACAGGCGGTGTGGACGGCTCCGCCCGGGGGTGTCGGCAAGGCCGGCCCCACCAGCCGCCATCTGTGCGTTCTTGCAGGTCAGTGGAGTGCTAGGAGGTCCGCGGGTGGTGGGTGCGGTTCTGGCGCTTCGATCAGCGCGTGCCGGCGGCGTGCTCGTGAGCGGAAGCGAGTCGGTGTGCGGCTTCGATCAACTCGGTGCGATCGGCGGTGGCGGCGAAGCCGAGGCGTAGGTAGGCGGCCGGGAGCTCGGTGGCGAAGTAGCGGTTGCCGGCGCTGACGGCGACGCCGTGCTGACGGGCCGTGTCGGCGATCACGGTGTCGTCGGTGCCGTAGGGCAGGCGGACCCACAGGTGCAGTCCGCCCGCGGGGATACGGGTGAGGGTCCAGTGGGGGAGTTCGTGCGTGACGGCGGACGCCAGCGCTGCGCACCGCTCCCGCAGGGCTGCGGCCAGGATGCGGACATGCCGTTCCCAGGTGGGAGAGCTGAGGAGTTCGAGCGCGGTCTCCTGGAGCGGGCGGGTGACGAAGAAGTCGTCGACCAGACGGGTGGCGCGCAGGCGTTCCATCACCGGGCCTCGGGCCACCAGGGCGCCGATGCGCAGGCTCGGCGCCGCCGGTTTGGTGAGCGAGGTCAGGTAGACCACGGTGCCGTCACGATCGTCGGCGAGCAGGGGTGGCGGCACCGGCGTGCCGTGGCCCAGGTGCCGCGCGAAGTCGTCCTCGATCACGAATGCGCCCGCCGCCCTGGCCACCTCGATGATCTGCCGGCGGCGCTGCGGGGCCAGCACGGTGCCGGTGGGGTTGTGATAAGCCGGCTGGCAGTACAGCAGGCGTGCGCGGGTCATGGCGAAGGCGTCGGCCAGCAGGTCGGGTTGCAGGCCGTCGGCATCCATCGGTACCGGTACCGGGCGCAGGCCGGCTGCCCTGGCGGCGGCGATGGCTCCCGGGTAGGTGGGCGACTCCATCAGGATGGGGTCGCCGGGTGCGGCGATGGCGCGCAAGGCCATGGACAGGGCGCTCTGCCCGCCGGCCGTGACCAGGATGTCGTCCGCGCTCACGCCGCCGCCGGCCATGGTGGCGAACACGCTGCGCAGGGCCGCCAGGCCGGTGGCGGGGGCGCGGTCCCAGGCGTCGGGGCGGCGTGCGGCGCGGGCCAGCGCCGCGGTCAGGATCTGGGTGGGCTGGAGCGATCGATGCAGGTAGCCGCCGTCCAGCATGATCGTGCCCTCGGGTGGCGTGCCGACGGGGCCGGTGAGGATCCGGGTGTCCACGCTCCGGTCGGCGAGGGTGACGCTCTGCCAGGCGGTGTCGGCCACTTCGGCGCGCCGCTGGGCGCGTGCCGCGACGTACGTACCGCTGCCCGGACGGGTGACCACCAGGCCCTCGGCGGCGAGCGTGGCGATCGCCTGTGACACCGTTGCGGGGCCGACCTGGTAGCGCCGGATCAGCTCGCGGCTGCTGGGCAGACGGTCGCCCGGTGACAGCCGGTCGATCATCACACGCATCCTGGTCGCCAACTCCCCAGAACTGCTACTGTCCGACATGAGAATCGATAATAGCGCTTCCAGAACTTCGCCAGAATCGCTTCTGGACGTTGCCGCCCTGCGCGCGGACACCCCCGGCGCCGGCGACGTCGTGCACTTCAACAACGCCGGTTGCGGCCTGCTGGCCGCGCCCGTGCTGGCCGCGATGATCGACCACCTGCGGCTGGAGGCGAGTATCGGCGGCTACGAGGCCTCGGCCGCCCGCGCCGAGCAGGTCCGCGAGTTCTACGCCGAGACCGCTGCCCTGATCAACTGCACTCCCGAGAACATCGCCTTCGCCGGCAGCGCCACCCACGCGTTCTCCACCGCCCTGTCGGCGATACCGTTCGAGGCCGGTGACGTCATCCTCACCACCCGCAACGACTTCATCTCCAACCAGATCGCCTTCCTGTCGCTGAGCAAGAGGTTCGGCGTGAAGGTCGTACACGCGCCCGACCTGCCCGAGGGCGGGGTGGACGTGGCGGCGATGGCCACCCTGATGCGCCAGCACCGGCCCCGGCTGGTGGCCGCCACCCACATCCCCACCAACTCCGGCCTGGTCCAGCCGGTCGCCGACATCGGCCGCCTCTGCCGCGAACTGGATCTGCTGTACCTGGTCGACGCCTGCCAGTCGGTCGGCCAGTACCCGATCGACGTCGCGGAGATCGGCTGCGACCTGCTCACCGCCACCTGCCGCAAGTTCCTGCGCGGCCCCCGCGGCTCTGGCTTCCTGTACGTGTCCGACCGCGTCCTGAGCGCCGGCTACGAGCCGCTGTTCATCGACATGTACGGCGCGCGCTGGGTCGAGCCGGGCCGCTACCAGCCCGTCGAGACGGCAGCCAGGTTCGAGGACTGGGAGTTCCCCTACGCCATCGTCCTCGGCTGCGCCGCCGCAGCACGCTACGCCCGCCAGGTCGGCATGGACGCCATCGCCCGCCGTACCCCCGCCCTGGCCGCCGGCCTGCGCGACAGGCTCGCCGGCCTGCCGGGAGTCCGCGTGCTCGACCACGGCCGGCAACTGGGCGCCCTGGTCACCTTCGCCATCGACGGCTGGCAGCCGGAGGCGTTCAAGGCCGCCATGGACGCACGCCGTATCAACTCGGCGCTCAGCTTCCGCCACTTCGCGCAGTTCGACTTCGGCGACAAGGACGTCGACTGGTGCCTGCGCCTGTCGCCGCACTACTACAACACCGAACAGGAGGTGGACCAGGTCGTCGCGGCGGTCGCCGACCTCAGCGTCGCGGGCGGTAGCCGTGACGACCGCTGAAGCCCTCACCGAGCCGGGTGCCGCCTCCGCGCGGGAAGGACTGTGGCGCAACAGCGACTTCCTGAAGTTCTGGCTCGGTGAAACCCTGTCGCTGCTCGGCACCCAGGTCACCAACCTCGCGCTGCCGCTGACCGCGATCTACGCCTTCCACGCCACCGACGAGCAGGTCGGTCTCCTGCGGTTCCTGCAGCTCGCGCCCTACCTTGGGCTCGCGCTGCTGTTCGGGGTCTGGGTCGACCGGGTCAGGCGGCGGCCCGTCATGGTGTGGGCCAACCTCACCCGGATGCTCCTGCTCGCCTTGATTCCGGTCCTGGCCTGGCTGGATATCCTCAGCATGGCACCGCTGCTGGTCATCGCCTGCGTCATCGGCGTCGCGTCGGTGCTGTCCGACGTGAGCTGGATGTCTTTCGTACCCACCCTCGTGAAGGACCCCAAACACTACGTCGAGGCCGGCGCCAAGATGGGCATCAGCTCGTCGGCGGCCGACGTGGCCGGTCCAGGGCTCGCCGGTGCCCTGATCAGTGCGCTGACGGCGCCGGTGGCGTTGGTCGTCGACGCCTTCTCCTACCTGGTGTCTCTGGCGTCCCTGCTGCTGATCCGCACGCGCGAGCCACGCCCGGAACCGCCTGCGGCCAACAGACGCCTGCTGACCGAACTGCGCGAAGGTCTGCGCTGGGTGTTCGGCAACCCGATCCTGCGGGCGCTGGCCCTCGCCGGGTTCTGCTGCAACTTCTCCATGGTCACCGTCTGGACCATGTTCCTGCTGTACGGCACGCGTGACCTGCAGCTGGACTCCACGACCCTGGGCGGCGTCTTCGCGACGGCCTCCGTGGGCGGCTTGATCGGCGCGGTGATCTCCCGGAAGATCATCGCCCGATTCCCGCTCGGGCCGGTCTATCTCGTGGCTCAGACGGCCCTCCTGCTGGGCCCGACACTGATCGTCGTGGCCGGCGGCCCGAGGCCGGTGATGGTGGGGATGTTCGTCCTGTCCTTCTTTGCCACCTACCTGGGCCTCGGCGTCGCCAATGTCATCATCGTCAGCCTGCGCCAGACCAGCACCCCGCAGGCGATGATGGGCCGCATGACCGCGGTCTTCCGCACCTTGCTCTTCGGCGGCGGCGCACTCGGCGGTCTGTCCGCCGGCCTTCTCACGGGTGCGGTCGGCGCCGAGGGCGCGCTCACCACGGCGGCCATCGGCTCGGCCGCCGTAGTGATCGGGCTCGTCATCTCCCCGGTGAGCCGCCTCCGCACCCTGCCACTGGCGCCGCCGGAATCCGCCGCTGCCGGAAACGGCTGAGCAGAACCTGTCGTCGAGAACAGGTTGTAAGTGGCGGCTCCAGGGCCGGGGGGTGACGAGGTCGATTGTTCTGCACAAGCAGTGATCCCACGGCTGCGGCAACGGTGGTCAAGCACCGCGCCCGGTCGTGGACGAGCGCGGCACGCGCCCGGCCGTCCCGGGCCCTCGCCTCCTTGAGCGAGGAGCCCGGGCCGGCCGAGCGCGCCGGGTGTGGCGTGTCCGGCCGGCCCCGCGTGAGGCCTACGGGTCAGGAGGCGTAGGCGGTGACTCTCCACAGACAGCCGTCCGGACCCACACTCGCCGCAGGCTTTCCCCGCCGGCTACTCCGCGTAGGGCTGCTCCGTTGCCTGGGCGCTGTAGCCCAGACTCCAGATGTAGCCGTCCGGGTCGGCGAAGGTGCCGCCGTACCCGCCCCACGGCAGGGCGCCGGCGGGCTTGAGGATCGTGGCGCCGGCCTTCTCGGCCTCCGCGATGATCTCCTCGACCCGCGCCTCGCTGCGGACGACGTAGGTGAGGACCAGTCCGCTGAAGCCGCTGCCCTCCGGGCCCGTGCCCACCTGGCCGGCCAGGCCTTCGCGGCCGTAGAAGCCGACGGGCGAGGCGCCGTCGGACTCGAAGAACACCGAGATGCCGTAGTCGTCCTTGACCTTCCAGCCGAGCCCCTCGGTGTAGAACCGCTTGGCCCGCTCCATGTCCCGGACGCCGAGGAGGATCGAGCTCACGTGCGCTTTCATGTCTGTCTCCCAAGTGCTTCAGATGTGTGTGCCGCCTGAACCGGCAGGCCGGGCATCCGGGCCGGGCCCGGATGTCACATCGGCGCGGGTTCGCCGGTCAATCGATATGACAGGCCCGGATGGAGGAATGTGACAGATGGTTGAGCAGGACTGGCTGAGCGAGCGGTTCGCCGAGCACCAGGGCCGCTTGCGGGCGGTGGCCTACCGGATGCTCGGCTCACCCGGCGAGGCCGAGGACGCAGTGCAGGAGGCGTGGCTGCGGGTCAGCCGCGCCGACACCGGCCAGGTGGAGAATCCGGCCGGGTGGCTGACCACGGTCGTCGCCCGGGTCTGCCTGAACATGCTCGAGGCACGCCGGACCCGGCGTGAGGAGTCGGCCGGGGCGCTGCCGCCCGAGCCGGCCGCGCCGCACCCGGGCATCCGCCCAGCCGGCCAGGCCGACCCCGAGGACGAGGCGCTGCTGGCCGATTCGGTCGGTGTCGCGCTGATGGTGGTGCTGGACACGCTGACTCCCGCCGAACGGCTCGCGTTCGTCCTGCACGACGTCTTCGCCGTCTCCTTCGGCGAGATCGGCGCCATCATGGACCGCTCCCCGGTGGCGGCCCGGCAACTGGCCAGCCGGGCCCGGCGCCGGGTGCGGGGAGCGGCCGGGGCATCCGACGCCGCGCGATCGGCGAAGCGGGAAATCGTCGCCGCCTTCCTGGCCGCCTCCCGGAGCGGGGACTTCGCCGCCCTGCTCGAACTGCTCGATCCGGACGCCATGGCCGTCGAGGTCCGCGGCGCCCACGCGGTGGCGGCTTTCTTCGCCGGGCGAGCCCAGGCCGCCCGGCTCGCTCTGGTCGACGGCGTCCCGGCGGCCGTCTGGTCGCACCGCGGCCGGCCGAAGGCCGTCTTCACCTTCACCTTCACCGTCAGCGGCGAGAAGATCACCCGCATCGCCGTCGACACCGACCCCGACCGGCTCCGCGACCTCGACATCGTCTTTCTCGGCGCCAACAGCAACGCCGACGACAAGGAGCGGCGATGAGCCGTACCCCCCGACCGGCCCGCAGCGCGAGCGGAACGAATCTCACGCTGTCGTCTTGCACTCTCGCCGTCCACGACGTCGACGAGGCGCTCGCCTTCTACCGTGACGTGCTCGGCTTCGAGATACGCGATGACATCGAATCCGAGGGGATGCGGTGGGTGCGCATCGGCCCGCCGTCGCAGCCGGACGTGCGGATCTCACTCCGGTCGCCCGGCGCGGCCCCGGGCGCCTCGCCGGCCGACCGGCGGATGATCGAGGACCTGACGGCCAAGGGCCTGCTGGGCCGTCTTGTCTTCGTGACCGGCAACTGCGACGCCACCTTCGAGCACATCGAGGCAGCGGGCGCCGAAGTGATGCAAGAACCGATCGACCGGCCCGACGGCGTCCGCGACTGCGCCTTCCTCGACCCCTCCGGCAACATGCTGCGGTTCACCCAGCCGCGGCAGGCGGTCCCGGCACCCGCGCTGCGGCAGGCACACGCCGCGAGGTGCCGCCAGGCGCCCTGAACGCGGCTGGGCCGCGACCGGTGCCGGCAATCTCCCGCGACACACCGCGGCAGAACCCAACCGCACAGACACTTACCGCTTAACCTGCAGAAATAGGATCACGCGGAGGTCAATCGATATACCGCTCCGTCGGCCTTCCACCGTCAAGTGGCCGCACGCGATGAGCGCACCACCTGACACGGTCGGTCTGCCACGCACCGCCCGGGACGACGCTTCCGGCGCGGGACGCCCCCCTGTGGCGATTCACCCGGCAGATTTCACAGGTCAATCGGCTCGGGCCTCCGGCGAGGTCCGCGAGGAGGGCAGTCTGGTGCGTAAGCGCTATCCCATCGTGACGAGCACGGGCGTGCTGTGCCTGGCACTGGCCACCGCCTGCGCGGGCGGCGGCTCGATCAACCTGGCCAAGGCCCCCACCGCGAGCCCGGGCACCGCGACCGGCGGGGCCGGCGACGTGCCCAAGGGATTCGAACAGGTCGGCAGCCCCGCCAACGGGCTGTCGGTGGCCGTCCCCGGCCCCTGGGTCGCGCTCGACCTGACCAAGAACGACCTCGAACAGGGCCTCAAGCGCAGCGGCCTGTCGGGCAAGGCGCTGGAGCAGGCCAAGGAGGACCTGCAGCCGCTGGTGACCAACAAGGCCGTCTGGGCCTTCGACCCCAAGTCACGCCAGAGCTCGCCGAACAAGTTCACCACCAACCTCAACGGCTACTGCCAGTCCAGCGGAAACATCTCCGCCGACCAGCTGATCGGCGCGGCCACCAAGGACCTGGAGCAGGTCAAGGCCAAGGTCACCGAGGCCACCAAGGTCACCGTCGGCGGCGTCGAGGCGGCCAAGCTGGTCTACACCTTCCCCGCCGGCGGCATGGAGATCAAAGGCACCCAGTTCTACCTGCCCGGCTCGGGCCGGACCTGCACCGTCACGCTCAGCACCGACCAGAACGGCAAGCAGCGGCTGTTCGACCGGATCGGCCAGACGATCCGCCTGCGGTGAGGCGGCCCGGGCAGTCGGCCGGCGGATGAGGCAGGGGACGAGGCAGGGAGCGCGGCAGGCGGGCCCCCGGGACGGCGCCCACCCGCTCTTGCGCGGTGCGGGTGCGGGTGCGGCCCAGCGGAAGGCCGCCCGGGGAGGCGGCGGCCGCGTTCCCGGCGGCAGGGGAGGGAGGAGGGGGAGAGGGACCTCAGCTCCGACCGGCGAGCCGTGTTTCGCGAAGTGTCGGTATGTGCGCGTATCGTCCGCGAGACGGCCGAAACCCCGCCAACTGATCAGCGGCCGCCCGCCACTGCTCTACCCTGGCCCGGGAAGGCTAGGAGAGAGGTTTTTTCCGTGAACCCTGGATCGGGTGGTCCCCCTGGCGCGTCCATCGAGGCCGTCCTCGAACGCATCACCTACGCCAACGAGGAGACCGGCTACACCATCGCCAGGGTGGCCACCGAACGCTCGGGCAGCGATCTGCTGACCGTGGTCGGGCCGCTGCTGGGCGCCCAGCCCGGCGAGTCGCTGCGGCTGACCGGGCGCTGGACCTCCCACCCCAAGTACGGCAAGCAGTTCGAGGTGTGGTCCTACGCCACCGTGCTGCCCGCCACCGTCCAGGGCATCCAGCGCTACCTCGGCTCCGGGCTGATCAAGGGCATCGGGCCGAAGATGGCCGAACGGATCGTCGACCACTTCGGCGCCGACACCCTGCAGATCATCGAGACCGCCCCCGAACGGCTGGTCGAGGTCCCCGGCCTCGGCCCCAAGCGGACCAAGATGATCGGCGTCGCCTGGGAGGAGCAGAAGATCATCAAAGAGGTGATGATCTTCCTTCAGGGGGTCGGCGTGTCGACCTCCATCGCGGTGCGGATCTTCAAACAGTACGGCGACGCCTCCATCACGGTCGTCAAGAGCGAGCCCTACCGGCTGGCCGACGACGTGTGGGGCATCGGCTTCAAGACCGCCGACACCATCGCCCAGGCCGTCGGCATCCCGCACGACAGCCCCGAACGGGTCAAGGCGGGCCTGCGCTACACCCTGTCGCAGGCGGCCGACGACGGCCACTGCTACCTGCCGGCCCCCAACCTCGTCGCCGACGCGGTGAAGATCCTGCAGGTCCCGGCCGAACTGACCGTCCGCTGCCTGGAGGAGCTGGTCGCCGAGGAGGGCGTGGTCCGCGAGGAGGTCCCCGCCGGCGACAGCCTCGTGCCCGCGGTCTACCTGGTCCCCTTCCACCGCGCCGAGCTGTCGCTGGCCGGCTCCCTGCGCGCCCTGCTGACCTCCGGCCACGACCGGCTGGGCGTCTTCGGATCGGTGGACTGGCAGGTGGCGCTGCAATGGCTGCACAAGCAGACCGACGCCGAGCTCGCCCCCGAGCAGGCCCACGCCGTACGGCTGGCGTTGTGCGAGAAGGTCGCGGTGCTGACCGGCGGGCCCGGCTGCGGCAAGAGCTTCACCGTGCGCTCCATCGTCACCCTCGCACGAGCCAAGAAGGCCAAGGTCATCTTGGCCGCACCCACCGGCCGGGCCGCCAAGAGGCTCGCGGAGCTGACCGGCCACGAGGCCACCACCGTGCACCGGCTGCTGCAGCTGCGCCCCGGCGGGGAGGCCACCTTCGACCGCGACAACCCCCTGGACGCCGACCTGGTCGTGGTCGACGAGGCCTCGATGCTGGACCTGCTGCTGGCCAACAAGCTGGTCAAGGCCATCGCGCCGGGCACGCACCTGCTGTTCGTGGGGGATGTGGACCAGCTGCCCTCGGTCGGCGCGGGCGAGGTGCTGCGGGACCTGCTGGCCGCCGAGGAGGAGATCCCCCGGGTGCGCCTGACCCACATCTTCCGCCAGGCCCAGGAGTCGGGCGTGGTCGTCAACGCCCACCGCGTCAACACCGGCCTGCCCCCGGCGCTGGAGGGCATGGGCGACTTCTTCCTGTTCCCCTGCGAGGAGCCCGAGGAGATCGCGGCGCTGACCGTGGACGTGGTGGCCAACCGGATCCCCCGCAAGTTCGGCCTCAACCCGCGCCGGGACGTGCAGGTGCTGGCGCCGATGCACCGCGGCGCGGCCGGAGCGGGCAACCTCAACAACGCGCTGCAGGAGGCGCTGACCCCCTCCCGGGAGGGCATGCCCGAGCGCCGCTACGGCGGCCGCGTCTACCGCGTCGGCGACAAGGTGACCCAGCTGCGCAACAACTACGACAAGGGCGCGGCGGGGGTGTTCAACGGGACCGTGGGCGTCGTGGTCGACATCAAACCCGACGACCACAAGCTGACCGTGCTGACCGATGAGGACGAGAACGTCGAATACGCCTTCGACGAGCTGGACGAGCTGGCGCACGCCTACGCGGTGTCCATCCACCGCTCCCAGGGCAGCGAGTACCCGGCCGTGGTCATCCCGCTGGCCACCAGCGCGTGGATGATGCTGCAGCGCAACCTGCTCTACACCGCGATCACCCGGGCCAAGAAACTCGTCGTCATCGTCGGCTCACGCCGGGCGCTGGCGCAGGCGGTGCGCACCCGCGGCGCCGGACGGCGTCACACCAGCCTCACCCACCGGCTGCGCTCGCCCTGAGCTCACCGGCGATCCCATCGGCGAGGTCGCCGGTGGGGTCGCGCAGGCCCAGCAGCGCGCTCAGGGCCTGCCGGCCGGTCCCGGTCAGGCGCAGCGCGCGCCCGGACCCGATCCGGCTGACCCACCGGCGTTCCAGTGCGGTCGCGCACAGCACGGCCCCGGCGGTCCCGGCCAGGTGATGGCGGCGTTCGGTCCAGTCCAGGCAGGGCCGGGCCAGGGGGCGCCTGCCGCCGGACGCCGGCAGGACCGCCCCCAGCTCCGCCGCGAACCACGCCAGCCCGTCGTCGCTGAGGGCGAAGCCGGCGTCCTGGCGCAGCAGCCCCCGCGTGGTGAGCGCGTCGGTGATCGCCACCCCGAGCCGGCCGGCCAGATGGTCGTAGCAGGTGCGCGCCGCCGCCATCGCCCTGGCCGCGCTCGCCGCGCGCAGCGTCGGCGGCCCGGCGGCGGCCCCGGCGCGCTCGGCGTGAGCCGTCATGTCCTCGATGAGCTGGGCCACCTGCGGCCCGGCGAGCCGCACATACCGGTGGCGTCCCTGCCGTTCCTCGGCCAGCAGCCCTCCCCGCACCAGGTGCGACAGGTGCTCACTGGCCGTGGAGGCCGCCACCCCGGCGTGCCTGGCCAGCTCCCCGGCGGTCCAGGCACGCCCGTCCAGCAGGGCCAGGCAGAACCGCGCACGGGTGGCGTCGGCCAGCAGCCCGGCCAGCGTGGCCAGCGAGATCGGCGTCGTGGATGTCATCGTTCCATCATGG
Organism: Streptosporangium minutum; assembly: GCF_002149035.1. Classification (GTDB taxonomy): domain Bacteria; phylum Actinomycetota; class Actinomycetes; order Streptosporangiales; family Streptosporangiaceae; genus Streptosporangium; species Streptosporangium minutum. The sequence continues at coordinate 25,504 of NZ_NGFP01000085.1, forward strand.
CCTGCGCACACTTCGGCGGGCGCCGAAACCTCCCGCGCCTACCGTGAGGGCCATGACCTCACCACCGCTGATCCTCAGCCGCCACCACGAGGTGCGCGCGGCCCTGGCCGACCCCGCTCTCACCGTCGTGGCGGCCCCCCGGCCGCCCTTCGCCCTGACGGTCGCCTGGCTGCGCGGCGCGGTCGGCCGTTTCGCCGACGGCGCCCCGCACGCCGCACGCCGGGCCGCGGCGGTACAGGTGCTGGCCGGGCTGGATACGCGGGCGCTGCGCGCCGAGGCCTTCACCCGGGCCTCGCACCGCCAGGCCGGGGCGCCGCCGGTCGAGCTGGTCCCGATCGAGGTGCTGGCCGTCGCGCTCGGGGTCGACGCCTCCGAGGCCGGCCAGGCGGCGCGGGCGGTCGCGGCGATCGCCCCGTCCTACCTGCCCGCCCCGTCCGGGCGCCCCGGCGAGGACACGGCGCCGGCCGATGCCGCTGTGGCACGGCTGTCGCGGCTGCTGGGCGACCCGGACCCCGAGCGGCTGGCCGTACTGGCCGGGCTGCTGGCCCAGGCATGCGAGGCGACGGCCGCTCTGATCCGCAACGCGCTGGCGGCCGACGCCCCCCGCTGCCCGGTGGAGGATCTGCTGGCCGAGACGCTGCGCCACGACCCGCCGGTCCGGGTGCTGCGCCGCGGCGCGGCACGGCCGGGACCCGCCGGCGCCGCCGCCGCCGAGGTGACGGTGCTGCTCGACCTGGCCGCCGCCAACCGCGACCCGCTCATCTTCGACGACCCCGGCCGTTTCCGGCCCGGCCGCCCCCAGGAGCATCTGACCTTCGGGGCGGGCCCGCGTCCCTGCCCCGGGCAGGAGGTCGCGCTGGCCCTGGCGGCCGGTGTGGTCGAGGCGGTACGGCGATGACGTTCGAGCGGTTCAGGGCGCTGCACCACGGCCCGCAGCCGTTGCTGCTGCCCAACGCCTGGGATCACGCCTCGGCGGCGGCGCTGGCGGCGGCCGGGTTCGCGGCGGTGGGGACCACGAGCCTGGGGGTGGCCGCCGCCGCGGGCCTGCCGGACGCCGAGCAGGCCACCCGGGCCCAGACGGTGAGCCTGGCGCGCGGGATCGCGACGCTGGGCGTGCCGGTCACCGTGGACATCGAAGGGGGTTTCGGCGGCCCGCCCGCCCAGGTGGCCGAACTGGCCGCGCAACTGGCGGCCGCGGGGGTGGCGGGCGTCAACATCGAAGACGGCCGCGGCCAGGGACTGGCGGAGACGGCCGAGCAGGTGGCGCTGATCGGCGCGATCAAGCAGCGGGCGCCTCGGCTGTTCGTCAACGCGCGCACCGACCCGTTCTGGCTGCGCGCCCCCGACGCCCTGGCCACGGCCGTCCACCGCGTCAAGGCCTACGCCGACGCGGGGGCCGACGGGGTCTTCGTGCCGGGAGCCACCGGGGAGCGGCAGGTGCAGGCACTGGTCGCCGCGGCCCCGGTGCCGCTGAACGTGCTCATCCAGGCCGAGGTGCCGGTGTCGAAGCTGGCGGCGCTGGGCGTGGCCCGCATCAGCTACGGCTCCCTGCTGTTCCGGGCCGCGCTGCGGGCGGCCGTCACCACGGCGCTTCAGGTGGCCGACGGCGCCCCGGTCCCCGGCGACCTGCCCTCCTACGAGCAGGTCCAGCGGCTGTGGCACCGGCCGGCGGGAGCCGACCCGGCCTGAGCCGCACCCTGGGATCCCCGCCGCCGGCCGCGGCCCCGCACGACGGTACGGCACCGCGACCGGCGGGAACCCCAGGCGTGCCCGGCCACCACCCCGGCCGCGGCCGCCTGATCGGCGCACGAGCGCCGCGCGCCGCTAGACGGGCGGCAGCTCGAAGACCTGGTCCAGGGCGGTCACCTTGAACAGGTGCCGCAGGTAGGGGGTCAGGGCGATGATCCGCATGGCGGACTCACGGGTGCGGGCGGTGTTGTAGACGTTGATCAGGGCCGCCACACCGGAGGAGTCGACGAAGTCCAGACCGGACAGATCCAGCTCCAGCAGGCGCAGGTCAGGCGAGAACAGCTCCTGCACCAGCGTGAAGAGCTCGGCGGCCGTGTCGTAGTCCAGGTCACCGGTGAGCACCAGGCGGGTGGTGCCCTCAGCGGTGCTCTGCACCTCGGTACGGAGCGGGGTCTTCTCGAGCATCTGTCGTCAGGTCTCCAAATCGGCGCCGCGGTCGTGAGCCGCCTCGATCCCCCGGACCAGCATGTGGCGGGCACGGGGGAAGTCTCGCAGCTCATCACGGAAAATACGCAATCCCACCGCCAATGCCCTCGCCGGGACCCCGCGCGCCTGCAGCACGCCGCGGGTCCAGGTGACGAAGCCGGTGAAGACCTCGACGTCGTCGACGTAGAGGGCGGCGGCCAGGAAGTCGAGAATGTGACCGAGATCCTCGGCGGTGGCGTCGAGCTGGTGGGCGGTGTAGGCGGCCATCGGCGGGTAGGCCCCGGCCAGGGCGGCCATCGCACCGGTGAGCAGCTCACCGCGGCGGCGCGTCAGATGGGTGTACTCCTCATCGGCCAGGTGGGCCGGCGCCTGCGACGGCGTGGCGAAGGACGGCAGCCCGCCCGCCAGACGGTCGGCGGCGGCGTCGGCGGTGGGAGCCCACGCGTCGGCGCCCAGCAGCCGGGCGAAGCGGCCGTCGGCGCCGAACCCGGGGCCGCCGGCCAGGACCGGCACGCCGACGGCCTGGCAGGCGGTGAGCGTGGCGTGCGCCCGGGGCAGCCGGGTGGCCAGGGCGCAGCCCAGCGCGACCGCGTCGGGCCCGCTCTGGTGCAGGTGGGTGATCAGGTGCGGGCCGGGCACGTTGGCGCCCAGGAAGTCGACCCGCCAGCCGCGCAGGCGCAGCACCTCGGCCAGCAGCCGGGTGGGCAGCGCGTGGTACTCGCCGTCGGTGCAGGCGACGGTGACGCGGCCCAGGGTCGGCTCGGGCCGGACACGGGTGGCGATCGCGGCGACGGCGCGCTCGCTGACGGCCGTGGCCCCGTGCTCGCGGGCGACCGACCAGCGGTTGGCCGCCCACAGCTCGCCGACGCGCCGCTGGGCGGGCGCGATGAGCTCCAGCAGCAGGCGCTCGGCGGGCACGCCGTCGGCCAGCAGGCCGACCACCAGGTCGACGGCGCCGAACTCGTCGGCCCGGCCGATGCACCGCAGGTAGTCCTCTCCGGCGGCGAGCAGGTCGCCGGCCAGCAGCCCGGTGCCGCTCATCGGGCGGCCCTGGCCTGTACGGCGAGCAGCACCCGGTCGTCCTGGACGTCGCCGCCCAGCCATTCGGTGCTGATCTGCTCCAGCCGTTCCACCGCCGCCGAAGCCGGCATGCCCGCGCAGGTGGACAGGGCCTGCATCAGCCGCTGCCCGCCGTACATCTGCCGGCCGGTGGGGCCGCCGACGGCCTCGGTGATGCCGTCGCTGTAGAGCAGGCACAACTCGCCGGGGGCCAGATCGACGGTGACCGGGGTCATGACGGTCTCCTGCAGCGCGCCGAGCAGGGAGCCCCCGGCGGTGACCTCCTGCACGGTGCCGTCCCGGCGCAGGACGAGCGGCGGGGGATGCCCGGCGACGGCCAGGTCCAGCAGCACGTGGCCCTGCTGCCCGGTCCGCAGCGCGCCCAGGACCAGGGTGACGAAAGGGTTGGGGGAGGGGGAGGCCAGCAGGGAGCGGTTGAGCAGCGACGTCAGCCGCTCGGGGCGCCTTTCCAGCAGCAGCAGCGTGCGCAGGGACTGGCGGACCTGCCCGGCCAGGACGGCGGCGCGCGCCCCCTTGCCGCAGACGTCGCCCAGGACCACCAGCGGCTCGCCCGCGGCGCCGGGGCCGGGCAGGTAGAGGTCGTAGAAGTCGCCGCCGATCAGCCCGGCCTGCTGGGCCGAACGCAGTGAGCCGGCCAGCTCCAGCCCGGCCAGGGCGGGCAGGGCGGGCGGCAGCAGGTCACTGGTCAAGATCGCGTTGGTGGCGCTCTGCTCCTGGTACAGGGCGGCGGCCGAGATCGCCGCGCCCGCGCGGGCGGCGAAGACCCGCACCAGGACCTCGTCCTCCTCCTCGAAGGCCGGGCCGCCCTCACGGCGGGCGAGCACCAGCGCCCCGGCCGGGACGCCGTTGCCGGGCAGCGGGGTGACGAGCAGGTGGCCGGCCTGGCCGAACCCGTCGGGCAGCAGCCATCGGGGGGCCTGGCCGGGATCCAGCCACCGGCTGGGCACCGGCGGGAAACCCGCCAGCGCCTCGGCCAGGCCGGGCACCTGCGCGGTGGAGGCCGCGGTGACCGCACCCTCCTGCAGGCTGTGCTGCCCGGCGACCGAGCGCAGCCAGCCCGCCTGGCGGCGCCCGGTGGGCGGCAGCACGACCATGGCGGCGTCGGCCAGGAAGGAGACGGCGAGCTCGACCGCGGTGCGGGCGCAGCGGCGGGTGTTGAGCGAGGCCGACAGCCGCCGGCCGGCCTCCACCAGGAACTCGGTGCGCCGGCGCTCGGCCAGCAGCGCGTCGGTCCTGGCCGACTCGGCGGTGACGTCGCGCAGGTACCAGGCGTGGTGGGCGACGCCGAAGGCCTCCCGGCGCACCCGCAGGCGCAGGTGGCCGCGGCCGACCTCCCTGCTGTCGCCCTCGGGGTGGTCGTGGCCGAACAGCGCCGCAGCGCGGCCCGAGGCCGCGGGGCGTCCGGGCAGGATCTCCGGCGCCATCCGCGCCGCCGCGGCGTTGACCATGACGACGACACCGTCGGTGTCGCAGAGCACCACGCCCTCGCTGCAGGCCTCCACGATGGCGCGCAGCAGTTCCTCTCCCGGCCCCGCAGGGGGCGGCTCGTCTGCCACGTGAGTGCTCTGCCGCATGCGATCGGTGCCGCCGGCGGGCCGTGTCGTGGTCATCACCCAGGCCTTCCGTCTCGAATCGGTCACATCGGCTGCGAGCCGATCACGTCAGCCTAGCTGCCCTGTCGGAGGGCACGGCGGACCCGTCACAGCCGGAGCGGGGCGCTCACGCACCCCGCCTGTGCCCCGCCGCGGCGCTTTGATGCGCGCGGCCGACGACAACCGCCGAGCCGCCCCGACGCGGGGCATCGGCGCAGTTGGGGCCGTAGTGGCCACGCCGGACGCCCCGGCCTGGCCACCATGCTCTCCCTTGACTCCCGGTTGGCATGTTATTGACTCTACGAAGTGACCTAAATGTGACTCAACTCTCCCGAACCAGGTGTACTCATCGCGCATCTCCTATTAGGGTCTTTAAACGCAGTTTGCTGTAGTGGGGGAGAAAGTTGTGCTAAATGTGGAGCGCCGAGGCATGAGGGCGCCACTGGCGGGGCTGGCGGTAGCGGCAGCGGCCGTACTGGTCACCTCCTGCTCCAGCGGGTCGCCCTCGACGGCCCCCGCCGCCGACGGCGGCAACACCGATGTGAAGACCACCCCGGCCGCACCGGTCATAAAGATCAGCCCAGCGGAGGGCAGCGCGACCGTACGCCCGGACAAACGCGTCGTCGTCACCGCGGCCAACGGCTCACTCGAGCAGGTCACCGTGGAGAGCGGCGGCAAGGCACTGCCGGGCGCCTTCGACGCCAACCGCACCAAATGGGTCTCCAAGGCCCCGTTGAAGCCCTCCAGCAAATACACCGTCTCGGCGCGCGCGGTGGGCGGCACGACCGCCAGCAGCTCCTTCAAGACGCTCAAGCCCAAGGTCGAGCTGGCAGTGGCCGACGTGACCCCGGCACTGAAGGGGGAGAAGGTCGGCGTGGGGGCGCCGATCATCGTCACCTTCAACCAGCCGGTCACCCAGAAGGCCGCCGTCGAGCAGGCCCTGGAGGTGGAGTCGGAGAAGCCCTCCCAGGGCGCCTGGCGATGGATCAACGACACCACGGTGATCTACCGCACCGCCAAGTTCTGGCAGCCCCACCAGAAGGTGACCTTCACCGCCCGCCTCAACGGCGTTCAGGGCGGCAAGGACATGTACGGGGTCGAGGACTTCACCAAGAGCATCCGGATCGGCGCGGCCCAGATCGCCACCATCGACACCCGCAAACACAAGATGATCGTCAAACGGGACGGCAAGGTCGTGCAGACCATGCTCATCAGCGCCGGCAACGCCAGCACCCGCGAGTACACCACCACCAGCGGCGTGCACCTGGCGATGGGCAAGGCCAACCCCGAGCGGATGATCTCACCCGGCCGCAAGAAGGGCGACCCGGGCTACTACGACCTGATGATCAACCACGCGGTGCGCTTCTCCAACAGCGGCGAATACGTCCACGCGCTCAACAACGTCTGGGCCCAGGGCCGCCAGAACGTCAGCCACGGCTGCATCAACTCCCGCCCCGACCAGGCCAGATGGTTCTACAACCAGGTCCAGCGCGGCGACGTGATCACCATCACCGGCACCAACCGGGAGATGGAGTGGAACAACGGCTGGGGTTTCTGGCAGATGCCGTTCAAGCAGTGGAAGAAGGGCAGCGCCCTGGCCTGACGGCGACAGCGGGGGAGCGCCCGCCGGCTGCCCCGGCCCGAGGGGGCGCGCTCCCTCGACGGCGCCCCCCTTTCGGGCTCCGCCGGGCGGACTCGCCGACCATGCCGCCCACCCGACACCCACACGGGGCGGGCCCGATACGGGCCCGCCCCGCGGCATGTCCGGCTCTGCCCGGCCCGCGGCGGAGCAGGCCGCGCGGACCGGCGGATCCGCCCGCCGCCTCCGCCCCGCTCTCAGAGCTCTCAGATGAGGGTGAGCTGCCGGTGGGAGGGCAGAGCCAACGGCAGCGGCTGCTCGGGACGGGTCGGGCTCATGCCGTAACGGGCGGCCAGCTGCAGCACCTGAACGGTGACGCCCCGCACATAGGCGGGATCGGCCTCCGGCCCCTTGCCGTACAGCTCCCCGTAACGGGCGGCCAGCCCGGGATGGTGATCACCCAGCCAGGACAGGTACCACTCCCGCGCGCCGGGCGGCAGGCGCAGCACATGCGGAGTGAGACTGACGGCCCCGGCGTCGGCGGCACGGCGCACGGTGGCGGCCAGCTGGTCAGGGGAGTCGGTCAGCAGCGGCAGGATGGGCGCCATCGCCACCCCGCACGGCACACCCCGCTCATTGAGCTCGGCCACCAGCTCCAGGCGCTTTTGCGCGCTCGGCGCGCCGGGCTCCACGGTACGGCGGATCTGGTCGTCGACGAAGGCGATCGAGATCACCGCACCCGCCCCCGGGGAGGCGGCCAGCAGATCGGCGTCACGCAGGATCAGCGTGCTCTTGGTGTGCACGGTGAACGGCGCCCCGGCCTCGCGCAGGGCGGCCACCACGCCGGGCATCAGCCGGTAGATCTCCTCGGCGCCCTGATAGCAGTCGCCCGCCGCACCCACGGTAACCGGCTCGCCGTCCCACCTGGCCGCCAGGTCGGCGCGCAGCCGCCGCACGATGTTGGTGCGCACCACGATCTGGGAGTCGAAACCGGCGCCGGCGTCCAGCCCCAGATAGCGGTGGGCACGTCGTACCGCGCAGTAGCGGCAGGCCTGGGCACACCCCCGGTAGGGGCTGACCGTCCAGCCGCCGGCGGTGCGCTCCAATCCACTGCGGGCCTGCACCTCATAGCAGGTCAGCGCGCCGTGAACCCGGGTCACCGAGGTGCGCTCGATCCGCGGCCGGGGCCCGGGCGGTCCGGCGAGCAGCGCAGGCGCGTCCCATCGCATGCCGATCAGTGGAACACGTTTTCGACACCGCCCGCAAGTGGAAGCGCGACGGCACCGCCCGGCGACCCGCCCGGCGGCCGCTCACCGCCCC
>NZ_NGFP01000086.1 GCF_002149035.1 Streptosporangium minutum
CCCCCTGCCCGCCCTCACCGATCCGGCCGACGATGCGGAACGGCCCGAGCCGGCGCGGCTCCCCCGCTTCCAGCGGCGCGATCTCCGGCATCATCGTCCCTACGGTGTAGTAAATCTCCGACCAGCCAAACTTTATGATGCCGTAGCTCTCCCACCCGCCGCCTCACCCCAAGTGGCCGCACATTTCCTCCGGCCGGCGCCTCGGCGCCCACCAGGCCGTCGGAGGATATGACGGACACGCCGACCCACCCAATTACCGACAATCAGCCCAAGCTGGCGCTCCAGCCGCTTAGATCGCTACCGTTGACCGTCCCTTACGCAAGCCGGAGCAAATCCCTCATGCGCCGATATATCGGTTATCGCGAGTTCGTCCAGCGCGATCAGCGTTCCCTCGTCGGCACGGCCCTCCTCCTCACCGGCAGCCACGAGCAGGCCATCCGCCTGACCCTGTGGTCCTTGCGCACGGTCGGTCTCAGCTGGCCCCCGACCCTCTGGGAGAACTCCACCACGCACGCCCACATCACCCTGTACCGCCGCTTCCTCCACAAGCCGACCGCCGCGGGCGCCACCGCCCTGGTACGGCTCCCGCCCCGGCAGCGCCTCCTCGTCGTGGCCTGCCTCCACGACGGCAGAACCCATGCCGAGATGGCCACCGTCCTCGGCATCCCGGTCGAGACCGTGAAGTCGGAGATCACCGAGGCCGTGGCCGTGCTCACCAAGGGCAACGTGGCCCGGCTGAAGACACGGCTGGCGACCGCGGCGGACGAGGCGTCGGTCCCCGACCTCACCGCGCAGTCCATGCGCGCGCTACGGCGCCGCCGCAACCGCGGCGCCTTCCTGACGGCGGCCACGGTGCTCCTGTCGGTCTGCCTCGTCACCGCCTTCGTCCTGTTCCCGCAGGGAGAGGTGTGGAACTCGGCGCTGGGCGAGCGGAACCAGCCCGGTTCGACGGGGACGCCGGAGGCCATGGGCGTGGTCTCCAGCCCGGCGCCGCGCCCCGGCCTCCAGCCGTGGCGGGCCCCCCGCACCTCCTTCGCGATCCGCTACGCGGTCCCCGGGAAATGTCCCGGCGGCGACTCGGCGGGCGGCGGAGCCGTAGCGTCACCGGCGGGGAAGGTCACCTGTGCGGGCTGGACGCTGAAACTGGCCGGCGGCGGCACGGGCGGCTCGGCGCTCGACTCGGTGAAGTGCGCGGCCCCTGACCGCTGCGAGTCCACGGTGAGCGTCCCCGACGCGGTGGGGGTGCTGGCGCACGGCGACGGCGGGAGCTCCTTGCGGCTGAGTCCCGCCGTCAGCCCCGACGGGCACCGCATCGGCTACCTGAGTGCGGCGGAGGGAAGATATGTCGCCCACGACCTGCACAGCGGCGTGAAGCGGTATCTGTCGCCCGTCCTGGCCCCCTCGGACACCGAGACCGGCACCCGGGTGAGCGTCTCGCCGAACGGCCGCCACTTCACCGTCGAGCTCGGCGCGCGCAGGCTGCGGACCGACTTCGCCACCGGGACCGTGACGTCGCTGCCCGCCGGGCGGGCGACAGCCGTGGAGGAGGCCGCGGGCTGGCTCCGCAAGAGCTACCGCGTCTGGCGCGACTCCCCCAGCGGCAGGCACGCGGCCGCGATCGGGGCCGAGGGGCCGGGGGCCGGCAGCCTCCACATCGTCGACGCACGGGCGCGACGGGTGTTCAAGCGCCTCCAGCTCCCCTCCTCGGGCGGCGGTCCCGCCAAGGCCGAGGTCGTCGGCTGGCTGAACAGCCATGAGGTGGTCGTCAAGATGACCGGCACGGCCGCCGGCCGCCCCGCCGGTTTCTTCCGGATGGACGCCGTCACCGGCAGGAAGCACCGCGTGACCGGCCTCGCCGACGACAGCATGATCGTGCTCGGCGCCGTGACGGCCCCCTGACGACCGCGGGAACGGGCCGGAAAAGCGGGAAGGGCCGCCCGGCGGGCGGCCCTTCCCGATGACGGCTAGGCCATCTTCTTCTTCAGGTTCTCGTCCAGCGCCGCCAGGAAGTCCTGGGTGGTCAGCCACTTGGCGTCGCCGCCGACGAGGAGGGCGAGGTCCTTGGTCATCTGGCCGCCTTCGACGGTCTCGACGCAGACCTGCTCCAGCTTCTCGGCGAAGTCGATCACCGCGGGGGTGTTGTCGAGCTTGCCGCGGTGGGCGAGGCCCCGGGTCCACGCGAAGATCGAGGCGATCGGGTTGGTGGAGGTGGGGTTGCCCTTCTGGTGCTCACGGTAGTGCCGGGTCACGGTGCCGTGGGCGGCCTCGGCCTCGACGGTCCGGCCGTCGGGGGTCAGCAGGACCGAGGTCATCAGGCCGAGCGAGCCGAAGCCCTGCGCGACCGTGTCGGACTGGACGTCGCCGTCGTAGTTCTTGGCCGCCCAGACGTAGCCGCCCTCCCACTTGAGCGCCGCGGCGACCATGTCGTCGATCAGGCGGTGCTCGTAGGTGATCCCGGCGGCCTCGAACTCGGCCTTGAACTCGGTCTCGAAGACCTCGGCGAAGATGTCCTTGAAACGGCCGTCGTAGGCCTTCAGGATCGTGTTCTTCGTGGAGAGGTAGACCGGGTAGCCGCGGGACAGGCCGTAGCGCATGGAGGCGCGGGCGAAGTCGCGGATCGAGTCGTCCAGGTTGTACATCGCCATCGCGATGCCGGACCCGGGGAAGTCGTAGACGTCGAGCTCGATCGGCTCCGAGCCGTCCTTCGGCGTGTAGGTGAGGGTCAGGGTGCCCTCGCCGGGGATCTTCAGGTCGGTGGCGCGGTACTGGTCGCCGAACGCGTGACGGCCGATGATGATCGGCTTCGTCCAGCCGGGGACGAGCCTCGGCACGTTGGACATGATGATCGGCTCGCGGAAGATGACGCCGCCGAGGATGTTACGGATGGTCCCGTTCGGGGACTTCCACATCTTCTTCAGGCCGAACTCCTCGACCCGCGCCTCGTCCGGGGTGATCGTGGCGCACTTGACGCCGACGCCGTACTGCTTGATGGCGTTGGCCGCGTCGATCGTCACCTGGTCGTCGGTGGCGTCGCGGTGCTCGATCCCGAGGTCGTAGTACTTCAGGTCGACGTCGAGGTAGGGAAGGATCAGCTGGTCCTTGATGAACTGCCAGATGATCCGGGTCATCTCGTCGCCGTCAAGCTCGACGACGGGGCCCTCTACCTTGATCTTGGGCATGCGTGTGGTTCCCCTTCTGAACTAACACTGGCCAGACAGTCCTTTTGAGGCTCACTGGCCGTTGAGGCTATCGGACGGGTACGGGCGCTCCGCGGCCCACCCGTGCATCCGGCTTAAAGCGGCATAAGCGACGGATATTGAAGTACTAGCGAGCCGGCCATCAGCGCGACGCCGAAGGCGGCGAGCGTGACGGTGTCGGTCGTCCTGGTCCGTATGGCGAGCAGCCCGCCGCCGGTCAACCGGAACATGGCCCCCAGCGTCATGACCACGCCGAGGGAGAACCCTCCCCACTCGACGTCGAACAGGACCGCGAAGGTCACGGCGAGAACCGCACCCACCAGCACCAGCGGATACGGTCCCCATCGGTCTTCAGTTGTGCTCACCGTTCCCACCCATGGCCGCCGTTCACTCGGGCACTCATCGGCTCCTCCGCCGCACGCGGCTCATCGCTCGGCGAGCGGCTTCCACTTCTGGCCGCGCTCACCGATGTACTCGCTGTCCGGACGGATCAGGCGGTTGTCGGCGTGCTGCTCGATGACGTGTGCCGTCCATCCTGCCATGCGGCTGACCGAGAAGACCGGGGTGAACAGGTCTGTCGGGATGCCGAGGTAGTGGTAGACGGTCGCCGCGTAGAAGTCCACGTTGGGGTAGAGGCCCTTCGTCTCGAAGACGACCTCCTCCATCTCCTTGGACATCCGGTAGTACGTGTCGTCGCCGGAGGCCTCCGCGAGCTCCTGCGACATCTTGCGCAGGTGCGTCGCGCGCGGATCCTCGGTCTTGTAGACCCGGTGCCCGAAGCCCATGATCTTCTCACCGGCGGCGAGCCTGTCGCGTACGGACTGGGCGACGGCGGACGGGTCGAGCGACTCCAGGGTCCGCATGACCTGCTCGTTGGCCCCGCCGTGCAGCGGGCCCTTGAGGGTGCCGATGGCCGCCACGATGGCCGAGTGCATGTCGGAGAGGGTCGCGGCGCACACGCGGGCGGCGAACGTCGAGGCGTTCATCGTGTGGTCGGCGTGCAGGACCAGGCAGGCGTCGAAGGTCTCGACCTCGTGCTGTCCGGGGGTCCGGCCGGTGATCTGGAGCAGGAAGTTGGCCGCGACGCTCAACTCGGGGTCCGGCTCCGGGATCGTGGCGCCCGTCCTGGCCGCGTGGTAGCGGGCGACGAGGATCGGCTGCTGCGCGGTCAGCCGGGCGGCCTTGCGCAGGTTGGCCTCGGGCGTGTTGGAGTCCTTGTCCGGATCGTCGCCCCCGGCCAGGGAGACCAGCGTGCGCAGCGCCTCCATGGGCGCCTGCTTCTCCGCGATCTCCGCGATGTTCGCTTCGGCCAGAGCGCCGATCTTACGGCCGCCGACGAGCTCGGCCCCGTAGGCGGCCAGCTGCTCCCTGGTGGGGAGGGCGCCGTGCTGCAACAGGTGGGCGATCTCTTCGAAGGTGGTGCGGCCGGCCAGATCGTGGATGTCGTAGCCACGATAGAAAAGGAGACCGGCCTGACCGTCGATGTCACTGAGCGCTGTGGACGCGGCTACGACATCGGCGAGGCCTTTTGTGGGCTTGTCCGCCATGAGTGTTTCCTCCGCTTATCTTCGCCCGAAGTCTACCCCTGAGCAGGGGAAACCCTCCCGAGAGGTCCAGACCAATTTCACGAGGGATTCTCCTTCTGGCAAAGGCGATTCCCCATCACCTCGTTTGGGTAAGCCGGAGCTGTAGGAATAGTTACGGCGGGCTACCTGGGGAGGAACTGCCGTGGAGGGGCCGTTCATACGCATCGAGGACACCGGTGAGGTGGTCCCGTTGCGCCCCGAGATCACGACGATCGGGCGTGGCCGGGGAGTTGACATCCGGCTCACTGATCCAAGTGTGTCCCGGCTGCACGCGGAATTCGTCCGGCGCGGACCCTACCTGTATGTCGTTGATCTGGGCCTGTCCCGCAACGGCACGCGGGTGAACGGCAGGCCGATCGCCCGGAGGGTGCTCGACGACGGTGACGTCGTCTCCTTCGGCGCCGCGCGGGGCAGGATCGGCGGAGTCCCGCGTGAGGACTTCGCCCCCGAGGTCGAGCTCCGCCGCGCCGCGGCTCCGGAGCTGACCCGGCGGGAGGTGGACGTGCTGACGTCGCTGTGCCGTCCGGCGCTGTCGGACGAGGCGTTCGTCGCGCCCGCCACCGCGCGAGAGATAGCCGACGATCTGGTGGTGACGGAGGCCGCGGTCAAGCAGCACCTGCTCCGCCTCTACCAGAAGTTCCGGATCCCGGAGGGGACCAACCGGCGCACCAGGCTGGCCAACGAGGTGGTCGCCCTGGGGCTGGTCAGGCCCACCCCGGTGGTGCCGCCGCAGCGCGCGGCCGGCGCCCCGGAGCCTCAGGCGGCGGCGACCACGGCGAGCCGCCGGGCGTCCTGAACCGCTAGCCCCGCTTCTCGGCGGCCTCGACCACGTTGGTCAGCAGCAGGGCCCGGGTCATCGGGCCCACGCCGCCGGGATTGGGGGTGAGGAAGCCCGCGACGTCCTCGACGCCGGGGGCGACATCACCGGCGATCTTGCCGTCGACCCGGGAGACCCCGACGTCGAGCACGGCGGCGCCGGGCTTGACCATGTCGGCCGTGATCAGGTGAGGCACGCCCGCCGCGGCGACGACGATGTCGGCGCGACGGGTGTGGGCCGCCAGGTCCTGGGTGCCGGTGTGGCAGAGGGTGACGGTGGCGTTCTCCGAACGGCGGGTCAGCAGCAGGCCGAGCGAGCGGCCCACGGTGATGCCGCGGCCGACCACGACGACCTCGGCGCCCTTGACGGGCACGCCGTACTCCTGCAGGAGCAGGACGATGCCGTGCGGGGTGCAGGGCAGCGGCGCGTCGACCATGTGCACCAGGCGGCCCAGGTTGACCGGGTGCAGCCCGTCGGCGTCCTTGGCCGGGTCCATCCGTTCGAGCAGCGCCATGGTGTCGAGGTGGCGGGGCAGCGGGAGCTGCACGATGTAGCCGGTGCACTCCGGGGAGGCGTTGAGCTCGTCGATGACCGCCTCGACCTCGGCCTGCGTGGCCGTCGCCGGCAGGTCCCTGCGGATGGAGGCGATGCCGACCTCGGCGCAGTCGCGGTGCTTGCCGGCCACGTAGATCTGGCTGCCCGGGTCGTCACCGACGAGGACGGTGCCCAGCCCGGGAGTGACGCCGCGCTCCCTCAGCACGGCGACCCGCGCCGTGAGGTCTGCCTTGATCTTCGCCGCGGTGGCCTTGCCGTCCAGAATCTGCGCGCTCATGCGTTCAATCCTTCCATGAGATCATCCGCGCTCCGCTTCCCGGCGCTCGATGATCCTGCGCGTGAAGGGGATGATCTCCACGACCTTGGCCCCCAGGTAGGCGGCGCCGAAGGCGAAGACGAGGAGCAGCCAGGGGCTCTCCCAGAATCCACTCATGATCACAAAGACGTTCAGGACGGCGTCGAGCAGAGGCATGAGGGAGTCTCCACAGAGGCGGGGGAAGGGATGCGCTTCAGGTTAACCGGGGTTTAAACCTTCTCCGGCCAGAAAATCCTGTCCGCTCCGCCACTTTCCTGTCTCCGGCGTACGGCCGCCACACGTGTGCGGCGGCCGTACGCCCTCGTGGAGATCGGCGGGGATCAGTGGAAGAAGTGGCGGGTGCCGGTGAAGTAGAGCGTGACCCCGGCGGCCTCGGCCGCGGCGATCACTTCCCCGTCCCTGATGGAGCCGCCGGGCTCCACGATCGCCTTCACCCCGGCGTCGATGAGCACCTGCGGGCCGTCGGCGAACGGGAAGAACGCGTCGGAGGCCGCGGCGGAACCCCGGGCGCGCTCACCCGCGCGGGAGACCGCGAGCTGCGCCGAGTCGACGCGGTTGACCTGGCCCATGCCGACGCCGACGCTCGCGCCGTCGGCGGCGAGCAGGATCGCGTTGGACTTCACCGAACGGCAGGCCTTCCAGGCGAAGGCCAGGTCGGCGAGGACCTCGGCGGAGGCCGCGGGGCCCGCCTTGAGCTCCCAGGTGGACGGGTCGTCGCCGGGGGCGTTCACCCGGTCGGTGGTCTGCACCAGCAGGCCGCCGTCGATCCGGCGGAACTCGGCCGGGTTGCCCGGCCCCTGCGGGCAGGCCAGCAGCCGGATGTTCTTCTTCTCGGTGAGCACGGCCAGCGCCTCGGCGGTGAAGGCCGGGGCCACCACGACCTCGGTGAACACCTCGGCGATCTGCCGGGCCAGCTCCTCGGTGACTTCCCCGTTGACCGCGATCACGCCGCCGTAGGCGGAGACCGGGTCGCAGGCGTTGGCCTTGCGGTGCGCCTCGGCCACGTCGGCGCCGACCGCGATGCCGCACGGGTTCTGGTGCTTGATGATCGCCACGGCGGGTCCGGCGAAGTCCCAGGCGGCCCGCCAGGCGGCGTCGGCGTCGAGGTAGTTGTTGTAGGACATCTCCTTGCCGTGCAGCTGCTCGGCGTTGGCCAGGCCGTCCTGCCCGCCGGAGTAGAGCGCCGCGCCCTGGTGCGGGTTCTCGCCGTAGCGCAGCGGCGACTTGAGACTCCAGGCGGCGCCCATGTAACGCGGCCAGGAGTCCTCCTCGGCCGCGTAGACGTCGGCGAACCAGGAGGCCACCGCGGTGTCGTAGGCGGCGGTGTGGGCGTACGCGGCCGCGGCGAGCCGGCGGCGCTCGGTGAAGGTGAAGCCGCCCTCGGCCACCGCGGCGAGCACGTCGCCGTAGGCGCCGGGGTCGACCACGATCGCGGCGGTGCCGTGGTTCTTGGCCGCGGCGCGGATCATCGCGGGGCCGCCGATGTCGATCTGCTCGACGCACTCGCGGTCGGAGGCGCCGGAGGCCACCGTCTCCTGGAACGGGTAGAGGTTGACCACCACCAGCTCGAAGGGGGCGATCTCCAGCTCTTCGAGCTGCTTGACATGGGCGGGGTTGCCGCTGTCGGCCAGCAGGCCGGCGTGCACGCGCGGGTGGAGGGTCTTGACGCGGCCGTCGAGACACTCGGGGAACCCGGTCAACGCCTCCACCGGAGTGACGGGGACACCGAACGAAGCGATCTTCGCGGCGGTGCCGCCGGTGGAGACGATCTCCACACCCGCGGCGTCGAGGCCGCGAGCCAGCTCCTCCAGCCCGCTCTTGTCATACACAGCGATCAACGCGCGCCGGATGGCGATGCGGGTCACTTTCTGGTCCTCCTGTTTGGTTCCGGTCTCATCCGGGGCGCCCGGCTCATCCACCGGGTCGTCCGAAGCGAAAGGTCCTGCCGGTCACGGTCCAGCCCTCACGGGCCATCCGGCCGACGGTGTCGACGAGCAGGCTCCGCTCGACGGTCTTGATGCGCTCGTGCAGGGCCGCCTCGTCGTCGCCGTCCAGCACGGGCACGGCCTCCTGGGCGATGATCGGCCCGGTGTCGACTCCGGCGTCGGCGAGCATCACGGTGCAGCCGGTGATCCGCACGCCGTACGCGAGGGCGTCGCGGACCCCGTGCGCGCCGGGGAAGGAGGGCAGCAGCGCGGGGTGGGTGTTGAGAACGGGGAAGGCGGTCAGCGTCGGCGCGCCGAGGATCTTCATGAATCCCGCGCAGACGACCAGGTCCGGCCGGTGCCCGGCGATCCGCGCGGCGATCTCCCGGTCCCAGGCGTCCCGGCGCGGGTGGTCGGCCAGCCTCTCGACGAAGGTGGGGACGCCGGCGCGCTCCGCGCGGGCCAGTCCCTCGATGCCGTCACGATCGGCTCCCACGGCTACGATCCGGGCACCGTACGCCTCATCTGCCACAGCGTCCAGTAAGGCCTGTAGGTTGGTCCCAGAACCGGACACGAGGACCACAAGCCGAGCGGCCTGGGATGACACCGACGCACTCCATTCGGACGGGGACTCACGCCGCTGCAAGGGTATCGGCCTGTCCACTCACGCGATGCAAGGAGGTCAGGTGACGACTCCCGTCCAGGCACGGCCGGCGGAGGGTGCGGGACGGCGGGCGTTGTGGCTCGCCTTCGCCTCGGTGGTGTTGACTCTGATACTCCCCCTCGCGGGGCTCGCCATGTCGCTCTTCGCCCTCGTCGCCTCGGTCCGCGCGATCCGGGCCCTGCGCTCGGTGACGAAGCCGGTGACCCCGGCGATCGTCGGCATCGTCGTGGCGTCGCTGGCACTGCTGATCTCCGCCGGGGTGACCGCGATGCAGTTCTACTTCAGCGACGAGCTGGCGGCCTACACCGAGTGCGGCAGGGGCGCGGGCACCGTCACCGCGCAGAACGAGTGCGTGGACCAGCTCGAACGGGCGATGGAGAAGAAGATGCCCTTCGTCCGGCCCGGCGACGTGCAGTTCCCGTTCCCTCCCTGAGCCCGCCTCCCCGGAGCCCGCCTTGCCCGCGCGCAGGCCGGGCGCCACCCGTTCGAGCCGCGCTAGTCGCGGTCCCAGGCGTAGGGGTCCAGGTAGATCACGTGGCCGCCCTTGTCGTCGGACTCGTCGACGATGTCGCGCCGGGGCGGTCGCGGTGGTTCGCGGTCGCGGGTCTTCGGAGGGTTCTCCGCCGCCGCCGAGGCG
This sequence comes from Streptosporangium minutum, assembly GCF_002149035.1. GTDB lineage: Bacteria > Actinomycetota > Actinomycetes > Streptosporangiales > Streptosporangiaceae > Streptosporangium > Streptosporangium minutum. Next base: position 9,698 of record NZ_NGFP01000086.1, read on the forward strand.
TGCTCGTCCTCCCAGTCGTCCCTGATGACCGGGATCGGCTGGGTGTCGCACTCGGTGGCGTCCAGCCAGTGGCCGGGGAGCGCGCAGGGGCCGTCCGGCTCGGCGAGCCCGACCTTGCCCGCCACCGTCCCGGCGGCCTTGGCGATCTTCGCTCCCGCCTTGCGGACCGGCGCGGTGGCCGTGCCGACCTTGGCGGCGGCCTTGGTCACCGCCGTGTTCTGCCCCCGGAAGATCAGCCACCAGTTGGCCAGGCCCGCCGAGATGCCCGCGGCGACGCCCACCTCCAGCGTCACCGAGAGCATGACCTCCCACGCCGCCGGGCCGACCGCGGAGAGTCTCGTCCCGCCCAGCGAACCGCCGGACAGCGCGGCCAGCAGCCCGGCCGTCGCGCCGGTCGCCAGCCCGCAGACGAACCCCCACAGCGGCGCGCCCTCGAACGAGGGCGACGGCGCGATCCTGACGCCCAGGACACCCGCCACCGCTCCGGCCGCGAACGGCAGCGCGATCACCGCCATCACCCACGCCGGGGTGGGGCCCGCCTCCGGCAGGGCGCCCAGGATCGGCAGGCTCGGCACGGTCCCGAGCTGGACTCCGGTCGGCGCGACCAGCGTGCCGGTGCCGACCGCGAAGCCCGGACCGGCGATGTAGGCCATCCCCCAGATGACCGCGTTGAGCAGATAGAGCCCCTGCACCAGCAGGAGCAGCAGGCCGCCGACGAAGCCGGGCGACAGGATGTCGGACAGCTCCTGGACCTGCTTGAAGTTGACCACGATGGCGCCGACCACCATGACGGCGCCCGCCATGAGCATGATGCCCAGCGCGGCGCCCGAGGCCACCACGACCGAGCGCATCCGTTCGGGCAGCAGGCGCAGCATCGACCGCCACGGCCCGATCGTCCTGGCGGTGGCCAGCGAGCCCGCCAGGAAGGCCACCACCAGGTGGCTGACCAGCACGTCACCGAGGAACGGCTGGGTGATCTCGTTCCGGGTGACCAGCGCGACGATCCCGGCCAGCAGCGCGTACGGCGCCGCCAGCGAGATGCCCGCCTGGGCGACCAGCACGAGCTGGGCCCGGCGCCGGGCGTTGGCCTCGTCCTTCGGGCTGTTCTTGGGCAGCCGGGCGGGCAGCCGCAGGCGCAGGTCGGCGTCGCGGGCCATCCAGATCCCGGCCCGGTACAGCAGGAAGGCCGGCAGCACCATCAGGCCGAGCGGGAGCAGGCCGACCGACCCGCCGGGGATCGCGAACCCCGCGTGGTGGGCCGCCAGCCAGAGCTGCGCCGCCGTGCGGAACACCCCCGGCAGGCCCGGACCGAGCGAGCCTTTGGGGGAGGCGATCCAGCCGACCAGGGTGAGCGTGGTGAGCACCGCCACACCTACGCCGAGCGTCCACGCGGCTGCGAGCATCCCGGAGACGGGAAGCGGCCGACGGACGTCGTCGTCGTCACCCGTGACGCCGGGCAGGGGGATACGGCTGAGGACGTTACGGGGAGCCGTCCGGAGCTGATCGAGAAGGGCCGTCACAATAGTCGATGGTCTCAGGATCTTCTGCGTGGGAGAGACTCCTTCGCCCCCGCGTGTCGCGTGCCGTATCGACGGCCGTCCGGCGGCAGGCGCGTGCCGTACGGCTTCACCCCGGTGTCGCGTGCCGTACGGACAGCCGTCCGACGGCAGGCACATGCCGCACGGACAGCCGTCCGACGGCAGGCGCATGCCGTACGGGGAACCGCCGGGGAACAGGAAAGGCGCCCGGTCAGGAATCGGGCGCCTTTCCTGGTGGAACTAGCGGGCCTGCATGACCTCGCGCATCAGGCGGGCGGTCTCGCTCGGGGTCTTGCCGACGCGGACGCCGACCTTCTCCAGAGCCTCCTTCTTCGCCTGGGCGGTGCCGGCCGAGCCGGACACGATCGCGCCCGCGTGGCCCATGGTCTTGCCCTCGGGGGCGGTGAAGCCCGCGACGTAGGCGACGACCGGCTTGGTCACGTGCTGCTCGATGTAGGCGGCGGCGCGCTCCTCGGCGTCTCCGCCGATCTCGCCGATCATCACGATCGCGTCGGTGGCCGGGTCGTCCTGGAAGGCCTGGAGAGCGTCGATGTGCGTGGTGCCGATGACCGGGTCGCCACCGATGCCGACGGCGGTGGAGAAGCCGAAGTCGCGCAGCTCGTACATGAGCTGGTAGGTCAGCGTGCCGGACTTCGACACCAGGCCGATGCGGCCGGCGGTGGTGATGTCGGCGGGGATGATGCCGGCGTTGGAGGCGCCGGGCGAGGCGATGCCGGGGCAGTTCGGCCCGATGATGCGGGTCTTGTTGCCCTTGGCGACCGCGTAGGCCCAGAACTCGGTGGTGTCGTGGATCGGGACACCCTCGGTGATCACGACGCAGAGCGGGATCTCGGCGTCGATGGCCTCCTTGACGGCGTCCTTGGTGAACGCCGGGGGCACGAAGACGACCGACACGTCGGCGCCGGTCTCCTTGATGGCCTCGGCGACGGTGCCGAAGACGGGCAGACCCTCGTGGGTGGTGCCGGCCTTGCGGGCGTTGACGCCGCCGACGACGCGGGCGCCGGAGGCGAGCATGCGGCGGGTGTGCTTGGTGCCCTCACCGCCGGTCATGCCCTGAACAATGATCTTGCTGTTCTCGGTCAGCCAGATAGCCATTACGCACCTACCGCGGCGAGTTCGGCGGCACGCTTGGCCGCATCGTCCATGGTGTCCACCAGCTCGACGCCGGAAAGCCTGGCGTCGGCGAGAATCTGACGCCCGAGTTCGGCGTTGTTGCCGTCCAGCCGGACGACCAGCGGGCGGCTGACGGCCTCGCCGCGGCTCTCCAGGAGCTGGAAGGCGGAGACGATGCCGTTGGCGACCGCGTCGCAGGCCGTGATGCCGCCGAAGACGTTCACGAAGATCGACTTCACGGACGGGTCGGAGATGATGATCTCCAGGCCGGCCGCCATGACCTCGGCCGAGGCGCCGCCGCCGATGTCGAGGAAGTTGGCGGGCTTGGGCTGGCCGGGGAAGGCCTCACCGGCGTAGGCGACGACGTCGAGGGTCGACATGACCAGGCCCGCGCCGTTGCCGATGATGCCCACGCTGCCGTCGAGCTTGACGTAGTTGAGGTCCTTCGCCTTGGCCGCGGCCTCCAGGGGGTCCTCCGCGTCCTTGTCCTCGAAGGCCGCGTGGTCGGACTGGCGGAAGGTCGCGTTGTCGTCGAGGGTGACCTTGCCGTCGAGGGCCTTCACCTGGCCGTCGGCCGACAGGATCATCGGGTTGACCTCGACCAGGGAGGCGTCCTCGTCGACGAAGGACGCCCAGAGCTTCTCGATGAGCTCCGCGGCGCCGTCGAGCGCGGCCGCCGGCAGGCCACCGGCCTCGGCGATCTCGCGGGCCCTGGCGCGGTCCACCCCGTCCAGCGGGGAGACCGGGATCTTGGCGACCTTCTCCGGGGCGCTGTGCGCGACCTCTTCGATGTCCATGCCGCCCGCGGCGGAGCAGATGGCGAGGAAGGTGCGGTTCGCGCGGTCGAGCAGGAAGGAGAAGTAGTACTCCTCCGCGATCGCGCTGGCCTCCTCGATCAGGACCTTGTGGACCGTGTGGCCCTTGATGTCCATACCGAGGATCTGGGTGGCCTTCTGCTCGGCGTCGGCGGCGTCGTCGGCGACCTTGACGCCACCGGCCTTACCGCGGCCACCGGTCTTGACCTGTGCCTTGACGACGACACGGCCGGTCAGCTGCTCGGCTGCCGCGCGTGCCTCCTCCACGGTGTGCGCGACAATGCCACGCGGCACCGGGATGCCGTACTCCGCGAAGAGCTCCTTCGCCTGATGTTCGAACAGGTCCACGAGGGTCCGTCCTTGCTTGTCCGGCTGGTGTACAGATGTCGGCGGACCGGCTCCATGATCTGAAGGGGAGCCTGGTGTTTTGCGCCAATGAAGCCTAGCCCCCTGAGGGGCGTGAGCAGGTCACCGGGTCCTTAAACGCGGGCGGGAACGGCGCTCCGCACCCACTCGACGATCTCCTGGGTGGTCGCGCCCGGTGTGAAGATCCGGGCCACGCCCATCCGCTGGAGCTCGGGCATGTCCGCTTCGGGGATGATCCCGCCGCCGAACACCACGATGTCGCCCGCGTCGTCATCCTTCAGCAGTTCGAGGACCTTGGCGAACAGCGTCATGTGCGCGCCCGACAGGACGGAGAGCCCGATCGCCGCCGCGTCCTCCTGGACGGCGGTGCGCACGATCTGCTCGGGCGTCTGGTGCAGGCCGGTGTAGACGACCTCCATCCCGGCGTCCCGCAGGGCCCGCGCCACGATCTTCACACCGCGGTCGTGCCCGTCGAGCCCGGGTTTGGCGATGACCACACGGATCCTCGGCACGGCGTCCATCCAGACCTCCTCGTCCGCGCTCCACCCGCAACATGAGGGCTGTACGCAGCGTAACCGCCCGCGCGGGCGGGGTCCCGTCCGCGCCGGCGTCCTCTCCGGCGTCCAGAGGGCCAGATCTCCGAAATTCGGCCCGGAAGATCACCCATTCCACCCTTTTACTATCATTTACAAGTATTAATTCCACATTTCGATACGGCATGCTCTAGGGTTTTTGATCTTCTATCCTCAGGAGGAGAACCCCCCATGAAGCGATGGATCATCTTGGCATCCGGCGCGCTGATCCTGCCCGCGATCGCTGTCCCCGCGGACGCCCGGACCGCACCCGCCGATCCGGTGGCCACGCTGAAAACGCAGTTCGTCGCCCAGCGCGGCGTCAGGATCGTCGAGAGCGGCAAGACCGCGTCCGACGGCAGACCCCTCTCCGCGCAGAAGCGCGGCGGCGTCGTGCAGTTCGACGTCTCGGGTGTGGCGGGATACGACATCCTGACCAAATCCGCTCTCGCCGGGGAGACCGCCAGGCCGATGCGCACCCTCGCCGTCGGCGGGAGCGTCCACACGAGCGGCGGGGTGATCGCCGAGGGCCTTCCCGACGGCCGGAGGTGGATGAGGGCGCCCGGCAGGATCCGCGACCTGTCGCCCTTCCTGACGCCGGTTCTCGTCCTGGAGCCGGCCACGCTGAAGACCCTGCTGTCGACCAGCACGGCCAAGAAGCCCGGTGCGACCCTGCACGGGGGCAAGGTCACCTTCGGCGCGCTCTACCGCGCCTCGCCGGCGTACCGGGCGCGCCTCCACAAGAGGCCCAGCGCCAAGGTCGCGGCCATGACCGTGACCTGGCGGCTGTGGCTGGGACGCGACGGGCTCCCCAGCAGGCTGGTCACCTCCTGGGCGGAGCCGCCGCTCGGCATGAGGGTCACCCGCGTCAGCGACGTGCGGTTCGCCTCGTGGGGGACCCCGGTGAACCTCACCGCGCCGGTGGAGGAGACGGCCGGCTGACGGCCGCCTCCCGCGCCGGACGCCGGTGGACCCGGCCGGGCCGGATCGGTCCGCCCCGCCCGGCCGGGCCGTCCCGGCTCGTCAGCCGGACGCGCCGCCGGACGGTACGGCCGACGCGGTGGCGAACTTCAGCCGCACCACGGTGTTGTCGAGGACGGACGGCGTGCCGCCGTTCTTGTCGTTGTTGGTCGAGGTGAGCCAGAGTCCCCCGTCGGGGGTCTTGACGACGGTGCGCAGGCGGCCCCACCGGCTGTTGAAGAACGCCCGGGGCGTGTCGGTGGTGCTACCGGTGATCTTCATGACCCAGAGCCGCTGGCCGCGGACGGCGGCCATGTAGATCCAGCCGTTGACGATCTCCAGGCCGCTCGGCGACGCGGCGGCCACGTCCCACTGCTGGACCGGGTTGACGTAGGCCGAGTTGCCGCACCTGCCCTCGCAGTTGGGCCAGCCGTAGTTCTTGCCGGGCTGGATCAGGTTGAGCTCGTCCAGGGTGGCGTCGCCGAACTCCGACTCCCACAGCCGGCCCTGGGAGTCCCAGGCCAGTCCCTGCGGGTTGCGGTGGCCGAGGCTGTACACCCTCGGCGCGCCAGGGAACGGGTTGCCGGGCGCGCCGGCGCCGGTCGGCGTCACACGCAGGATCTTGCCGTTGAGCGAGTTGAGGTTCTGCGCCCGGTTGCCGTCCTGGGCGTCGCCGGTGGTGACGTAGAGGAAGCCGTCCGGGCCGAACTTGATCCGGCCACCGTTGTGGAACTTGTTCTTGGCGATGCCGGTGACGATCGGCTCACGGGCGCCGATCTGCCCGTTCTCATACTTGAACCGCACGACACGGTTGTCGGACGCGGCCGTGTGGAAGGCGTAGACGTAGTGGTCGGTGGCGAAGGACGGCGAGATCGCCAGGCCCAGGAGCCCGCCCTCGCCGCTGGTCGTCACCGCCTCGGTGATCTTTCCGGCCACGGTCTTCTGCCCGCTCTGGGTGACGCGGACGATCTCGAACCGGTCCCGCTCGGCGACCAGCGCGCTGCCGTCGGGCAGGAAGGCGACGCCCCACGGCAGGTCGAGTTTGGCGACGTCCCTGTCGTAGACGGGGTCGCCTCCGCCCGCCGTACCGCTCGTCTTCACCGCCAGCGGCGCGCTGCGCGGCGAGACGTTGCCGTTGGCGTCGAACGCCTCGACGGTGAACGCGTAGGTCGTGTTGGGCGTCAGCCCGTCCGCGGTCGCGGTCAGGTCGGGCACGGTGGCGAACTTCGTGCCGTCACGGTAGACGTTGTAGCCGGTGACCCCGATGTCGTCGGTGGAGGCGTTCCAGGCCAGCGTGACCGTGGCGGCCGCGACGCCGGTCGCGCGCAGGCCGGCCGGCGTGCTCGGCGGCCGGGTGTCGTCGCTCGGCGGCGTGGTGACGTCGACGTTGTCGCCGCCCTGGGAGGCGTTGCCCGCCGCGTCGTAGGCGAGCACGCTCAGCACGTACCTGGTGTTGGGCGTCAGGCCGGGCAGCGTGGTGGCGGTGACGTTGCCGCCCACGGTCATGAGCACGTTGCCGCCGTTGTAGATCTTGTACTGCGACACGCCCACGTTGTCGGTGGAGGCGTCCCAGGCCAGATCGACCGAGGTCGGCTTGACCTCGCCGACGAGGCGCAGGTTCGCCGGGGCGGTCGGCGGCTCGGCGTCGGCCGGCGCCGCCGCGCTCAGCCGGTCGAGGTTGGGGCCGCCGCCCGCGGTGGTGGCGGTGGCCCGGACCTTGTTGGCCCCGGCGACGAGGCCCGCGGTGACGGTTCTCTCCACCCAGGTGGTCCACGCGCCCGTACCGGGGAAGGACAGCCCGGCCGAGACCCTCACGCCGTTGACGGAGACGTCCATCGGCCTGTCGGCCGTGCTGCCGTTGGCGAAGCGGAACGCCAGGCCGTAGTTGCCGGCGGTCGCCGCGTTGACGGTGAACTCGACGTAGGAGCCGGCGACGTTGGCGTAGTCGACGAATCCGGTGCCGGTGAACCCGGCGTGCTTGTCGTCCACGGCGCCCTGGGAGATCGTGGCGTTCTCCGCCTGGTAGTCGTCGCCGGCCACCGTCACCTCGACGTCCAGGAAGTCCAGGTTGGGCGTGCCGCCCGCGGTGGTGGAGGTGATCCGGACGGTGTTGGCCCCGGCCTTCACCGGCGCGGTCAGGGTGGAGGTCGCCCAGGTGGCCCAGGCGCCGGTGCCGTTGAACGCGCGGCCGGCCGAGACGACGACGCCGTTGACGGCGACGTCGGCGGGGCGGTTGACAGTGGTGCCGTTGGCGTACCGGATGGCGATGGCCGCGGATCCGGCGCCGGCGGCGTTGACGGTGAACTCGACGTAGGAGCCGGCGACGTTGTCGGTGTTGACGAATCCGGTGCCGGAGAACCCGGCGTGGTTGGCTTCCACGGCACCCTGGAAGACGGTGGCGCCTTCGGCTTCGTACCTGGTCGGCGCGGCGGCCGCGGGGAGCGCGGCCAGCAGGCCGAGCACCAGCCCGGCCACGAGCGCGCCGGCCAGCGAGCGCGCCCGGATAGGAGATCTCATCGATCCTCCTGCAGTTGTCTTGGGGGGAGGGAGAGCGAGGAGAGCTAGTTAGGAAGGGTTCCTAACTATAGGAGGGATGGGACCATTTCCACCGTTCCCTGTCAATAGAGCCGACAGTGCCCGGGATGTCGGCGCACGGTGGCGACCGGCGCGGCGCCGTACGGCTCACGCACGCGCAATCCGCAGACGGGACTTGTTGGCCCACGCCATAGCCGGGGCCTCCGCGGTTGGCTAGCTTGGCGGATCTTGACCCCGGGGAGGGAGATCCCGATGAGACGGTGGATTGCCGCGGTGGCAGCCGTGCTGGCCGGTTCGGTGCTGTCGACGGGGGTGGCGGAGGCACAGGCTCCACCGTCCCCCGTGCAGAGACTGAAGCAGCAGTTCGGCGAGCACGTGGGGCTGCGGATCTCCGACCTCGGCCGGGTCTACAGGGACGGCAAACCGGCCGTCACCATCTGGCGCAAGGGCCGGGTGGAGTTCGACGCGGCCGGGGTGTACGGCACCGACACCGTGGGGCGGACGGAGCTGGGGAAGGGAGTCGTCAGGGAGCTGGAGAACCAGCTGGGGCAGCGGCTCGGCTCGACCCGGGTGATCTGCTTCCCGGACGAGGCGTACCTGTCCGGTCCCGGCTACGAGACGTGGCTACCGGAGGGCAAGACCTGGCTCGGCCTGATCGGCCCGGCGAACATCAAGCAGACGGCCGCGCTGCCGCAGATCGTGAACGTCTTCGAGCCCGCCACCCTGGGCACCCTGCTGTCACACGCCACGTCGAGGAAGAAGGGCTCGTACGGGACGATCCTCCAGGGCGCCGTCACGCTGCGCACCCTCTACAAGGTCTCCCCCAGCTTCCGCGACCGGCTCGCGGGCCCGCCCAGCACGCGGAGCGGCCGGATCCCGATCGGCTTCCGGCTCTGGCTCGACCGGGCCCACCTGGCCCGCCGCCTGACCACCACCTGGAAGCAGCCCCTCCCCGGACGGCCCCGGAGCCACACCACCACGGTCGCCGACACCCGCTACACCGGCTGGGGCTCGCCCGTCACGCTCACCCCGCCGCCTCCGGAGGACACCGCCGACGCCGGCCGTGTCGGCGCCGACTTCCCCGAGCCCGCGGTGCTGCCCATCGGATAGGGCGGAGCGATTTCCCCCACTGTTAACGGAGACGGGTTCTGCACGAAACATCCACAAATCATTCAAGGTAAAACTCCACATACGATATTCCGTCGTGATCTTGATGCGCAATAATTCCGACATCTCTCCCACACGGGGTGGAGGGATTATTCAGGAGGATTTTTCCTTGAAGCGATACATCGCCGGTCTGGCGTGCGCCGCGACGGCCGTACTGGGCGCTCCCGCGCTCGCCTCGACCGCGCATGCCCAGGCCGCCGATCCGATCACCGCGCTGAAGAGCCAGTTCAGCAGTGGACGCGGCGTGAACTTCGTCGACACCACGAAGATGCAGGGCCCGCAGGGGAGCATGGTCCTCGCCAAGCGCACCGGCGCGCTCCAGTTCGGCTCCTCGGGAATCAGCGCCTCCGACCAGACCGGCCAGCTGCGGTTCAAGGCGAGCGATTTCGAGGGGGCTTTCGGCGACGACGAGGACATGTCCAAGCTGTTCGCCGGGCTGGCCAAGCCCGAGCGGGTCGTCCGCATCAAGAACGCGACCTACGTCTCCGGTGGCGTCATGGGCGAGTTCATGCCCGCCGACAAGACCTGGGTCCGGTTCCCCGACGGCATGCTCGGCTTCACCGGCACCGTGAGCCAGTTCGTCAACGTGGCCGAGCCCGCGACGCTCAAGACCCTGCTGGCGCACGCCACCAAGCGCGCCGGGACCTACAGCGGAAAGATCACCTTTGGTGAGCTGAACAAGGTCTCGCCGTGGTTCCGGGCCTCCATGGGCGCCCCGAGCGCGAAGACCGCCAAGACCGTGGTGAGCTGGAAGCTGTTCCTCGGCTCCGACCGGCTCGCCAAGCGCCTGGTGACGACCTATTCCGCGGCCGGCTCCGACGAGAGCGCGGTGACGGTCGACACCCGCTACACCGGCTGGGGCTCCAAGGTCACGGTCAAGGCCCCGCCCGCCGACCAGATCGCCGATCTGAAGGACCTGGAGGAGGGCGCGGAGACCGCCACCTCCATCCCCCTGCTCGGCAACTGATCACTCCGCGCTGACCGCATCACCGCGCCCGGCAGGCACCGCCTGCCGGGCGCACCTTATTGATCAGCTTTTGGCCCGAAATGATGGTAATTAAGCAAGAATCTCGGGTGATCCCTCAGCGACGACGCGAGGACCCATACAGGAGGACCCCCGGATGAGGCGAATGATCGCCACTCTGACCGGCGCCACCGCGGCGGCGCTGATCGCGCCCGCGCTCGTGGCCGCCGCCCCCGCGAACGCCCAGCCCGCGCGGGCGAGCGCACAGAGCGCACAGGCCGACCCGGTGTCCGCGCTGAAGAGCCAGTTCAAGCTCCACCGCGGCGTCAGGCTCACCGAGAACGCGAAGATCATCGGCGAGGGCAAGAACCAGCGAGCGATCTTCAACCGGCGCGGCGGCGTGCTGGAGTTCGGCACATCGGGTGTGGTGGCCTCGGACGTCACCGACGAGTTCACCCTGCCCGGGGCCGACAAGGAGCTCAAGGGCCTTTTCGGCCCCTCCCGCACGATCACGGTGAAGGGCGCCACCTACACCTCCGGCGGGTTCTACGCCGACTCCATGCCCGAGGGCAAGAAGTGGTTGCGCGCCAAGGGCGGCACGGTGGCCCTGGGCAACCCCGCGCAGCAGATCCTCAACCCCCTCGAACCCGCCACCCTGAAGGCGGCGCTGGCCCACACGGCGACCAGGCGCCCCGGCGGCACCTGGGACGGGGCCCGGACCGTCGTCCACTCGGGCACGATCACCCTGGGCGAGCTCTACAAGGTCTCCCCCACGGTCCGCGCGCTGCTGGGCGGCAAGCCCTCGACCGCGTCCGCCACGCTGCCGGTGAGCTGGAAGCTCTACCTCGGCCCCGACCAGCTCGTACGGCGGGCCGTCTCCTCCTGGACGCAGTCCCTGCGGGGCCTGACCAGCCTGGACATGACCTACCTCAACGACAGCCGCTACTCCGGCTGGGGCACGAAGTCGGCCATCAAGGCTCCGCCCGCCTCCCAGGTCGCGGACTTCGACGACCTCGTCCTCAGCGAGGAGCAGATCGAGGACCCGTTCGTCCGCGTCTTCAAGGACTGATCCCGCTCCGGACAGGCCGATCGCGGACAGGCCCGGTGAGCTCCGGCTCACCGGGCCTGTACGGCGGCCGTCAGAGCTTCTCCAGCGACGCGTAGGCCAGCAGCAGGGTCTTCTCCCCGCCGCTGCCGAAGTCGATCTTCGCCTTGGTCTTCTCGGCCACGCCGTCCACCGACACGACCGTGCCCAGGCCGAACTGGTCGTGGGTGACCCGGTCACCCGGGGTCAGGTTGGGGATCGGCTTCCCGCCGGGCTTCCTGGCGGGAGCCGGTCGGGTCTCGCGGCGGGAGGCGCCGGCGCTCCAGGCGTTCTTACCGGGGTCGCTGCGCCAGTCGACCAGCTCCCCCGGGATCTCGGCGACGAAGCGGGAGGCCGGGTTGAACGCGGGTGCCCCCCAGGAACTGCGGACGGCCGCCCTGGAGACGTAGAGGCGCTGCTCGGCCCGGGTGATGCCGACGTAGGCCAGCCGGCGCTCCTCCTCCAGCTCCTTCGGCTCGCCCAGCGAGCGCATGTGCGGGAAGACACCGTCCTCCATGCCGGTGAGGAACACCACCGGGAACTCCAGCCCCTTGGCGGTGTGCAGGGTCATCAGCGTGACCACGCCCTGACCGCCGTCGCCCGCCGGGATCTGGTCGGCATCGGCCACCAGGGAGACCTGCTCCAGGAACTCCACGAGCGTGCCCTCGGGGTTGGCCTCCTCGAACTCCGACGCCACCGAGATCATCTCGTCCAGGTTCTCCAGGCGGCTCTCGTCCTGCGGGTCACCCGAGGTCGCGAGCTCCGTCCGGTAACCGGTGCTCTCCAGCACCTCCTGGGCCAGCTCCGACGGCGGCGTGCCGGCGGCCTTGGCCATCAGCTCGTCCATCAGCGCGACGAACTCCCTGATGGCGTTGAGCGACCGGGTGGCCATGCCCGGCGCCTCGTCCGCCCGGCGGAGCCCCTCCCAGAACGGGATCCGCTCGCGGGACGCGAACGCCTCCACCATCGCCTCGGCCCGGTCTCCGATGCCGCGCTTGGGCACGTTCAGGATCCGGCGCAGCGACACCACGTCGTTGGGGTTGGCCAGCACCCGCAGGTAGGCCAGCAGGTCACGGACCTCCTTGCGCTCGTAGAAGCGCACCCCGCCGACCACCTTGTAGGGCAGGCCCGTCCGGATGAAGATCTCCTCGAACACCCGGGAGGCCGCGTTGGTCCGGTAGAACACCGCCACCTGGCCGGGCACGACGCCCTCGTCGTCGGTGAGCTTGTCGACCTCCTGCGCGACGAACATGGCCTCGTCGTGCTCGTTGTCCGCGACATAGCCGACGATCTTCGGGCCGGCGCCCTGGTCGGACCAGAGGTTCTTCGGCTTGCGGCTCTCGTTGCGCGAGATCACCGCGTTGGCCGCGCTCAGGATCGTCTGGGTGGAGCGGTAGTTCTGCTCCAGCAGGATCGTCCTGGCGTTGGGGTAGTCGCGCTCGAACTCCAGGATGTTGCGGATCGTCGCGCCCCGGAAGGCGTAGATCGACTGGTCGGCGTCGCCGACCACGCACAGCTCGGCGGGGGCGACCGTGCCCTCCCTGACCAGGTCGCCGTCGGCGGTGCGCAGCTCGGGGGCGCCGACGAGCTCGCGGATCAGGGTGTACTGGGCGTGGTTGGTGTCCTGGTATTCGTCCACCATGACGTGGCGCCAGCGGCGCCGGTAGTGCTCGGCCACGTCGGGGAAGATCTGGAACAGCGTGACCGTCAGCATGATGAGGTCGTCGAAGTCCATCGCGCCGGCCTCGGTCAGCTTCCGCTGGTAGTTGCGGTAGGCCTCGGCGAGCGTGCGCTCCAGGTGGCTGGAGGCCTGTCCGGCCGCCGTCTCGTAGTCGATCAGCTCGTTCTTGAAGTTGCTGACCTGGGCGGAGAAGGAGCGCGGCGGGTAGCGCTTGGGGTCGAGGTCCATCTCCCGGCAGACCATCGCCATCAGCCGCTGGGAGTCGGCCTGGTCGTAGATGGAGAAGCTGGAGGGGAAGCCCAGCCGCTTGGCCTCGCGCCGCAGGATCCGCACGCACGCGCTGTGGAAGGTCATCACCCACATCGCCGCCGAGCGCGGGCCGATGAGGGTGTCGACCCGGTCCTTCATCTCCCGCGCGGCCTTGTTGGTGAAGGTGATCGCCAGGATCTCCTGCGGCTGCGCGCCCCGCTCGCCCAGCAGGTAGGCGATGCGGTGGGTCAGCACCCGTGTCTTGCCTGATCCGGCGCCCGCGACGATGAGGAGCGGGCTGCCGTGATGCACGACGGCCTCCCGCTGCTGGGGGTTGAGCCCGTCGAGCAACGGGTGGGTCAGGGAAGCGGCTGGGATCGACACGCCCCCTAGGTTATGGCGGTCCGCCGACAACCGGGTCCAGCCGCGGAAAGGAATGCCGACAGACTTGTCAGTAGTTGTGAGAATTGATCGATACGCGGAGAACAGAGGGGCCTCTCATGCTGTCTGAGAACGAGATCAACCGGGTGCTCGTGGTGACCGCGCACCCGGATGACGTCGACTTCGCCGCCGCGGGATCGATCGCGCGGTTCACCGACCGGGGCGTCGAGGTGACCTACTGCGTCGTCACCGACGGCGACGCGGGCGGCTTCGACCGGGAGCTGGACAACGGGGGCATGGCGGGGCTGCGCCGTACCGAACAGACCAACGCGGCGAAGATCGTCGGCGTGACCGACCTGCGCTTCCTCGGCTACCACGACGGGACCGTGGTGCAGAGCCTGGACCTGCGGCGCGACATCACCCGGGTCATCCGCCAGGTCCGGCCCGACCTGGTGATCACCCACACCCCGGAGCGCAACTACGGGTTCATCGCCCCCAGCCACCCCGACCACCGCGCGGTCGGCGGTTCCGCGCTCGACGCCGTCTACCCCGACGCGCGCAACCCCTACACCTTCCCCTCGCTCCTGCTGGAGGAGGGCCTGGAGGCGTGGACGGTCCGGGAGGTCTGGCTCAACGGCGGCCAGACCCCCGACCATCACGTCGACGTCACCGACACCTTCGAACGCAAGCTCTCCGCGCTGCGCGCCCATGTGAGCCAGACCAGCCACGTGGAGGGGTTCGACGACTTCATCCGCTCCCGGTTCTCACAGCTCGCGGTCGAGGCGGGCCTCGGGGAGGGCCGTTACGCCGAGGCCTTCCAGCGGGTCCCCACGGCCTGAGCCGGTCGGCGATGAGGATCGCCGGGCCGCCGGGAGAAGATCTACTTCCGTGAGCCCCATCGACCTGTCACCGGTCACCGCCGTCGCCGTCGTCCTCCTGGCCCTCGCGGGCGCCGCCGTCGCCCTGCTCGGCCACCTCGGGCACGCCCGCGCCGTGCTCACCGCGAGCCTGCGGGCGGCCGTCCAGCTCGGCGCGGTGGCGCTGATCATCGTCTGGGCCGTCGACCGACCGCTCGCGGTGGCGGCCTTCGTGCTGGTCATGTACGGCGTCGCGAGCCTGACCGCGGGTCGCAGGATCACTTCGGGCCGGGCGGTCCGGTGGGCCGCCGTGCCCGTCGCGGTGGGGGCCCTGCCGGTCCTCGCGCTGCTCGTCGGCACCGGGACCGTCCCGCTGAAGGGCATCACGCTGATCCCCGTCGCGGGCATCCTGCTCGGCGGGTGCCTGACGGTCACCGCGCTCGCGGGACGGCGGGCGGTGGACGAGCTGGTGCAGCGGCGCGGCGAGGTCGAGGCGGCGCTCGCGCTGGGCTTCTCCGAGCGGGACGCGGCGCTGGAGATCTGCCGCCCGGCGGCGGCTCAGGCGCTGGTGCCCGTGCTGGACCAGACCTCGACCGTGGGACTGGTCACGCTGCCGGGGGCCTTCGTCGGGATGCTGCTGGGCGGGGCGACCCCGCTCCAGGCCGGGGTCGTCCAGCTCGTCGTGCTGATCGCGCTGCTGGCGGCCGAGGCCACGGCCATACTCGTCACGATCGAACTGGTGGCTCGGGGCCGGTTCCCGGCGCGCCGGTGAGACGACCGCCCCCGGAGCCGGGCTCCGCGGGGGCGAGGCGGGCGAACAGGTAGCCCAGCGAGTTGGTCGCGACGTGGAACAGCGAGGGGGCGGCCAGGCCTCCCCGGCGGCGGAGCTCGCCGAAGAACACCCCGGCCAGCCCGGTGGCGGCCACCGACCCGGCCACCACCCGCGCCGTCTCCCACCGCGACGCCCGCGCCGGCGGGCCCGGCGCGGCCCCGTCCCCCCGCCGCGCGTCTTCCCACCGCGGCTTGTCTCCCCCCTGGCGCCCGTCCTGGCGCTCGTCTTCCCTCCGCGGCCTGTCTTCCCCTCGCGGCTTGTCTTCCCCCTGGCGCCCGTCCTGGCGCTTGTCTTCCCTCCGCGGCCCGTCGCCGGGCGGCTCCCCCGCCGCCAGGCCGCTCAACGCGGGATTGGCGGCCATCATGTCGATCGCGGGGAGCACGTGCCAGAGGCCGAACAGGGCCGAGGAGACTGCGGTGGCCGTACGGGGGCCGTGGGAACGGGCGAGGAGGGCGTGAAGGACCCCGCGGAAACCGACCTCCTCCAGCAGGACCGTGCCGACCGGCACCTGGAGCAGGGCCTCCTCAAGCGCACGGGCCCGGGAGAGGGACAGTGCCCGCTCGTCGCGGAAGAAGCGGCGGGTGGCCGGGACGGCGATCCCCACGGCGTAGACCCCGGCCACGGCCGAGGCGAGGGCGCCGCCGATCCGCAGGCCGCGCGGGCCTCGGTGGAACCCCAGCTCGGACCAGGACAGCCCGGAACGGCGGGCCAGGGCGAGCAGCGCCCAGGTGGCGGCGGCCGAGGTCAGGGGGGCCAGGCGCGGCGCGACACGGTTGTTGAGGACGTTGGCCGCCGCCAGGACGGCCACCGCGCTCGCGAGCACCGCCCTCCGGTCCGCCGTCAGAACGGCCACCGCGCTCGGGAGCACCGCCCTCCGGTCCGCCGTCACGGCCGCGCCGCCCTGCTCCGCCCGCTCCGCGTCCCGGATCCGCGCACCTTGATCCTCCTCAGCCTCGGGTCCGAGGCTATGCGAGGCGGGCTCATCCCGCGGCGGGCTGCCGCCATCCGGAGGGGAACCGCAGGCTGCGCCGTTCCTGGACGGTGAGGCCGCCCCAGATCCCCTCGGGCTCCCCCGCCCGCACGGCGTAGGCCCGGCAGTCCGCCAGCACCGGGCATCCCGCGCAGACCGCCTTCGCCCGCGCCTCCTGCTCGGCCGACTGCGCCAGTGGAAAGAACAGCTCGGGATCGCTCGCACGACAGGCGCCCCGTATGGCCCAGCCGATCTCGCGCACCTTCCGCCGCATGACATCGCCCCCTGATGGATCGCCGGCCCTCAGACTAGGCGGATCCCAGCGGCACGACATCAACCTCCCGGTGGATTCAGGGGTAACCTCCGGGGTGTATCTCAGCAGGCCGCGGCACCCTCGTTGTACCCCTTGGCGAAGAGCGCCTGGCGCTGCTCCGCCGTACCGTGGGCGTCGGGGCGCAGCCAGTCGTCGGTGGGGTCCCCCGCCGCGGCGAGGTTGAGGAACAGCTCGTCCCTGTCGCCCGGCTCCGCCTCCAGCGACCCGCCGGCGACGAGCGCGCCGAGGGTGCCGCCCGCGTAGCAGTCGGCCTGGAGCTCGCGCTCCACGTTGAGCCGGAAGCCGCTGTTCAGCTGCGCCTGTACGGCGTGCCCGAACTCGTGCGGGATGATCACGTAGACCGAGCCGTCGCCCATCTCGTCGTAGAGCTTGCGCATCCAGCGCTCGTCGTAGGCGATGAAGTGCCCGTCGGCGCAGTAGAAGGCGTTGTTCGGCACCGAGGGCAGGCCGCCGCAGTCGGGGCCGTCGTCCCCCTGGTAGGCGGTGAAGGCGGTGACCGGGCGGTAGGCCAGCCCGTCGGCGGAGAAGGCCTGCCGCCAGTAGGCCTCGCTGAGCTCCCTGGCCAGCCGGATGTCGGACTCGAACGTCTGCCCCAGCGGGGCGGGCGTGGCGGCGTCGGGGCCCGGCCGGTCACTCCCGCAGGCCGCGGCTGTGGCCGTCAGGAGCAGCAGCAGAAGGCAGCGGAAGACTTTCATGCGCCTCATCCTGACCCAGCCGGCCGCTCCGTGCGACAGCTCTCCCACCGCTGACCGGTTTCCCCTGGAATCGCCCGCGGGGGTCAGGGGGACGGCCAGGTGTGCACGGGCTCGTTGGTGTGCATGTGCTCGATGTAGCGCAGGGTCATCCGGCGCAGTGCCTCGTGCCTGTCGATGTCCCCCAGCTCCTTCACGGTGTCGATCTGCCAGCTCGCCCCGGTCCTGCCGGTCACGCACCGCTGCTCGATGATCCCCAGCAGCCGGTCCCTGTGCTCGGGGTTCACTCCCCACAGGTCGAGGCCCTCGTAGGCGAGCGGCAGCAGTCGGCGCAGGATCAGTTCGGCGGCGGCCACCTCGCCCAGTCCCGGCCAGTAGAGGCGCGCCTCCAGCCCGTGCCGGGCGGCGGCGTGCAGGTTGTCCCCGGCCGCGGCGAAGGACATGCGCGTCCACACCGGCCGTTCGGCGTGGGGAAGCATGCGCATGAGGCCGTAGTAGAACGCGGCGTTGGCGGCGGCGTCGGCGACCGACGGCCCGGCGGGCAGCACCCGGTTCTCCACCCGCAGGTGCGGGATGTCGCCGACGACGGCGTAGACCGGCCGGTTCCACCGGTAGACGGTGCCGTTGTGCAGGGTCAGCTCGTCCAGCGCGGGGGTCACGCCCCGGGCCAGCTCCTCACGCGGGTCGGCGTCCTCGCATATGGGCAGGAGCGCGGGGAAATAGCGCGCGTTCTCCTCGAACAGGTCGAAGACCGAGGTGATCCACCGCTCGCCGAACCACACCCTCGGCCGCACGCCCTGGGTCTTCAGCTCCACCGGCCGGGTGTCGGTGGCCTGCTCGAACAGCGGGATCCTGGTCTCCTGCCAGAGCTGCCGGCCGAACAGGAACGGGGAGTTGGCCGCCACCGCCACCTGGGCGCCCGCGATGGCCTGGGCCGCGTTCCAGTGGGCGGCGAAGGCCGCCGGGCTGACCTGGAGGTGGAGCTGGAGGCTCGTGCAGGCTGCCTCGGGTGTGATGCTGTCGGCGTAGGTGTCGAGGGTCTCCTCACCGTCGATCGACAGGTGCAGGTCCTCGCCCCTGGCCTCGAAGATCTGCTCGTTGAGCAGCTTGTAGCGCGGGTTGGCCGACAGCGTGCCCTCGTGCACGTCGCTCTCCCGCAGGGTGGGCAGGATGCCCACCATCACCAGGTGCCCGCCGACCGTGTGGGCCCGGCCCTCCGCGTGGTTGAGCCGGTCCCGCACGACCTTCTCCAGCCGCACGGGGCCGTCCCCCTCAAGGGACTCCGGCATGACGTTGATCTCCACGTTGAACTGGCCGAGCTCGGTGGCCCAGTCCGGCTCGGCGATCGCCGCCAGCACCTCGGCGTTCTTCATCGCGGGATCGCCGCGGTCGTCCACGAGGTTGAGCTCGATCTCCAGCCCGGCCTTCGGCTGGTCGAACTCGAACCTCGCCTCGCGCAGCATCTGCGCGAAGACGTCAAGACATCGGCGGACCTTGTCCCGGTATCGCCGTCGGTCCTCCCGGCTGAACACCATCGCAGGCACATCGCGACCCATACTTCGCAGAGTCGCACATAAGTTACAGATAGTACAGGTCAGACCAGACGTCGTGCGGTGGCCCACCGGGAGAGCTCGTGGCGGTTGGAGAGCTGAAGCTTGCGCAGGACGGACGAGACGTGGGTCTCCACGGTCTTGACCGAGATGAACAGCTCCTTGGCGATCTCCTTGTAGGCGTAGCCCCGGGCGATCAGCCGCAGGACCTCGCGTTCGCGCTGGGTCAGCGAGTCGAGCTCCGGGTCGATCGGCGGGGCCTCGCTGGAGGCGAAGGCGTCCAGCACGAAGCCGGCCAGTCTCGGGGAGAACACCGCGTCGCCGTCGGCCACCCGGCGGATGGCGTCGGTGAGCTCGCGACCGCTGATGGTCTTGGTGACATATCCCCGGGCACCGCCGCGGATCACGCCGATGACGTCCTCTGCGGCGTCGGAGACCGACAGCGCGAGGAAGCGGACCGAGGAGCCGGGGCCGAGGACACGGCGGAGCACCTCCTGGCCGCCGCCGCCGGGCATGTGCACGTCGAGCAGGACCACGTCGGGCTGGAGCTCCGCGATCGTCCTGACCGCGGACTCGACGTCCTCGGCCTCCCCGATCACCTCGATGGAGTCGCCCAGCTCGGCGCGGACACCGGAGCGGAACAACCGGTGGTCGTCGACGATCAGAACCCTGATGGCGCTCATGAGCCCTCCCCCGCCGTCCGCGCTTCCGCACTGCCGTTCTTCCTGGCTCGCTCGCTCACGTCTTCTCCAGCTTCATGGTCAACATCACTTCCGTGCCCTCGCCGGGCTCGGTCCGCACCCGGGCGCTGCCGCCGTGGCGCTCCATCCTGCCGATGATCGACTGGCGGATGCCCATCCGGTCCTCGGGCACCTGTCCCATGTCGAACCCGACACCGCGGTCCCGGATGAAGACGGTGACCTCCTCCGGCTCCGCCTCGGCGTAGACGGAGACGACCGATGATTCAGAGTATTTCGCGGCGTTGACCATAGCTTGCCGTGCGGCCTGCATCATCGCGGACAGTTCCGGAGTCAGCGGGCAGTCGCCGACGCAGACGACCTCGATCGGCACCCCGTGCGCGTCCTCCTCCTCGGCCGCGACCCGGCGCACTGCCGCGGCCACCGAGGCGTCGGCGTCCTGTTTCGGCTGGTAGAGCCAGTTGCGCAGCTCACGTTCCTGGGAGCGGGCGAGCCGCATCACCTCACGTGAGTCATTGGCGTTGCGCTGGATCAGCGTGAGCGTGTGCAGCACGGAGTCGTGCACGTGCGCGGCGAACTCGGCGCGCTCCTCCTGCCGTATGCGCTCGCGGCGCTCCCGCTGCAGCTCCTTCCACAGCGCGGCCAGCCACGGGGCGGCGATCAGCGCGACGCCGCCCACGACCACCAGTGTGAACATGACGCCGGGACGGGCGCTGCCCAGCTCGTCGGTGACCACCAGGAAGCCGATGGCGCCGACCACGACGAGCGCCAGCCCGGCGAGCGTGCGGACCCGGTTCTGGCGCACCTGGCCGACCGTCGAGTTCATCCAGCGCTGCCGCCGGTCCGGGTCGGCCTGCTGCCACAGGATCAGCGAGCCGATCCCACCGACCGCGATCGGCCACGCGCCGATCCCGCCGGTCGAGGTCCCGGTGAGCCAGCCGAGGGCCATCAGCGCCAGCCCGATCGCGCCGTAGGCGGCGACCTGGCTCCAGTCGCGGGAGGGCTCCCTGCCCTCGTACGGCTCGCGCGAGGTGAACATCCACAGCGCCGCGTAGGCTACGGCGCCGATCCCGTCCAGGACGGTGAGCAGCACGAACGCCAGCCGCAGCGCGACCGGGTCGAGCCGGAGCTGGGCGGCGGCGCCCTGGGCCACCCCGGCGACCAGACGACCCTCCACCGGCCTGATCAGCCGAGGGAGAGCGGGTGCCTCCGGGGGCGCGGGCGCCGCGTCACGAATTGTCTGTCGGTCAGCCATATCGTCAGCATCGTCACACGTCGGGGCACCTCTTCGCATCCGGCGTTCCCCTGACGCGACCCTGAGAGAGGCCTTCCCGCTCCGGGAGGACTCAGGGGTCTCCCGGATGCGATCTCCGCCGGGGAAGGCCACGATTGGAACATGACCGACACCGGGAACGCACAGGACCCGGCGAGCACCTCGTCCGACTCGCCGCCCGCATCCCCCCTTGCTGAGGAACGCGTGCTCCGCCGCAGTGACGAGGGCCGCATGCTCACCGGCGTCTGCGCGGGCCTGGGCCGCTACGCCGGGATCGACCCGGTGCTGTTCCGCGTCGGCTTCGCGGTGCTGGTCCTCGGCTCCGGGATCGGCATCATGCTCTACATCGCGGCGTTCCTGCTGATGCGGGAGGCGACCGGCGGCCCGGGATACGTGGAGCAGTGGACCCGGCGCACCTTCGACAGCGAGACCGTGCTGGCCCTGCTGACCGGCGTGTTCGCCTTCGGGCTGATCATCAACCTGTCCTCGGACGGCATCGGCACCGGCACGGTCGTGGTCGGCACGCTGTTCGCCATCGTCCTGCTGGCCGCCCACGCCCGCGGCGTCGACCTGCTGGCCGTGGTCCGTTCGCTGCCCGATCGGCTCCGCGGCCGTCGCGTTCCCCGCCCGTCCGGGCCGCCGCCCGCGGCCTTCGCCCCGGCCCCGCCTGTCGCGCACCCCTACCCGGCAGCGCACCCGCGGACCGGATCGATGTCCACCGTCCCCTACGCGGCTCAGGCCCCGGCCCCGGCCGCAGGCCCGGCGCCGGTCCCCGCCCCGCAGGGCGGCGGCACAGCTCCGGCCGGGGACATCCCGTCCGCCGGGAGCACGCCGCTCCCCGCGGACACGCCCTCCACCGCGGACACCCCGTCACCGCAGAGCGCGCCGCCGTACACGGAGACGGAGCCGGTCGCGGACACGCCGTACGCGGAGAGGGCGCCGGTCGCGGACACGCCGTCACCGGGGAACGCGCCGCCGTACGGGGGCACGGCGCCGGTCGCGGACGGCCCGCCGCGGGGCGCGTTCCCCGCCGGGGACATGCCGCCGCCTCCCCGGCCCGCCGCCAGGCCGTCGTTCGACTCCTCCGGCGAGCCGTTCTCGCCCTACGGGCCCTACCAGCCCCTGGACCCGCGCAGGCGGCAGCAGCAGTACTCCCCCTATGACCTCTCCGGGTACGGCGGGCCGGCCCGGACGGCGCCCCGGCCGAAGCGGCCCCGGTCGTTCGTCGGAGGCGTCACCCTGTGCCTGGCCATGATCGTTGGAGGGATCATCATGGCGATCCAAGCCACGTCGGGATCGGTCAACATGACGATCGCCGGAGGCGCGATGCTGATCACCATCGGCGCCGGCCTCCTGGTCGCCGCCTGGTTCGGCCGGGGCGCGGCCCTGGTCGCGGCGGGCACGATCATCTCGATCGCCCTGGTCGCGGGGTCCACGCTGACCGACATGCCGAAGAGGTTCGGCAGCTACCGCTGGGAGCCGACCAAGTTGTCCGAGATCGCCGCGGACTATGACGTGGGCGTCGGCGAGGGCACCCTCGACCTCAGCGACCTGACGTTCCCGCCGGGCTCGCGGACCGTCTTCGACGCCTCCGTCTCGGTGGGGCAGATCAGCGTGATCCTGCCGCCGACGGTCCGGGTCGTGGTCAACGGATCCACCAAACTGGGCGACGTCAAGATCGACCATGCGGTGGAGGGCGGGGCCGACATTCAGCACAACAGGGTCCTGGAGCCCGAGACGGCCCCGGAGGGCGACGTGGCGACCGTCGTCCTGAACGTCAAGGCGGGCATCGGAGACGTGGAGGTGCGCCGTGCGGCCTGAGGTCGACCGGACGACGGAGCGCGGCAGGCGGCACCGGACAGACTGGATGGCCCTGCTCAGCGGCATGCTGTTCATCGCGGTCGGGACCGTGTTCATCAGCCGGCCGGGCATCGAACCGGCGATCATGATCCCGGTCGTCCTGGGCGGCCTGGGCTTCGCGGGCCTGGTCGCCATCCTCGTCCGGGCGGTCCGGCGCTAGACCGACCTCACGGCATTCATTCAGCCCAAGCGTTAGACTTGGAGGATGTTGGTCCTGGAGTTCGTCAGCACGGTCCGCGCGACCCGGAGCGGGCTGCTGGACACGCTCTCGGACGTCGAGGGCATGACCGGATGGGGCCGGGCCCACGCCGCCGAGCTGGGGCTCACCGCCGCCTTCACCGCCACCGAGGACCTGTGGCGCGAGGTGGTGGAGCTGCGGCAGGCCGTACGGGCCCTGCTCGCCAAGGCCGTCGCGCCGGGCCCGGCGAGCAGTGCGGACGCCGACCGGCTGCCGGGATTCGCCGAGTCGCTCGACCTGGTCAACGCTGCGGCGCTCGCCGCGCCGCTGGCCCCCCGGCTGGACTGGCCGGCCGAGGGCGCCCCGGTGGCCACGAGCGTCCCGGCGGGCGAGAGGGGGGAGTCCCCGCGCGTCCGCGCCGCCCTCGCCAGGTCGGCGATAGAGCTGCTGGCCGGACCGGCCCGCGAGCAGCTGCGCGCGTGCCCGGCCCCCCGCTGCGTGCTCTATTTCGTCAAGGAGCACAGCCGCCAGGAGTGGTGCTCGGTCGGGTGCGGCAACCGGGCCCGCGCCGCCCGCCACTACCACCAGCACAAGAGCCGGTGATCTCCGGGCCCGCC
>NZ_NGFP01000087.1 GCF_002149035.1 Streptosporangium minutum
GTGCTGGACGCGGGGGAGGTGCGGCGGTTCGCGGGGCGGATGCTGCCGGATTACATGGTTCCGGCGGCGGTAGTGGTACTGGAGGCGTTGCCGCTGACGGCCAACGGCAAGCTGGACCGGCGGGCCCTGCCGGTGCCGGAGATCACCTCTTCCGGGCGGGAGCCGTCCACGCCGCGCGAGGCGCTGCTGTGCGGGCTGTTCGCCGAGGTGCTGGGAGTGGAGCGGGTCGGCGTCGAGGACGGGTTCTTCGATCTGGGCGGTGACAGCATCATCGCGATCCAGCTGGTGGCCCGGGCCCGGCAGGCGGGGGTGGTGTTCGGCCCCCGGGACGTCTTCCGGTATCAGAGCGTGCGGGAACTGGCCGCCGTCGCCGCCGAGGAGGAGGAGACGGAACACGAGCCGGAGGACGCGGGGATCGGCCCGCTGCCGGCCACCCCCATCATGGCCTGGCTGGACGGCCTCGCCGGTCCGACCGATGACTTCAGCCAGACGGTCGTCCTCCAGGTCCCCCCGGACCTCGGCCTGGATCATCTCACCGTCGCGGTGCAGGCCGTACTGGACCGTCATGACGCGTTGCGGCTGAGAGCGACCGACGGGCTGGAGGTGCCGGCGCGCGGGGCGGTCCGGGCGGCGGAGCACGTGCGCCGGGTCGAGGTCACCGGGGATCCGACCGGCGCGATCATCGAGCAGGCGGCACGGTCACGCGCCGGACTGGATCCGGCGGCGGGGAAGATGGTCGGGGTCGCGTGGCTGGATGCCGGGCCGGAGATCTCGGGCAGGCTGGTGCTCACCGTCCATCATCTGGCGATCGACGGCGTGTCGTGGCGGATCCTGCTGCCTGATCTGTTCGCGGCCTGGGAGGCGGCCGCGCGGGGAGCCGTCCCCGAGCTGGCTGCGGTCCCGACCTCCTTCCGCACCTGGGCCCACCGCCTCCAGGACGAAGCCCGCGACAGGGCCGCCGAACTCGACCTCTGGACCCGGACACTCGGCGGCGGGACCACGCGGCTGGACCCGGTCGCGGATACCTTCGGCACCCAGGGCCGCCGGCTGGACCCGGCCGTGGACACCTTCGGCACCCAGGGCCATCTGACGCTCGAACTGCCCCCGGAGATCACCGAGCCGCTGCTCACCCGGCTCCCGGCGGCGTTCCACGCCCGGGTCGGGGACGTGCTGCTCGCCGGGCTCGCGCTGGCCGTCAGCCGATGGACCGGCCAGGACTCGGTCCTGCTGGACCTGGAGGGACACGGCCGGGAGGAGATCTTCCCCGGCGTCGACCTGTCCAGGACCGTCGGCTGGTTCACCACCATGTATCCCGTCCGGCTGGACCCCGGCCAGGCGGACTGGGCCGACCTGCGGGGTCCCACGGCGGGCCGGGCGATCAAACGGGTCAAGGAACAGCTCCGTGCCATCCCCGACAACGGGATCGGCTACGGCCTGCTCCGCCACCTCAACCCCGTGACCGCCGCCGAGCTGAGCCGGTACCCCGTCCCCGAGCTGGCCTTCAACTACCTCGGCCGGGTCGAGGCCGCCTCCGGCGCCGACTGGTCCCCGGCACCCGAATCCGACGCGGCCGGCGGCGGGCACGCGGCGGACCTCGCGGTTCCGCACGCGCTGGAGGTCAACGCGGTCACCCGGGACACGCCCGACGGCCCCCGCCTCCGGGCGACCTGGTCCTGGGCGGGACGCCTGTTCGGCGAGGAGCGGGTCAGAGAGCTGGCCGAGGCCTGGTTCACCGCCCTCACCGGCCTGTCCCTGCACACCGGCGGCGGCCTGACCCCCTCGGACCTGATGGTCTCCATCAGCCAGGAAGAGATCGACGCGTTCGCGGCGGAACTCGACGCGGAGTGGAGTGCCCGTGAGTCAGCTTGAGGACATCCTGCCCCTGTCGCCGCTGCAGCAGGGGCTGTTCTTCCACGCCCTGTTCGACGAGGCCGCGCCCGATGTCTACACCGCCCAGCTCGTGCTGGAGCTGGAAGGGCCCCTCGACGTCCCCGCCCTGAGGAACGCCGTGGCGGCGCTGCTCCGCCGCCACGCCAACCTGCGCGCCTCGTTCCGGCAGCGGACCAACGGCGAACCCGTCCAGCTCGTGCACCGCCGGGTCGAGGTCCCCTGGCGGGAGGTCGCCACCGCCGACGCCGCCGGGGTGGCCGCCGAGGAGCGGGCCCGCCGCTTCGACCTGGCCGCGCCGCCGCTGATGCGCTTCGTCCTGGTACGGCTCGCGCCCGGCAGGCACCGGCTGGTCTTCACCAACCATCACATCCTGCTCGACGGCTGGTCCACCCCGCTGCTGGCCGCCGAGCTGTTCGCCCTGTACGGCGGGGCCGAGCCTCCTGCGGCCCCGCCGTACAAGGGGTATCTCGCCTGGCTGGCCCGCCAGGACCACGCGGCGGCGACGGCGGCCTGGGGCCGGGCCCTGCACGGGATCGCCGGGCCCACCCTGGTCGTCCCCGATCTCGCGGCCCGCCCGCCCGCCGACCCCGGGCGCGTCCGCGCCCACCTCAGCGAGGACCTCACCGGCCGTCTCACCGCCGTCCTGCGTGCCCGGTCGCTCACCCTCAACACGGTGATCCAGGGCGCGTGGGCGCTGCTGCTCGCGCTCCTCACCGGCCGCGACGACGTCGTCTTCGGCGGCACCGTCTCCGGCCGCCCGCCCGATCTGCCCGGCGTCGAGCGCATGGTCGGCCTGTTCATCAACACGGTTCCGGTGCGCGTACGGATCGATTCGGCCGAGACCCTGGCGGGACTGCTCGGACGCGTCCAGTCCGAGCAGTCGGACCTGTTCGCCCACCACCACCTCGGACTCGCCGAGATCCAGCGCCTGCCCGGCCTGGGGCCGCTGTTCGACACCATGACCGTCCTGGAGAACTACCCTCTCGACGCGGCGGCCCTGGACGGCGCAGGAGCCGGGTCCGGGGCGGAGGGGAGCCTGCGGCTCGCCGGATCCTCGGGCACCGACGCCACCCACTACCCGCTCGCCCTGGCCGTCGTCCCCGGCGGGCGGCTGTCCCTGCGCCTGGACCACCGCCCCGACGTCATCCCCCGCGCCGACGCCATCCGGCTCCTCAACCGGCTGACACGCCTGCTCAAGGCCGTCGCCGCCGACCCCGACCGGCCGCTCGCCAGGCTCGACCTCCTGTCCGCCGACGAGCGCGCGCACGTCCTCCACGACTGGAACGACGGAACCACGCCGTCCCCGTCCTCCGCGGTCTCCCTGGGCTCCGCGCCGTCTCCGGTCTCTTCCGCCACGGCTCCGGCCTCCTCCACGCCGGTCACCGTCCCGCCCGCCGCGTCCGTGCCGCCGCCTGCCGCGTCCGTGCCTCCGTCCGTCCCGCCCGTGCCTCCGCCCGCCCCGCCCGTGCCTCCGTCCGCGGCGACGATCGCGGAGGCCTTCGCCGAGCAGGTGGCGCGGACTCCGGACGCCGAGGCCGTCGTCAGCGGCGCGACCTCTCTCACCTACGCCGAGCTGAACGCGCGGGCCAACCTGCTGGCACACCGGCTGATCGGACTGGGCGTCCGGGCCGAGACCCCCGTCGCGGTCCTGCTCGAACGGTCGGCGGACGTGGTCGTGGCGACCCTGGCGATCGCCAAGGCGGGGGGCGCCTACGTCCCGGTGCACCACGGCCATCCGGCCGACCGGATGAGCTGGGTGATGGCCGACACCGGTGCGCCCGTCCTGATCACTGACCGCGATCCAGGCTTCGGGCACGCCGCCGAGGTGATCCGGCTGGACGGAGGCGCGCCGGATCACCCGCGCGAGGAGGCCGAGGCGGGTCCCGTCCCGCGTGACAACCCGCGTGACGACCCGCGTGACGTTCCGCGTGACGACCGGCGTGACGACCCGCGGGTGAGAACCCATCCCGACCAGCTCGCCTACGTGATCTACACCTCGGGCTCGACGGGCAGACCCAAGGGCGTCGCCGTACGGCACCGCGACGTCCTGGCCCTGGCCTCCGACCGGCGGTGGGCCGACGGCCACCGGCGCCTGCTGATGCACTCGCCGCACGCCTTCGACGCCTCCACCTACGAGATCTGGGTGCCGCTGCTGAACGGCGGCACGGTCGTCGTCGCGCCGCCCGGCGAGCTCGATCCCGCCACGATCGGCGCCCTCGTCGCCGGACACCGGCTGACCGCCCTGTTCATCACGACCGCCCTGTTCAACCTGGTCGCAGAGGAGGACCCGGGGGCGTTCGCGGGCCTTCGCGAGGTCCTCACCGGCGGGGAGGCGGCCTCACCCGAGGCCATGCGGCGGGTCCGGGAAGCCTGCCCGGACACCGTGCTCGGCCACGTCTACGGG
Organism: Streptosporangium minutum; assembly: GCF_002149035.1. Classification (GTDB taxonomy): domain Bacteria; phylum Actinomycetota; class Actinomycetes; order Streptosporangiales; family Streptosporangiaceae; genus Streptosporangium; species Streptosporangium minutum. The sequence continues at coordinate 4,295 of NZ_NGFP01000087.1, forward strand.
CCCACCGAGACCACCACCTACGCCACCTACCACCGGGTCTCCCGGGTGGACTCGGCCGTGCCGCCCATCGGGCGGGCCATGGACGGCATGCGGGCCTACGTGCTGGACGGCCTGCTGCGCCCGGTCCCCCCGGGCGCCCCGGGTGAGCTGTACCTCGCGGGCTCCGGCCTGGCCCGCGGCTACCGGGGCCGTCCCGGCCTGACCGCCGAACGGTTCGTCGCCTGCCCGTACGGCGGGCGGATGTACCGGACCGGTGACCTGGTCAGGTGGTCGGCCGGCGGGGAGCTGGAGTATCTGGGCCGGACCGACCACCAGGTCAAGATCCGCGGGTTCCGGATCGAGCCGGGCGAGGTCGAGGCGGTCCTGTCCCGGCATCCCGAGGTCACCCAGGTGTCGGTGCTGGCCCGCGACAACCGGCTGGTCGCCTACACGGTCGGCACCGCCGCCCCGGAGGAGCTGCGGCGGTTCGCGGCGCGGGCCCTGCCCGAGTACATGGTGCCCTCCTCGGTGGTGCCCCTGGACGCGCTGCCGCTCACCCCGAACGGGAAGGTGGACCGCGCCGCCCTGCCCGAACCGGATGTCGCGGTGTCCTCGCGCGGCCCCCGCACCCCCGCCGAGGAGCTGCTCTGCCGCCTGTTCGCCCAGGTGCTCGGCCTGGAGCAGGTCGGCGTCGACGACGGCTTCTTCGACCTGGGCGGCGACAGCATCAGCGTGATCCGGCTGGTCTCCCGGGCCCGGCAGGAGGGGGTGACGATCACCCCGCGTGAGGTGTTCGCGCGCCAGACGGTCGAGGCGCTGGCCGGAGACGGCCGGCCGGACGCGCGGTCGGGGCCGGAGGCGGACGCCGGCGGTCTGGAGGTGCTGCTCCCGCTGCGCGCCGGTGGATCGCGGCCGCCGCTGTTCTGCGTGCATCCCGGCGCCGGGCTCGGCTGGCCGTACTCCGGGCTGCTCCGCCATCTCGGCCCCGACCAGCCGCTCTACACCTTCCAGGCCCGCGCCCTGTCCGAACCGGGCTACACGGCCCCGTCGATCGAGGCCATGGCCCTGGACTACCTCGACCGCCTCCGCGAGGTCCAGCCGCGCGGGCCGTACCGGCTGGCGGGCTGGTCCATGGGCGGCCTGATCGCCCACGCGATGGGCGTCGAGCTGCGCGCACGCGGCGAGGAGGTCGCGCTGCTGGCCCTGCTCGACGCCTACCCCGGCGAGAAGATCGACTCTGGTGGGCGCGAGGAGCTGCCCGCGCTGTTCGCCGCCGCCGGCTACGAGGGGCCGGAGGAGATCGGGAAGGTCATGGAGTTCGTCCACGGGCAGGGCGGCAGGTACGCCACCCTCGACGAACAGACACTGCTCGCGGTCTACCGTAATTACCGCAATGGTGTGAAGATCTCTCAGGAGCATGTGCCACGGCGGTTCGACGGGGACGTGCTCCTCGTCATCGCCGCCCACGGCCGGGAGGCGGACATCCTCACGGCCGCCGACTGGAAGCCGTACGTCACCGGCACGATCGAGGAGCACACGGTCGCCTGTGACCACGAGGCCATGTTGAACCCCGAGCCGATCGCGGAGATCGCCGCACTGCTCCGAAAGGAACTGACGTGACTTCCTCCCCAGGGCCGAAGCCCGGGGCCCCCACACTCAAGGAGATTCGATGAGCAACCCGTTCGAGAACGCCGACGGTGTCTACCTGGCGCTGATCAACGATGAGGGCCAGTACTCCCTGTGGCCGTCCTGGGCCGAGGTCCCGGCGGGCTGGACGGTCGCCTTCGGTGAGGACACCCGGCAGGCCTGTCTCGACCACATCGAGGCGAACTGGACCGACATGCGTCCCAAGAGCCTGATCAGAGCCATGGGCGAATGACGCAGCACGGCCGGTGTCGTACGCGTGTTCGATAAATCCTGCGTGGCCCTGTGTCGCGTCCCCTCCCCAGGGCCGAAGCCCGGGGTCCCCACACTCAAGGAGATTCGATGAGCCGCACGATCTTCGAGGGACCCGGGGACGAGAGACGCACGTGAGCTGGCTGAACTGCTTCCACCCCCGCCCGAGGGCGACCACGCGGCTGATCTGCTTCCCGCACGCGGGCGGGTCCGCCACGGCCTACCGCGACTGGTCCGCGCTGCTGCCCGAGTCGGTCGAGCTGTACGGCGTGCAGCTGCCCGGCCGGGCCGACCGGTTCGGCGAGCCGATGCCGGAGCACATGAGCACGCTGGTCGACTCGCTCACCGAGGCGATGCTGCCGCTGCTGGACCGGCGCTTCGCGCTGTTCGGCCACAGCATGGGCGCGGTGGGCGCCTACGAGGTCACGCGCGTGCTGGAGGCGCGGGGGATCGGCCCGGCGAGGCTGTTCGTGTCGGGGGCGACGGCGCCGCACGAGGCCGGGGAGAGACGGAAGGTCTCCGGTTACGACGACGCCGCGCTCATGGCCGAACTGTCCAGGCTCGGCGGCACCGAGCTGGAGATCTTCACCCACCCCGTGATGCGCGAGATCATCTTTCCCTACGTCCGCGGTGACTTCCGGCTGCTGGAGAACTACCGCCACCGTCCGGGCCCCCCGCTGCGCACCCCCGTCTCCGCTCTCGTCGGCGACGCCGACCCGGTGGTCGCCCCGGCCCAGGCCAAGGCCTGGGAGACGCTCACGGCCTCGGACTTCTCCCTGACGGTCTTCCCCGGCGACCACTTCTACCTGCAGCCACAGCGGGCGCTGGTGGTGGCCGAGATCGTTCGGAGGTTGAGCGCCTAGCTCCGCGCCGTCCGGCCGGACATCGGTGATCAGGCCGCGCTCCACGGCGTCGAGGCCGGCGGGCGCGGCCCGTGCCACCGGGGCGAGGGCCGGCGCGGCCACCCGGCCAGGCCGGGCCGGGCGGCCTGGCCTGGCCGGGTCACTCATGGTCAGGGCAGCACGTAACCGAGCCGCGACTCGTAGGTCCACCCCTCGCAGCCGGCCTGGTTGGTGATGAGATGGTCGCCGTTGACCGCGTTGCGGCAGCGGTAGAGCGGTACCGAGCCGCTCACCTGCGTGGTGTAGGCGTAGCCGACCGGCCCCATGGGGAACTGCCCCTCGCAGCCGCCGTCGGCGGTGAGGAGGGTGTGGTCACCGACCTTGCACTCGTACAGGGCCACCGTCCCGGACGCCGGCCTGCGCAGCAGCCGCCAGCTCTGCTCCTGGGTGACGCCCGGCGGCAGCAGCCGCGAGGACGCCAGATGGCCGCGGGCGGTGCTGAACCCCCGGCGGAGCCGGGTGTAGGGCAGCTGCTCGAAACCGCAGGACAGCTGGGGCGGCGAGAGGTCGGCGCGGTTGGCCAGGGCCCACGTGGCCCACGCCGGCTTGGCGGTGCCGTCGGTGCGGCGCAGGCCCACGCCGAGCCCGGCGACCGTCTCGTCGGGATGGTCGCTCATCCGGTGCCAGATGTAGCTCTCGATGCCGGGGGTGCCGAGCACGTTGCGGAAGGAGTCGCACAACCTGGCGGCCTGGGCCGACTCGCTCGACGGCGCCAGGGAGTTGACGCCGCTCTCGGTCAGCTGCACCTCCCACGCCGACGGGGTGCCGGGGAACTGCTGCCGCAGCCATCCCACCAGGACGCCGATGTTGCCGTAGGTCACCCTGGGGAAGTCGTCGGCGGAGAACTCGGGGCGCAGCAGGTTGGGCGGGTACGGGTGGTAGGCCACCCGCCAGGCGCGGCCGCCCGCCCGCGCGGCCAGCCCCTTGAGCACGGTCATGCCCGACAGCATCGCCTCGGCCGCCGCCGGTCGATCGTAGGTGGTGCCGAAATAGTGGTCGAGCGAGGTGAGCACCTTGGCCGTCGGCTGCTGGGCGGTGATCGCGTCGTAGGCGGCGTTGTAGTTCGCGGCGATCGCGTCCAGCCAGGCGGTCTGGTTGCACGGCGTCCCCTGGCCGCAGCCGATGTCGAACCAGATGTTGCTGTTGACCTCGTTCATGACGACGAAGTCGGCGATGCGGCCGTGGCCGTGCTGGCCGTCGTAGCGCTGGGCGAGCATTCCCGTATAGCGGCCGTAGTCGGCCGGGTTGTTCGGGACACAGAACATCTCGAAGCCGGCGGCGGCGGGCGTACACGTCCTGCCCTGCCGGGCCCAGGCAGGCGTGCCGTACACGACCGCGGTGACGACGAGCCCGCGGTCGGTCCAGGCCTTGATGTCGGCGTCGACGCGCGCGCTGACGGTGAAGCAGCGCCCGCCGAACTCCTGCGTGCCCGCCGCGCACGGCGGCGCCTTGACGCTGGGCTCCCAGTCCGACCAGATGAGGTTCATGGCCACGCCGCCCGCGTTGTTGCCGGAGATGTCGTTCTTCTGCGGCCAGAAGTCAGGTTGCAGACCCTTGATGCGGTAGTCGGAACGGGTGGGGTACGGCAGCGCGGCCTGGGCTGTGGTGGGTGCTACCACGCCGAGCTGGGCGATGAGGAGTAAGGCGAGAGCGATGAGAATGCGGTGGAACGTCCGCGCCATGCGGGATCTCCTGCCAATGTTGCCCCCGATCGGTTAAAACGTCTCAAGAATGATCCAAGAAGCTGATCGGAGCAAGAGGCGATCATGTATCAGCAGGTCAACGTGGTTTCAGGGGCCTGGGTGGCCCGGACCGCCGACGGCGGAGCCGGTGCTCTCAGGGGCTCGTCCGTGAAACGTCTCAGGCCCGTCAGCCGGCGCTCGGGCGGGCGGGGGCCGAACTGGAGGCGCGCACCACGAGTTCGGGCTGGAAGACGATCTCCTGGTGCCAGTGCCCGGCGTCCCCCCGGGCGTCGGTGAGCAGGAGCTCGGCCGCGGCCCTTCCCAGCTGCTGCTTCGGCTGGCGGATCGAGGTCAGCGACGGCGACAGCAGTGCGGCGAACTCCACGTCGTCGTATCCCACCACGGCCATCTCGCCGGGGACGGCCATGCCGCGCTGCTCCAGGTTTCTCAGCGCGCCCAGCGCGACCATGTCGTTCATGCAGAACAGCGCCGTCGGCGGCGGGCCCGCCATGGCGAGCAGCTCGTCCAGCCCCGCCTCGCCCCCCGCGGCGTTGAGCACGGGCAGGGTGACCTCGGTGACGACCTCGTCGGGGGCGAGCCCGGCGTTGCGGACCGCCCGCAGCAGCCCTTCGCGCCGGTCCCTGCACTGCCGTATGGCCGGCGGTCCGTTGAGGAAGCCGATGCGCCGGTGGCCCAGCGAGAGCAGGTGGTTGCCGGCGAGCTCGCCGCCGCGGACGTTGTCGACCGCCACGGCGCACAGCTGCGAGTCGGCACCGGGCCTGTCGAGCAGCACCACCCCGACCCCGCGCCGGTGGAGGTCGACGAGGTGGCCGATGTCGTCGCCGGCCGGCGTGATGAGGATGCCCGGCACCCGGTGCTGCTCCAGAGTCTGCAGGTAGTGGGCTTCCTTCTCGGGCGAGTCGTTGGAGCTGCACACCACCAGCAGGAGCTGCTCCTCCGACAGCCGGCTCTCGATGCCGGGCAGCACCTCGGTGAAGAACGGGTTGCCGATGTCGCGCACGACGACGCCCACCGAGCGGCTCGCGCCCGCCCGGAGCTGCCGGGCCGGCGCGCTGGGCACGAAGCCGAGCGTCTCGATGGCGGCCTTGACCCGCAGGAGGGTGGGCCTGGCGACGATCTCCGGCCGGTTGAGCACGTTGGAGACCGTGCCGACGGACACCCCCGCGTGGGCCGCCACGTCGACCATGCTGAGCCGGCGACGGCCCTGGGCCCGCGTGTCCTCGGCGTCGAGCTTGGCGCTCCTGCGAGGGCGGGGACGCGACGGCGACGCCTCGGCCGTCTTGTCGGTCTCGGTCACCGGCGGACCTTTCTAGCTCGCCTGCTGGAGGTGCCAGTCTACCTGGTTGAAATGTTTCAGTGAGCTTGTCACCAGTGATGGCGGGCAGGGTTGACGCCGGTTGCCGGGCTGTCTAGCGTTCCCTGGGTTGAAATGTTTCAATTGCTGGTTTCTGCTGGCTGGGCTGGAAGAGAGCGAACTCATGGAACAGGCCGTCGCGGCCGCCCCCGCCGTCACCGATCTCCGGGTGGACGGCCGGACCGAACCCCTGGGCCTGGGCGAGAGCGCGCCGAGGTTCTCCTGGCGGCTCGCCGCTCCGGGCCGGGGCCGGTCCCAGAGCGCCTACCGGATCGTGGTGGGCCGCGAGTGCGACCCGCTCGCCGAGGGCGCCGAGGTCCTGTGGGACACCGGAGAGATCGGCTCGTCCCGGACGTTCGACATCGCCTACGAGGGCCCGGAGCTGCGCCCGCGCACGCGCTACCAGTGGCGTGCGCGGGCGGCCGACGAGGCCGGCACGTGGGGCGACTGGAGCCCGGCGCACTGGTTCGAGACCGGGCTCGGCGACGCCACGGGGTGGACCGCCGACTGGATCGGCACGCCCGCCGTCCCCGGCTCGCAGCGGCTCCCGTCCCTGGAGAACGTGCCCCGCATCTGGGCCGCCGGCCCGCTCGGCCCGTCCGAGGCGCGGACCGGCGGTTTCCGCACCCGTTTCACCGTGCCCGGCGGGGCACGTCCCCTGTCGGCGTGGCTGGTGATCGGCGGCGCGCTCGATCCACAGGTCCATCTCAACGGGATGCCCGTGGCGGGGGAGGTCCGCGACGGGGCGTTCGTGGCGGACGCCGGCGACCTGATCGACTCCGGGGAGAACGTCCTGGCGCTGCGGGCCGGCGCCGGGGACGGCCTGCCCGGTGGGCTGTGCGTGCGCCTGGAGGTCGTCGTGGAGGGCCGCCCCGCCCTGCCCCAGCTCGTCCCGGTGGCGGGGGAGAGCGCCGTGACCGTGACCTCGAACGGCCGTTGGCGGGCGGCGGGCGAGCCCGCGCCCGGGTTCGAACAGCCCGGCTTCGACGACACCGGCTGGTCGCTCGCCGAGGAGGTGGGGCTGCACGGCGACCCGCCGTGGGGACGCGAGCCGGTCGCGGACCGCCCGAGCCCCTACCTGCGCCGGGAGTTCGACGTGCCCAGGCCGGTGAGCCGTGCCCGGCTGTACGCCACCGCGCTCGGCGTCTACGAGCTGCACCTCAACGGCATGCGGGTGTCCGCCGACCACCTGGCGCCCGGCTGGACCGACTACCGCCACCGCGTCACCTACCAGACCTACGATGTCACGGCACTGGTCGCCGAGGGGGGCAACGCGCTCGGCGCCGTGCTGGCCGACGGCTGGTACGCCGGCAACATCAGCTGGTTCGGCTCCTTCCAGTACGGCAGGCGGCTGGCCCTGCGCGCCGAACTGGAGATCGTCCACGACGACGGCACCACGACCAGGCTGCGCACCGACCCCGACTGGCGGGCCGGCAGCGGCGCGATCAGGTACGCCGACCTGCAGAACGGCGAGCGGCAGGACCTGGCGGCCGAGCCGGCGGGCTGGACCGCGTGCGGGTTCGACGACTCCGGCTGGCTGCCCGCCGTACCGGTGAGCCCCCCGGCAGGGCGGCCGGCGGCGGCCGTCGCCCCGCCCATCCGGGTGCACGAGGAGCTGGCGCCCCGGGCGGTGTGGGAATCGAGCCCCGGTGTCTGGATCGCCGACTTCGGCCAGAACGTGGTCGGCTGGGTCCGCCTCACCGCCCGCGCCGGCCGGGAGCGGCCGGTCGTGCTGCGCCACGCCGAGGTGCTCGACCACGAGGGGGCGCTGCACCTGGCCAGCCTGCGCTCGGCCCGTGCCACCGACGAGTTCCTGCCGCGCGGCGGGGCGGGCGCGGAGACCTTCGAACCCCGCTTCACCTTCCACGGCTTCCGCTATGTCGAGGTGAGCGGGCTGCGCGAGCCGCTCACCGCGGACGCGATCCGGGCCCGGGTGGCCTACGCCGCGATGGAGCCGGCGGGCGAGTTCGCCTGCTCCGACGAGCGGCTCAACAAGCTGCAGGACAACATCGTCTGGGGCCAGCGGGGGAACTTCCTGTCGATCCCGACGGACTGCCCGCAGCGGGACGAACGGCTGGGCTGGACCGGTGACATCTGGGCGTTCGCCCCCACGGCGCTGTTCAACTACGACGCCCGGGCGTTCCTGCACAGCTGGCTCACCGACGTGGTGGACGCGCAGACCGAGGACGGCGCCGTGACCCACGTCGTGCCCGACGTGCTCTCCGGCCGCGGCCTGTCGCCCAACCCCAGGGAGGCCGGCTCGCCCGGCTGGGGGGACGCCATCGTGATGCTGCCCTGGGCGCTGTACCGCCTGTGCGGCGACGCCGACGTCGTGGCCCGGTACTACGGGCCGATGCGCCGCTGGCTGGCCTACCTGGACAGCCGCTCGACCGACGGGATCTTCCCCGACGAGGGCTTCGGCGACTGGCTGAGCATCGGGGCCGACACCCCCAAACGGCTCGTCGGCACCGCGATCTTCGCGCTGTCGGCGCGGCAGCTGGCCGAGCTGGCCGCCGCGCTCGGCCGCGCCGACGACGAGCGGGCCTGCCTGGAGGTGTACGCCCGGGTCCGGCGGGCCTTCCGCGCCGCCTTCGTGCAGGGGCCGGGGGTGGTGGAGAGCGGCACGCAGACCGCCTACGTGCTGGCCATCACCGCGGGCCTGCTGGAGGAGGCCGAGCTGCCCCGGGCCGCCGCGCACCTGGTACGCGACATCGAGGCGCGGGGCGGGCACCTGTCCACCGGCTTCCTCGGCACGCCGTTCCTGCTCGACGCGCTGACCCGGGCCGGGCACCTCGGCACGGCCTACCGGCTGCTGCTGCAGGACAGCTTCCCGTCGTGGCTCTACCCGGTCGTGCACGGCGACGCCACGACCATGTGGGAGCGCTGGGACGGCTGGAGCCACCACCGCGGCCTGCAGGACCCGGGCATGAACTCCTTCAACCACTACGCCTACGGTGCGGTGGGCGCCTGGATGTACGAGACGATCGGCGGCCTCGCCCCCGCCTCTCCCGGCTACCGGGCCATCGTGGTACGGCCGCGCCCCGGCGGTGACCTCACCTGGGCCAGGACGGCGCACCGGACCAGGCACGGCCGGGTGGAGATCGCCTGGCGGCGGGAGGGCGGGGACTTCACCCTGGAGGTGAGGGTGCCGCCGAACACCCGTGCCGAGGTCTGGGTCCCCGGCGGGCCCGCGGGCGTGACCGAGTCGGGCCGCCCGGCGGCCGAGTCGCCCGGCGTCGCCCTCGACCGGGTCATGGACGGGCACGCCGTCTACGAGGTCGGCTCGGGCTCCTACGCCTTCCACGTCTGAGCCGGGCGGACGCCGGCGGACCGGGCGGACGCGGAGGTCTTCCTCCGCGTCCGCCCGGAAATTGAGCGTTTCATCAGAACTCCCCCCGCCGGCCGTGTCGAGACGGCCGGCGGGCCATGTGAACAAACCGTTATTGCTGGCTATTGACACCACTTGGAGGTATGACGACACTCGAAACATTCCTGAAACGTTCAAATAACACCTCGGAACGAGGTGCTGGCGTAAGGCTCGATATGACAAGCGGAGAGGCAGTTCCATCGTGATTGGCCGGAAGGCGCCACCAGGGCGCCGGCGCATCCCATGGGGTGTCTACCTGGTTCTCCTGCCCACCTTCGCGGCTCTCGCGGTGTTCGCCTACTACCCCGCCCTGAGCGGGATGCTGCACTCGCTCTACGAGTGGCGCCCCGGCTTCGCCTCGCCGTTCGTCGGCCTGGAGAACTACGTCACCATGCTCGGCGACGACCTGTGGTGGGCGTCGTTCCGCAACATCGGGATCATCTTCGTCTGGGCGGTCACGCTCATGTGGGTCTTCCCGCTGCTGGCCGCCGAACTGGTCATGTCGCTGTCGAGCGAGCGGCTGCGCTTCGTCTTCCGCACCCTGCTCATCCTGCCGCTCGCCTTCCCCGCCGTGGTCAACGTGCTGCTGTGGCAGTTCATGTACGACCCGCGGGACGGGGTCGTCAACAGCCTGCTGCGCGCGGTCGGCCTGGACGGGCTGGCGAGCAACTGGATCGGCGACCCGGACACCGCCCTGACCGCGCTGATGACCGTCGGCTTCCCGTGGGTGGCGAGCCTGCCGTTCCTGGTCTTCCTGTCCGCGCTGCAGAACGTGCCCGCGGAGATCTACCAGGCGGCGGAGGTCGACGGCGCGGGCAGGCTGCGGCGCCTGTGGAGCATCGACCTGCCGATGATGCTGCGAGACGTCAAGCTGCTGCTGGTCATGGCGGTGATCGCGGTGCTCCAGTACGGCATGCAGGCGCACATCATGACCAAGGGCGGCCCTGACAACGCCACCCAGGTGCCGGTGCTGCGCATGCTCGACGCCGCCTTCCTGGACACCGACTGGGGTTACGCGGCGGCTCTCGGCACCGTGCTGTTCGTCCTGACCCTCGTGGTGAGCGTCGGCGCGCTGCTCGCCGGAAGGAAGGGAGGCCGGAATGCTCGTGCGTGAGAAGGCGCGGGCCGCCGAGCCGACCGCGGGGCCGGTGGCCGGGCGGGCGGCGAAGGTCTGGATGACCCGTACGCGCCGGACGGACCTGATGGCCGGCGCCGTGCTGTCGGTGCTCGCCTTCGCCGGCCTCTTCCCCTACCTGTTCATGCTGGCCGCGTCCGTCAAGGACAACGAGCAGTTCTACGAGAGCTACTGGGCGCCCGCGTGGCCGATCAGGCTCGGCAACTACGCGGTGGCGTGGGAGCAGGTCAGCCCCTATCTGTTCACCTCGTTCGTGGTGGCGGGGTTCGCGATCGTCGGCACCCTGGCGCTCGCCTCGGCCGCGGCGTTCGTGTTCGCCCGCTACCGGTTCCCCGGCCGGAACCTGCTGTTCGGCCTCGTCGCGGCGCTGCTCATGGTGCCGGCCGTCACCAGCCTCATCCCGCTGTTCGTCCTGATGCGGGACCTGGACATCCTCGACACCCGGCTGGTGCTCATCATCCCGCACATCACCGGCAACACCGTGTTCGGCATCGTGATCATGCGCACCTACATGGCGCAGATCCCCGAGGAGATCTTCGAGGCGGCCAGGGTGGACGGGGCCGGCGGGATCCGCATGTTCGTCTCCCTGATGATGCCGCTGGCCCGCCCGGTCGTCGGCACGGTGGCGCTGGTCACCGTGCTGGGGGTGTGGAACGACTACTTCTGGCCGCTCCTCACCGTGCAGACCGACGAGTTCCGCACGATCCCCGCGGGTCTGGCGTTCTTCGCCAACCAGAACGTGCAGCAGTGGGGGCCGCTGTTCGCGGGCTACACCCTGGCGAGTCTCCCGCTGCTGCTCATGTTCACCTTCCTGTCCAAATGGTTCCTGGCGGGCATCCAGGGCGGGATCGTCTCCGGCAAGTGACCGCTCCTGCGGCCTGCCCCATGCCATGACTGTATTGAAACGTATCAATATCTAACTCACCCCCCTTGAAAGGACCAGGCTCCATGAACACTCCCTCCACACGCCGCCGCAGGGCGGCGGCGTCGGTCGCGCTGCTGGCCGCCGGCGTGGCGGCCGGCGGATGCGGACTGCTGGGCACCGACAAAAAGGCCGACTCGGACGGCGCCGCGGGGCAGGGCAAGGTGACCATCACCTTGGCCGGCCCCAACCAGTGGAACACCAGCGGCAGCAGCTTCGGCCCCTCCTGGGAGGCGCTCGTCGACGCCTTCGAGAAGCGCGAGCCGGGCATCGAGGTGCGCACCCAGGTGCTCCCGCTCGACGGCTTCATCCAGACGATCACGACGCAGCTCGCCGCCGGCACCGCGCCGGAGCTGGTCTTCAACCAGCCGCCGCACAAGGCCCACGAGGTGCACGCGCTCGACGCCGAACTGGACAAGCCAAACCCCTACGTCGAGGGCAACCAGAAATGGCTCGACGTCTTCAAGAAGGAGTACTTCGGCCCCGGGGTCAGCAAGGCGGTCAGCAAGGAGAGCGGGAAGCTCGAATACATCCCGTTCAACCTGGTGGCGATCGGCCTGTTCTACAACAAGGACGCCTTCGCCAAAGCCGGCGTCGACCAGCCCCCGGCCACCTGGGAGGACTTCAGGTCCGCCTGCAAGAAGCTGAAGTCCGCCGGCTACGATCCCGTCGCGCTGGACAAGGGCGGGCTCGCGCCGGGATGGACGTGGGAGTCGATCAGCACCCAGCTCCTGGACAAGTACTACGACAAGTGGAACGCCTTCGACGCCACCGGCAAGCCCGGCACGGCGCCGACCGTGACCGAGAAGTCGATCAGCAAGGCGATCAAGGAAGGTGCGCTCACCGCCGCCGGGACGCCGGAGGTGGCCGAGTCGCTCAAGCTCTACAAGGAGTTCTTCGACTGCGGCACGCCGAACTGGACGGGCGTGGCCGACGGCGGCGCCACGGTCGGCCACCGCGACTTCGTCTCGGGCAAGGCCGCCATGTCGTGGGGCACCGACTTCGCCGTCGAGGCGCTCAAATCGGACGCCAAGTTCCCGATCGGCACCATGCCGTTCCCGACGATCACCAAGGCCACCACCCCGCTGTCGACGGACGCACCCGCCAGGTACGGAGCGTCGGTCGGCGGTACCAGCTACATGGTCCCGTCCACGGTGAAGGGCGAGAAGTACGCCGCCACGATCAAGTTCCTGCAGTTCATGAGCTCGCCGGCGGTCAAGCCGTGGCTGGACGCCACCGGCGGCCTGCCCGCGATAGAGGGTGTGGAACCCTCTCCCGAGACCGCCGGCCTTCTCCAGGGCGAGTGGGGCAAGCCGTTCCGGGTGACCGGGCTGCCCGGCGGTCCCGAGGGCACCTCCTTCCGCGACGTGTTCGACGGTTACCTGCTCGGCAAGCGCCCGCTGGACGAGGAACTGCCCGACCTGCAGAAGTGGTGGGACCGCGGGGTCGAGGCCGGCATCAAGAAGAACAACTGGGGCGAGGAGGACTGGGCCAAGTAGCCCGGTCGGAGGCACCCCCGCCACACCCCCCGAGCAGGAGATGCAATGCCGTATTCACCACGGAACCTACGTAACGCGTTGATCGCCCTCACCCTCGCCCTGCCGGCGGCGGTGACGGCCCTGCCCGCCCCCGCGCTCGCCAGAGCCGAGGCGGGCGTCACCGGGGTCGCCGTCGGCCAGAGCGCCGTCACCGTCACCGGCAGGGCGAGCGGCCAGGTGGCGCTGTACGCGCTGGACACCTGGCAGGACCCCGCGAGCCACACGGACCTGCAGCCGGTCGCCGTCGTCGCGCCCGGCGCCGACGGCGCCTTCAGCGCCGAGGTGCCGCGCATGGACGGCGCGCAGGACCGGCTGCACGACAAGTTCCTCGCCGTCGCCGACGGCGAGGTGCTGGGCGACGTGCACTACGCCGACGACCTGCGCTTCCCCTCGGCCAACGACGCCCCCTACCCGCAGGTGCCCGGCAAGAAGGGCCTGCAGGTCCAGATGACCGACGACGCCGAGGAGATCGGCGTCGAGCACGCGGGCATCAACCTGGCACTGGACTCGGTCATGATGGCCGGACCCGGCGCGGCGGGCAACACCATCGAGCACGTCTCGCAGGGCAGGACGTACTACTTCGACAAGGGCGCGGTCGCCGGGCTGGACGCACAGGTCAAGCCGCTGTCCGACAACGGCGTCCTGGTCAACCTGATCGCCATCGTCTACGACAACAAGGCCGCCAACTCCGCCGCGTCCAAGCTGATCCACCCCGAGGCCGAGCGCGGCAAGGGCACGGTGTACGCCTTCGACGTGAAGACCGCCGAGGGCGAGGGCTACTTCACGGCCGCGATGGAGTTCTTCGCCCAGCGCTACAGCCGCGCCGACGCCAAGTACGGCAGGGCGTGGGGCTGGATCGTCGGCAACGAGATCGACGCCCAGCAGTACTGGTACAACATGGGCCCCCAGGACCGCGACGTCTTCCTGGAGCAGTACACCAGGGCCATGCGGCTGACCTGGCAGGCCGTGCGCAAGTCCGACGCCAACGCCCGCGTCTACACCTCGCTGACCCACTTCTGGACCGGCGCCGTGGGCGACGACCCGAAGTACACCTACAAGGGCCGTGACGTGGTGGAGGGCCTCAACGCCCTGACCAAGGCCCAGGGCGACTTCGACTGGAACATCGCCCACCACCCGTATCCGGAGAACCTGTTCAACCCGGCGTTCTGGAACGACAAGACGGCGACCGACAGCTTCGACACGCTGCGCATCACGTTCAAGAACATCGAGCTGCTGCCGCGCTACCTGGCCCAGCAACACCTGCTCCACGACGGGCAGCCGCGCCGGGTGATCCTTTCGGAGCAGGGCCTGAACTCCCAGGACTACACCGACGAGCAGCTCAAGCTGCAGGCGGCGGCCTACGCCTACGCCTACTACAAGATCGCATTCGCTGAGGGCATCGACTCGTTCATCCTGCACAGGCACGTCGACCACAAGCAGGAGGGCGGCCTCCGCCTCGGCCTGTGGACGTGGGACGACGGGCACGCCGCGCCGTCCAACGCCGGTGACCGCAAGCCGGTGCACGAGGTGTTCAAGTACATCGACACCGAGCGCTCGCTCGAGGTGACCGAGTTCGCCAAGAAGATCATCGGGATCTCCGACTGGAAGGACGTCATCCCCGGCTTCGACCCGGCGAAGCTGGCGACCAGGAAGCTCCCGGCCACCGTCGGCGTACAGCTGGACGCCAGGCCCGCGCTGGAGCGCGTGGTCTCCGACTTCGAGCGGGACACCGGCGGCTGGCGGCCCTCCGACAACGCGGCCGCCGTCGAACAGGTGGCCGTCGACGGCGGGCACGCGCTGCGCGTGCGCTTCGACCGCGACCTGCCGGGCTGGTCGATGTACGCCAAGTCGTACAAGGGCACCGATCTGGTGCTCGACCGGCCGCTCGACGCCTCGCTCAGGTCACAGCTGTCGGTGTCGGTACGGGTGCCGGAGAACGCCGACGACGGCTTCGAGCCGGGCAACGCCTTCTCCGCGAAGGTCCGCGTCTACGGCCCGGACGGCAAGGTCGCCGAGGGCGTCGGCGCGATCGACCCCGCCCGCGGCTGGAACCGGCTCACCCTCGACCTGTCGCGCTGGGCCGGCCGCAAGGCGATCTCCCGGGTCAAGGTGTGGGTACGCGGCTCGGTCGGCTCCGACTGGGCGGGCTCGTACGAGATCGACAGGCTGAGCCTGGCGGCGGCCGCGGTCCCGGCGGCCGACCGGCGCAACGTCGAGATCACCGCCGCGACGGGCGAACGCGGCCGGATCGGCTCCACGGTGAGCTTCACCGTGACCAACCACGATGTGCTGCCCATGGCCGGCAAGGTCACGTTGCGGGCCTGCGACGGGGTGAGCCTCGCCCCGGCCTCGCTCGGGGTGGGCGGCCTGCGGACCGGCGCCGACCGTACCTTCACCACCGAGCTGACCGCCTACGCGCCGGCCGACCAGGAGCACCCGGTGGTGTGCGCGGACTACCTCAAGCAGGAGCACCGGGTCACCTTCCGGCTGCCGCCCGAGGCGGCCTACGTGCCGCCCTCTCCCGATGCCTTCGCCAACCGGGAGCTGTCCGACGGCTTCGACACCGACAGCTCGGCACGCTACCGGACGCACCGGGTCGAGCCGGAGAACAAGGAGGTCCCGCAGGTGAGCGTCGGCGGCGGCACGCTGTCGGCGAGCCACGCCTCCGCGAGCTGGTTCGGGCTGCTCTCCTCGGACGTCTCGCCGCGCAACCCGGCCTTCAGCACCGCGATCACGGTCAAGGGGTTCCAGGGGAACTCCACGGACATGGACACGGTCTACACCGGCCTGGTGAAGGACGGGCGGACGGACGTGGTGGCCTTCTACGTCAACACCCACAAGTTCGCCGGCTTCGAGGTGCGCGGGCCCCAGGTCCCGGGCGGTCTCGCGGTGTTCGGCGTCAAGCAGGGGGTGTCGATCCCGGACGGCGGCAGGTTCGCCCTGTCGCTGGTCGGGGACCGGGCGGCCATGTACGCCGACTCCGGCGACGGCTGGCGGCTGGTCACCGCCGCCACGCTGGAGCACCTGCCCAAGCTGACGGACCCGGACGTGCGGGCGGAATACCGCTACGGCTTCGGCGTCCGCGGTGACGCCGGCGCCACCCCGCTGGTGTTGGACGCGGTCGAGGGCCGCAGCGTCTCCTAGAGGCGCATGACGGAGCCGGCGCGCCGGAGAGACCGCCACGAGCACGATCACCGGCAGTCCGGCGGGCGTGTCTTTCCGGTCCGCCGAGGCTCCTGAGGATTTCCCCGGACCGTGCACGGGTGATGTGGTGAAAGTCGCGGTGGACGCGCCCCCGTTCGGGTGCGTCCACCGCGATTGTCGCCTGTGCCTTCCGCCAAGAATGACCTGTGGGGAAGAATCTCTCAACGCCTTTTGGTCCACGCCTAAAAGCACTGGTCATGCGGGTTCGCGCGATACGGCGGTGGGCCGGCTCGGGGCGGAGGGGGCGCTCGGCGGGTCAGAGGATGAGCGCGAAGCAGTCCGGGCGGTAGCCCTTCGGCAGCGGGCCGGGGCTCTCCAGTGCCTTGTTGACGTAGGAGAGCATCACCGGGTCCAGCGTCTCCAGGTTGTGCCCGATCGCGCCCTCGACCAGTCCCTTCAGCGGGCAGTCGTCCTGGAGCATCCGGTTGGTCACCTGCTCCTCCGGCCCGTCGACGAAGGTCGAGGCCGCCTCCTGCTCGGCCTTCAGCCCGAGGGCGGTGTAGCCGACCCCCTCCTCGACCATGGAGGAGTCGTTGAGCTCCCTCATCAGCGGCGAGTCCGAGCGCAGCTCGTCGCAGACCGTCTCCCAGCCGCAGTTCTCGCGCAACTCCCCGGTCAGCTCCTGGTGCGGTGCGCCCAGGGTGATCAGCTCCGACACCTTTCCCGCCCCGCCCTCCAGCCGCATGTAGGCCCGGGGCACGATCCCGCCCAGGCTGTGCCCGACGATCGCCGCCTTCCGCGCCCCGGTGGCCTGGAGCACCCCCTCGACGAAGATCCCCAGCACCTGGGCGGAATCCCTGATCGAGTTGCTCCACCCGTAGTCGAGCGCGAAGACGCAGTATCCCTGCTTGCTCAGGTACGGCGCCGCCACCGGCCAGGTCACCGCCCCGTTGCTCCTGGCGCCGTGGACCAGGATCACCGGGTACGGCGAGCCGTCACGGGGCCGGCAGCCGAAGTCGTTGGCGTCCTCCAGCCCGTCGGAGGCCATCCGCCTGGCCTGGGCGACCATGTCCGCCTTCGGCACGGCGGGCGCCGTCTCCCGGTTCAGCAGCGTGTCGGCCGCGAACGTGAGGACCGCGAGCCCGGCCACGGCGCACAGGACGATCACGACGATGTGGCCGGGACGGAGCTGACCCACTCGATCTCTCCCGTCGGAAGGACGCGGAAGAGAAGCCTTTCCCGTCACCCGGCACGGGTCTATGGCCTGCCCGCGCCGGTTGGCCCCCCGAAGTTGGCACCGCGCGACAACTCCCGGGAGGCGCCCCCCGCGAGCACGCCCCGGCGCCCGCGCCGCCGCCCGGCGGAGGAAGTCCGGACGCGGGCAGAAGCCGGCGCCGAGGACCGCGACGAGGTCGCAGGCTGGGGTGGCGTCCTGGCCGTCGACTTCTGTCGAAGAACGGCTCCGCCTTGGGCAGAGAGTGACCATGAGCCGGATCAGGCAGGCCGTTAGCGTCGCTCGTGTGGGTGAACGAGTACTGATCGCACTCGGCGGCAACGCGATGACGGCTCCCGACGGAAGCGCCTCGCCGGACGACCAGCGCGGAGCGGTGGAGGGCGCGATGAGCCACGTCACCGCCCTGATCGCGGCCGGCCACCAGGTGACCCTCACCCACGGCAACGGCCCCCAGGTCGGCAACCTGATCCTGAAGAACCAGCTCGCGGCCGACGTCGTGCCCCCGGTGCCGCTCGACTGGTGCGGCGCGCAGACCCAGGCCACGATCGGCACGCTGGTCCTCAACGCCCTGGGCGGCCGTGCCGCGGTCGTGGTGACCCGGACGCTCGTCGACCCCGCCGACCCGGCCTTCCGCGACCCGGTCAAACCCATCGGCCGCTACTTCACCGAGGCCGACGCCCGGCGCTTCGAAGGGCTCGGCCAGACCTGGCGCCGGTTCGACCGGGGCTGGCGCCGGGTGGTGGCCTCCCCGGAACCCCTGGAGATCCTCGACGCCCCCGCGGTGGCCGCGCTGACGGCCGCCGGATTCACCGTCGTCGCGGCGGGCGGCGGGGGAGTGCCGGTGGCCCGCGACGCCGCCGGCCGGCTCACCGGGGTCGAGGCCGTGATCGACAAGGATCTGGCCGCCGCGATGCTGGCGCGCGCCGTACGGGCCACGGTCCTGGTGATCGCCACCGACGTGCCCCGGGCCGTCGTGGGATTCGGTACGGCCCACGCCCGGCCCATCGGCTCCGTCACCGCGGCCGAGCTGCGCGTGTTGCACGCGGCCGGGCACTTCGCGGGAGGGAGCATGGGACCGAAGGTCGAGGCCGCGCTCCGCTTCGTCGAGCAGGGCGGCGACCAGGCGGTGATCACCTCCCTGGGGGACATCGGGGCGGCGGTCGCCGGGCAGGCCGGCACCGTGGTGCGAAAGTGAACACGACCCGATTGGAAGGTGGCAGGCATGCCGGAACCGATTGAAGTGCGCAAGGTGGCCATCGAGAGCGTGACCGACGCCTCCGGGCTGACCCGGCTCATCGACGACGGGGTGATCGAGGCCCACCGGGTGCTCGCGGTCATCGGCAAGACCGAGGGCAACGGCGGGGTCAACGACTACACCCGCATCCTGGCCGACCGTGCCTTCCGCGAGGTGCTCGCCGCCAAGGGGCACCCGTCCCCCGAGAGCGTCCCGCTGGTGTGGTCCGGCGGCACCGACGGCGTGCTGAGCCCGCACGCGACGGTCTTCGCCACCACCGCGGACGCCGAGCCGGGCGACGAGCCGCGCGTCAGCGTCGGCATCGCGATGAGCGACGTCATCCTCCCCGAGGACATCGGCCGCCCCGCCATGGTGGAGAAGGTCGCCGCCGGAGTGCGCGAGGCCATGAAGACCGCCGGGATCGACGATCCCGCCGACGTCCACTACGTCCAGACCAAGACGCCCCTGCTGACCCTGGCCACCATCAACGACGCCAAGTCCCGGGGCAAGGACGTGGTGATCGAGGACACCGGCCCGTCCATGGACATCTCCAACTCCACCACCGCGCTCGGCGTCGCGGTCGCGCTCGGCGAGATCGAGATGCCCACGGCCGACCAGATCCACCGTGACCTGTCGCTGTACTCCTCCGTCGCGTCCTGCTCCTCGGGCGTCGAGCTGGACCGTGCGCAGATCGTGGTCGTCGGCAACGTGCGCGGCATCGGAGGCCGCTACCGGATCGGCCACTCGGTCATGAAGGACGCGCTGGACGCCGACGGGATCTGGGAGGCGATCCGCTCCAGCGGCATCGACCTGCCCGACCGTCCCCACCCGTCCGACCTGGGCGACAGGCTGGTCAACGTCTTCATGAAGTGCGAGGCCGACCCGTCGGGCAGCGTCCGGGGCCGCCGCAACATCATGCTCGACGACTCCGACGTGCACTGGCACCGCCAGATCAAGGCCACCGTCGGCGGCGTCGCGGCCAGCGTCACCGGCGACCCGGCCGTCTTCGTCTCGGTCGCCGCGGTCCACCAGGGCCCCAGCGGCGGCGGCCCGGTCGCCGCCATCGCCGACCTCGGCTGATCCGTCCCGGACGCGGTACGGTCCTGCTCCCGTGCGGGCCGTACCGCGTCCGGACGGGTCAGCCCCAGAGCGCGTAGACGATCCCGAGGGCCGCGGCGAAGAACAGGACCTCGACCACGACGCGTGCCGCCCGGGACTCTCCTGTCCGCCGACCGCGCTCGACCGTCTCCGGCATGACCGCTCCCTTCCGTCCGGATTCCCGACAGGAGGATCGTCGCCCGTCCCCGGCCCCGTCCGCATGGGGCTGGTGTCCCGGTTTCTCCGGGACTCCGGGTCCCGGAGTTCCCGCCCCCTCCCGGGACTCCGGGACCGGGAGCCCCGCACGGCTTCTTCGGGGTTCCGGGTCCCGGAGTTCCCGCTCCCTCCCGGGACTCCCGGCCCCGGAGTTCTCGCCTCCCCACCGGTCGCGGGTAGGCTCCGGATCCGTGCCGAGCATTCCCCAGCCCCTGGTCCCCGATGACGACGGCAGCGCCGACGCCTCCGTTTCGTCCGCGCTCGCGGCCTACTCCGCCGGTACGGCCGACGCCGGGGCGGTGATAGCCGCGCTGGGCGGAGCCCGGCTGCTCGTCCCGGTGGTGGCCCTGCTGACGGCGTCGGAGGTCGGGGAGCACGGCCTGCGGCAGGAGAAGGAGAGCGAGATGGCCCTGCCGAAGCTCATCGGCAACGACGGGCGCGAGGCGGTGCTCGCCTTCACCGGGGTCGAGCCGCTGCGGCTCTGGCGCCCCGACGCCCGGCCCATCCAGGCCACCACCCTCCAGGTCTGCCAGGCGGCGGTACACGAGAACGCGGCCGCGGTGGTGGTCGACGTGGCGGGTCCGGTGCCCTTCGTGATCGAGGGGAGCGTCCTGCGGGCGTTCGCCGCGGTCGAGTCGGGCACCGTCGACCAGCTCGGACCCGAGGTCACCGTGGCGCGGATGGAGGAGGCGGCTCCGGCCCCTCGGCGGCGGCGGTTCGGCTGGCCGTTCCACGGACGGGACTGACCTTCTTCCCCGGGGAGCCGGGGCACGGCCGTCCCCGGGACGCCGGGGCCCGGCAGGGATCTCCCAGAGCCCTGTCACCCGGTCCGGACCTTCGTCTCGTGACTGGGTCCGGACTTTCGTCTCGTGACCGGGTCCGGATCCTCGTCTCGTGACCGAGGCCGGCCCCTTCGGATCCCATGATCCGGCAGGCGTCTTCCGGGGACGCCGGGAGCGGGGCCGGATATGGTCGGCCCGTGGAGGAGCGCGGCGAGCGAGCAGGCGACCGTCCGTGGGCGGCGCAGGGCGGGGAGGCCTCGTGATCCTTCTGCCGGTCCTGGCGGCGCTCACCGGCCTGGCGGCCGGGCGCTGGACGCGGGGCCTGGTGGTCCGGCACTCGGTGGCCGAGGGCGAGCCGCTCCGGAGGGACTGCCCGCACTGCGGCGCCACGCTGTCCGCCGCGCGCTGCCCCGGATGTTCCGGACGGATCGGGCCGCCGCCGCTGGCGGTGGAGCTCGTCACCGCGCTGGCACTGGCCCTTCTCGCCCTGCGCGCCGTGTGGGCGGCCCGCTCCGGCGCCGTCCCGGCGGGGCAGCCGCCCGGGCCGCTGCCGGAGGTCGTGACGGCGGTCGAACTGGCCGCCTACGGATGGCTGGCGGTGGTCGCCGTCGCGCTGGTCTTCGTCGACGCCGCCGTCCACCGGCTGCCCGACCGGCTCACCCTCGCCGCCTACCTCGGCACCGCCGCCCTGCTCACGGCGACGGCCATGCTCGGAGGCCGGTTCGACGACCTGCTCGGAGCCGGGCTGGGCGGGCTCGCCCTGGCGGCCTTCTACCTGGTGCTGTTCCTGGTCAACCCGGCGGGCATGGGGCTGGGCGACGTCAAACTCGCGGCTGCCCTCGGCACCGCGCTCGGCTGGCTGGGCTGGGACGCGCTGGTCGCCGGGGCCTTCCTGGGCTTCCTGGCGGGCGGCCTCTACGGAGTCGCGCTGATGATCCTGCGGCGCGCCGGCCGTAAGAGCGAGATCCCCTTCGGCCCCTTCATGGTCGTGGGGGCCTTCGCGGCCATCCTCACCGGTCTCTGACCGCCGCCTGCCGCCTGCCGCCTGCCGCCGGTCGCGGGCCGGGTGGGCGCCGATCGGGCCGACGCCACCATCGATGATCAATACCTTCGTCTGTTAGCCTCCTCGTGTACGAATTATTTAGTTCGCTCTAACGAAATACAGGAGAGGATCTCCGTCTTGTCGAGGGAGCGACTGCTGGCGGCCCTGGCCGAGGCGGGCCGGGAGCACAGCACCACCGCCGTGATGTTCCACACCGCGGTCAGCGCGCGGATGGGCCTGGGCATGACCGAGGCGAAGGCGCTCGACCTGCTGCGGCGGCTGGGCCCGCTCGCCGCGGGAGAGATCGCCGGGCACTCCGGCCTGACCCCGGCCTCGGTGAGCGGGCTGATCGACCGGCTGGAGCGCAAAGGTTTCGTCCGGCGGATACGCGACACCGAGGACCGGCGCCGGGTCATCGTGGAGATCAGGAACGACGGCGTCGCCGGGTTCGGCGCGCTGTTCGAGGACGTGGTCCAGGGCCTGGAAGGGCTGTACGCCACCTACACCGACGAGCAGCTCGAACTCATCCTCGATTTCCTGCGCAGATCCGCCGAGGTCCAGCGCGCGGCCACCGCCGGACTCGGCTGACGTCTCACCTGATGAGCTGAGGCCATATCAGTGGGCGGCACATGGAAGACTTGGCACCATGTTGCGCTGGTTGACCGCTGGAGAGTCCCACGGCCCTGAGCTCGTCGCGATCCTGGAAGGCCTGCCCGCCGGGGTGGGAGTGACCACGGCCGATATCGATGGAGCACTGGCGAGGCGTCGCCTGGGCTACGGCCGCGGCGCCCGGATGAAGTTCGAGCAGGACGTGGTGAGCGTCGTGGGCGGCGTGCGGCACGGCCGCACGCTCGGCAGCCCCATCGCCATTCGCGTGGGCAACACCGAGTGGCCCAAATGGGAGACCGTCATGGCCGCCGACCCGGTGGACCCGGCGCTGCTGGAGGGCCAGGCCCGCAACGCGCCGCGTTCGCGCCCGCGCCCCGGCCACGCCGACCTGGCCGGCATGCAGAAGTACGGCTTCGACGACGCCCGCCCGGTGCTCGACCGGGCCAGCGCCCGCGAGACCGCCGCCCGCGTGGCCCTCGGCCAGGTCGCCAAGAACTTCCTCAAGCAGGCACTCGGCGTCGACATCGTCAGCCACGTCGTCTCGATCGGCGCGGCACAGGCCACGCAGGGCGTCGTCCCGGGCCCCGGCGACATGGAGGCGGTCGACGCCGACCCGGTGCGCTGTGCCGACCCGGCCGGCAGCGCCGCGATGGTCGCCGAGATCGACAAGGCGCACAAGGAGGGCGACACCCTCGGCGGCGTCGTCGAGGTGCTCGCCTACGGCCTGCCGCCGGGCCTGGGCAGCTACACCCACTGGGACCGCCGCCTCGACTCCCGCCTCGCCGCAGCCCTGATGGGCATCCAGGCGATCAAGGGCGTCGCCGTCGGCGACGGCTTCGAGACCGCGCGCCGTCCCGGCTCCCGGGCCCACGACGAGATCGAGAACACCGCCGACGGCGTGCGCCGCATGACCAACCGGGCCGGCGGCGTCGAGGGCGGGATGACCAACGGCGAGCCGCTGCGCGTCAGCGCGGCGATGAAGCCGATCTCCACGGTGCCCCGCGCGCTGGCCACGATCGACGTGCTGACCGGTGAGGCGGCCAAGGCCCACCACGAGCGCTCCGACGTGTGCGCGGTCCCGGCCGCCGCGATCGTCGCCGAGGCGATGGTCGCGCTGATCCTCGCCGACGCCGCGATCGAGAAGTTCGGCGGCGACTCCGTCGAGGAGGTCGCCCGTAACCTGTCCGGCTACCTCTCGTCGATGGTGATCAAGTGAACGGGAAGCCCGGCGAGCAGCCAGAGGAGGCGCAGTGAGTCCCCGCGTAGTTCTGATCGGTCCTCCCGGATCGGGCAAGTCGACCGTCGGCCGGCTGCTGGCCGACCGCCTGGGGGCCGCCTTCCGCGACACCGACACCGACGTGGAGGCCGTGGCGGGCAAGCCGGTGGGCGACATCTTCGTCGAGGACGGCGAGGAGCGCTTCCGCGAGCTGGAGGCGGCGGCCGTACGGCTGGCGCTGGCCGAACACGACGGCGTGCTCTCCCTCGGCGGCGGCGCGGTCCTGGCCGAGACCACGCGGGAGCTGCTGGCCGGCCACTCGGTGGTCTACCTTGAAGTGGGGCTGTCGCAGGCCGTGCAGCGGGTGGGCCTGGCCTCGGCGCGGCCGTTGCTCGTGCTGAACCCGCGCAGCCAGCTCAAGAAGCTGATGGACGCCCGCCGCCCGATCTACGAGGGGCTGGCCACGGTCGTCGTGGCGACCGACGAGCGCAAGCCCGACGAGGTCGTCGACGAGATCGTGAAGGGGCTGCGGCCGTGACGGTCTCCAGGATCAAGGTCCACGGCGACGCCCCCTACGACGTGGTGATCGGCGCCGGCGTGCTCGGCGAGCTCCCCGGCCTGCTCGGCTCCGGGGTCCGCACCGTCGCCGTGATCCACCCGGCGAGCCTGCCGGAGATCGCGCGGCCGGTCTGCGGCGCGATCGAGGCCGCGGGATACGCGGTCGTCCCGCTGCCGGTGCCCGACGCCGAGCAGGCCAAGACGGTCGAGGTGGCCGCCCAGCTCTGGTCGGCCTTCGGCCGCTACGGCATCACCCGCTCCGACGCCGTGGTCGGTGTCGGCGGGGGAGCCACCACCGACCTGGCCGGGTTCGCCGCCGCCACCTGGCTGCGCGGGGTCAAGGTCGTGCAGGTGCCGACCACCCTGCTGGGCATGGTCGACGCCGCGGTCGGCGGCAAGACCGGGATCAACACCCCCGAGGGCAAGAACCTGGTCGGTTCCTTCCACCCCCCTGCCGGGGTCCTGTGCGACCTGGCCACCCTGGTCTCGGTGCCCCGCGACGACTACGTCGGCGGTCTCGCGGAGATCATCAAGGGCGGCTTCATCGCCGACCCGGCGATCCTGGCGCTCATCGAGGACGACCCCGCCGGCGCCCGGCTCCCCGAGGGGCGGCACACCCGCGAGCTGATCGAGCGGAAGATCCAGATCAAGGCCGACGTCGTCGGCGCCGACCTGCGCGAGGGCGGCCTGCGGGAGATCCTCAACTACGGGCACACCCTGGCCCACGCCATCGAGCGGGTCGAGGAATACCGGATGCGCCACGGCGAGGCCGTGGCAATCGGGATGGTCTACGCCGCGGAGCTGTCCCGCCTGGACGGCCGGATCGGCGCCGACGTCGTGGACCGGACCCGGTCCATCCTGACCTCGGTCGGGCTGCCCGTCTCCTACCGCCGAGACGCCTGGCCCGAGCTCCGTGACCACATGCGCCTGGACAAGAAGAGCCGCGGCGCCAAGCTGCGCTTCGTGGTCCTGGACGACCTGGCGAAGGTGTCCCCGCTGGAGGACCCGCCCGAGGCCCTGCTCGAAGCCGCCTACGAGGAGGTCGCCCGGTGAGGCCCGGGACGATCCCGGCGCGGCGCGCCGGCCGGGCCGCCGCCGCCGGCTCCGGGCGGAGGTCCCACGCGCTCGCCCCGCACGCCGTCGCCGGGAGCGCCCGGTGAGCGGCTACCGTTCCTTCGTCGCCCTCGGCGACAGCTTCACCGAAGGCATGAACGACCCCGCGGTGGCCGGGCCCGGCGCGGACCCGGCGTGGGCCGGACGCTATCGGGGCTGGGCCGACCGGGTGGCCGAGCGGCTGGCCGCGCTCGACCCGGAGTTCCGCTACGCCAACCTCGCCGTGCGCGGCAAGCTCATCGACCAGATCGTCGAGCACCAGGTCCCGCGCGCGATCGGGATGCGACCCGACCTGGTCAGCTTCTGCGCCGGAGGCAACGACCTGCTCCGGCCGGGCAGCGACCCCGACCGGATGGCCAAGAAGCTGGCGGGAGCCGTACGCGATCTGCGGGCCACCGGCGCCGAGGTGCTGCTGTTCACCGGCGTCGACCCGCGCGACACCCCGATCATGCGCCGCGCCCGCGGCACATTCGCGATCTTCTACATGCACGTCAGGTCGATCTCCGAGCTGTACGGCTGCCGCCTGGTGGACCAGTGGTCGATGCAGGGCCTGCGCGACTGGCGCGCCTGGAGCGACGACCGCCTGCACATGAACGAGGAGGGTCACCGGATGGTGGCCGCCAAGGTGTGCGAGGTCCTCGGCATCGACTGCGACGACGACTGGCGCAAGGCCTGGCCGCCCCGCGACCGGGTGGACCCCGGGGTCAAGCGCCGCGAGGACGTGCAGTGGGTGCGCCGGCACCTCGGCCCCTGGGTGATCCGCCGGCTGCGCGGCCGTTCCTCCGGTGACGCCCTCGACCCCAAGCGCCCGGAGCTGGGGATCTTCCCCTGAACCGGCGGGCCGGGGCCGGAGCGGTGTCGGCCGGACGGTCCGCCCGCCGCTCTTCGGCCAGGTGGCCGGGGGTGACGACGGCCCGCCGCTCCCCAGCCGGGCGGGCCGGGGGTGACAACGGCCGATCCGCCGGCACCCTCGGCCGGTGAGCCCGAACCCTACGACGCTGACAGGCGCCTGAGGGCCTCGCGGACCTTCGCCGGGTCGTTGGTGGGCCAGAAGGGCGGCAGCGAGTCGCGCAGGAAACCCGCGTAGCGCGCCGTGGCCAGGCGGGGATCCAGGACCGCGACCACTCCCTTGTCGTGCTGGCTGCGCAGCAGCCGGCCCGCGCCCTGGGCGAGCAGCAGGGCCGCGTGGGTGGCGGCGACCGACATGAAGCCGTTGCCGCCCTTGGCCGCGACGTGGCGTTGGCGGGCGGAGCTCAGCGGGTCGTCCGGCCGGGGGAAGGGGATGCGGTCGATGATGACCAGCCGCAGGGAGGGGCCCGGCACGTCCACGCCCTGCCAGAGGGACAGGGTGCCGAACAGGCAGGTCGGCTCGTCCTCGGAGAACTGCTTGACCAGCAGCATCGTGGAGTCGTCGCCCTGGCAGAGCAGCGGCACGCTCAGCCGGTCCCGCAGGGCCTCGGTGGCGGCCTTGGCGGCCCGCATCGAGGAGAACAGGCCGAGGGTCCGGCCGCCGGCGGCCTCGATCAGCTCCGTTATCTCCTCCAGGTAGGCCTCGGGCAGACCGTCACGGCCAGGCTGGGGCAGGTGCTTGGCGACGTAGAGGATGCCGCTGCGCGGGTGGTCGAAGGGGGAGCCGACGTCCAGCCCGGTCCACCCGGACCGCTCCTTGCCTCCCTCCTTGGCGCCCAGCCCCCACTGGCGGGCCAGCCCGTCGAACGCGCCGCCCAGGGCCAGCGTGGCGGAGGTCAGGATCACCGTGCGGTCGCCGAAGAGCTTGTCGCGGAGCATGCCGGCCACGGTCAGCGGAGCGACCCGCAGCAGGGGCGGACGGCGCTCGGTGCCCGCCTCCAGCCAGACCACCTCGGCCCGGTCCACCTCCTCGGCGTGCCCGAACGCGTTCAGCATCCGCTGCGCCGTGTCGTGGACCTCGTCCAGGGCGGTGAAGGCGGCCTTGCGCAGTCCCGCGCCCTCGGGGTCGTCCTTGTCGGAGCTCATCCGGGGCCCGAGGGCGGTGATGCACCCCCACGCCGCGTCGCGGATCAGGGCCAGCGTCAGCCCGAGCACCTCGGGGAGCTCGTCGAGGCGTCCGGCGGGCGCGACGGCGAGCAGGGCCTTCAGGTCCTCCCCGGCCTCCACGAGCCGGTCGCCGAGGTGCGGCTCGATCAGCTTGCCGACCCGGCGCGCCGCCAGGGCGACCATGACCTCCGACAGCTCGCCGGTCACCACCGAGGTGACCCGGTCGACCAGCTCGTGAGCCTCGTCCACCACGACCACCTCGTGCTCGGGCAGGAGGGGGAAGTCCTCCATCGCGTCGATCGCGAGCAGCGCGTGGTTGGTGACGACGACGTCCGACTCGCCGGCCCGGGCGCGGGCCAGCTCGGCGAAGCACTCCATCCCGCTCGGGCAGCGGGTGGCGCCCAGGCACTCCCTGGCGCTCACCGAGAACTGCCGCCAGGCCTGCTCGTTGACGCCGGGGACGAGCTCGTCGCGGTCGCCGGTCTCGGTCTCCTGGGCCCATTCCTGGATGCGCTGGACCATCCGCCCGGTCAGGCTCACCTCACGCGGGTCGAAGAGCTGGTCCTGCTCGTCGTCGGGCCATCCCGCGCTGGCCTTGTAGCGGCACAGGTAGTTGCGGCGGCCCTTGAGGATCGCGTACGTGGGCTCGTGCGGGAGCTGCGGGGCGAGCGCCTCGGAGAGCCGGGGCAGGTCGCGGTCGACGAGCTGGCGCTGGAGCGCGATGGTGGCGGTGGAGACGACCACGGCGCCCTTGGAGGTCATCGCGTGGCGGATCGAGGGGATCAGATAGGCCAGGGACTTGCCGGTGCCGGTGCCGGCCTGGACGGCCAGGTGGTCACCCGACTGGATCGAGTGCTGCACCGCCTGCACCATCTTGATCTGTCCGGGGCGCTCCACCCCGCCGACGGCCTCGACGGCGGTGCTCAGCAATTCCTCCACCGGCGGCAGATCCGCCTTCGGGGAGACGTCTTCGGTGGGGGCGATGGAGTCGGTCGGCACGACAGCCAACCGTACCCGTTCCGCCCGACGATCGCGGCTGCCTCCGGGCAGTCGCCGGCCGGGCGCATCCCGGAATTCCGGGACCCGGAGCTCGGCACGCGTGGCAAACTGGCAGGATCATCCGGCTCACCGCCCTCCCAACGAGCAAAGAAGATCGCCCGTTTTGGTGTCATAGTGATGGAAGGTGGGGACGGAAAGACCGGTTCGGTAGAGTTTCCCGAGGTCGAGTGGACGAATAAAGGCTGGTTAAAGCACTATGTCTTCCATGTCGGAAGTTGTCCCGTTGCCGTCGTTCGGCGAAGTGTTCTTTGACGAGCGTGGCCAGGAGCGGGTTCTCCGGGTCACCTGGCACGAAGGCACGCTGGTGCTGAGCTTGTGGCGCGGCGAGATGTGCAGTGCCAGTTTCCGGATGCCCATGCAGGATGTGGGCCGTCTGGTGGACACCCTCGACGAGGGCTTCGTCGAGGCCGGGGGCCAGTATCCCGACGAGGTGGGCGAGCAGCAGCCCGCACCCGWGGGCGACTACCAGGAGCACGGGGAGTTCCCCGGCACCGGGCAGTACGCCCGGCC
>NZ_NGFP01000088.1 GCF_002149035.1 Streptosporangium minutum
GTGTAGGCGTCGGGGACGGGGAGGCTCCGGGACCGTCGAAGCTCATGTCGTCGGCGTAGTAGGCGCCCTGGCCGTACCAGCCGTGCAGGTAGATCACGGCGGTGGTCTGGTTGGCCGCGGTGGTGAAGGGGACGGTGAGCCGCGTGTACGCCGTCGCCGACGAGGTCCAGGTGGACCCGCCGCCGTTCACGCCGAGGTATACGTAGTTGCCGCGGACCCAGGCGGTCAAGGTGTAGGCGGTGCTCGGCCGGACGGTCACGGACTGGCTGCACTGGGCGGTGTCGGAGGCGCTCGCCGCGCCGGCGAGCGCCTTCGTGCCGGAGCGGACCGGCGAACTGACCACTGATCCCAGCCCGCCGGCGCAGGACCAGGGCGAGAGGGTTCCGGTCTCGAAGTCCGGATTCACGAGCAGGTTGGCCGCGTTGGCCGGCGTCTGGGTGACGAGGGCGCCCACGGTCGCCAGCAGTAACGACACTGCCAGCATCAGCAGACGCGATGTTCGGTTACGCATGAAGGTCTCCCGAACCAGGAGCGATCGGAGCCTCTGCGCCGATCGAGGGGGGTGAGGGTACGGGTGATGGCGCACTGGCAAGGCCGGTGGATTCTCCCGCCAGTGAGCTTCTGGATGAGTGCACGGATCCGCGTGGTTACATGGTCGGGACCAGCAGCGCAACTGTCAAGTTTCTTAACAAATAACTCTCCTGCCAGCGAGAACCCTCTCAGCTGGGAAACGCCGGCCATGGATCGCAGGGGATCCGGGTCATCGGCCCGGATCGCGACGATCAAAGGCGTCCGGTCTGGGATGGAACCCGCCGAGGTTCTCGCCCTGGCCGGCGGTCAACCGGCCATGGCGCGACGGCAGCGGGCCAGTTCCGCGCGCAGGTCGCGCCGGAGCGCCCGGTCCAGGCCGGGCTGGTCGAGCGCGTGGGCGAAGTCGCGGGCGGCCTCGTCCCACCGCTTCAGCCGCATCAGCGCCGTACCCCGGTTGTAGCGGGGCACCGGCGCTGCCGACAGCGCCACCGCCCGGTCCAGGTCGGCCACGGCGGCGGCCACGTCGCCGCGTTCGAACCGGACGGCGGCCCGGTTCGTCCATGCCTCGACCAGCTCCGGATCCCCGTCCAGGGCCCGGGTGAGCAGCTCGTCGGCCTCGGCGAGGCTGCCGCGCTCCGAGCGGATCAGTCCGAGGGTGCACAGCAGCGCGGGCTCCTGCGGGGCCAGCGCCAGCCCGGCCCGCGCGTGTGCCTCGGCCGCGTCGAACGCGCCGCGCTCCGCCTGCAGGTTGACCAGGGCGATCCGGGCGTCGAGGTGTCCGGGGTCAACGGCGAGCGCGCGCTCCAGGTCGTCCCGCGCCCGTTCGAGGCGGCCCCGCTCCTGCTGAAGCACGGCCCGGTTGTAGTACGCCTCGGGCAGGTGCGGCCCCAGGTGGATCGCGGTGCCGTAGTCCCTGATCGCGGCCTGGGACCGGCCCGCCGCACGGTGCAGGGCGGCCCGGTCCACGTAGTACTCGCAGTTGTCGGGGTCGTGTGCGATCACGGTGTCGAGGTCGGCCAGGGCCTGTGCCGGATCGCCTAGGGCCAGATGCACCTGCGCCCGGTTGTGGCGTAGCCGGGCCAGGTCCTGCGGGCGCTCGCCGGGGGTGAGCACCGCCGTCAGCCGGGCCAGCCCGTCGTCGATCAGCCGCAGCGCACGGGCGGGCTCACCCGCCTTGGCGTCCAGCAGCGCCAGCCCCTGCTCGTAGAAGACGGTGGACAGCACCCGCTGCCGCGGGTCGTTCAGTCCGGCGGCGAGGTGGAGTGCCTGTTCCAGCCAGTGCCGCGCCTGCGCCGGGTCCTGATCGGCCGCCGACAGGTGTCTGGCGTACAGCATGGCGGTTGCGTACGCGGCCGACATGGTGATCTTCGGGTCGTCGGTGGCGGCGCGCGCCTCGTGGTAGAGGTCGAGCGCTTCGGCGGCGCGGTCCAGCGCCGCCAGGGCGGTGGCCAGGCCGGTGGTGAACGCCCACCAGTGCCGCAGGTCGCCGTCCGGGGTAACCGTGGCGCGCCCGCGCCGGGCGATCCGGGCCGCGTGATGATAGAAGCCGCGGGCCAGGCTGTCGCCCAGGGCCGTACGCATCGCCTCCGGCGCCGGGTCGGCCGCCACCGGCCGGGGGGCGCCGCCGTCGCGCAGGTCCAGGCGCACCGGGGACGACCCGATCCGGCGGATCAGCACGTCCAGCAGCTCGCGGGTGGTCTCGTCGGCACTGCCGACGTGGTCGAACCGGACCGTGACCGGGTGCCGGAGCGTGCCAGCCCAGGCCGCCACGAACTCCGCCGCGCCGTAGGCCAGGCAGGCGGTGCGGCGGGCGGGATGGAACCGGATCGGCTCCTCCTCGGCGGCCGGTCGTGCCGCGTGGTCGAGCCAGGGCGCGATGGCGTGCAGCTCCACCTTGTGGGGGGACGCCAGACGGGGCCGCTCGGCGGCGATCCGGCCGAGGAAAGCGGCGACCCCGGCGTACGGCCCGTGGTCGCGGTGGCAGTCGTAGCCGTCCGGCTCGCCGGTCACGGCCGGGCCGATCGCCGCAGGGGCGGGCGCCCGGGAGCGCCCGCCGTGTCGGCAGCTACCAGCACCACTCGATCCAGAGCCGGCGGGCGCCGGACAGCAGGCGCAGGGAACTCTTGTGGCGTATGGGCATTTTCCTCATGGGGCACCTCCGCGTGATCCACTTCAGGACTGCCCAGAGCATAATCCGGCGCGACAGAAATATGAAGGCTACTCACGATCAAATTGGTGCGGTCAGGCCTTGCCCAGTGGAGGTGGGGCGCGACAGGCAGGTGTCCGGCGACCTTCGTGGCACCGTGCGGAACCGTGGCGCGGCCTGCGGGATTCGAGGTTCCCGTGGTGGAGGTGCGCTCGATCGAGGTCTTTCACGCCTGGCCGGTCGCTCAGCCGGATGCCTGCTTCGCTCTGAGGAGTGAGACCGTGAAAGCCGCGGAGATCGCGGCTCGCATCGGGCTTGAGCCGGACGAGGCCACAGTCCGGGGCAGCCGGATGAGGCCACAGTCCGGGGCAGCCGGACGACAGAGCCGCCCCATCCTGTTGTGCATGAGCGCTTTCCGTGTCTTTTCTCCCGGGAGCCTGCCGACAATGTTGCTATTTCCTTGCCTGTCATTTTCCGTCCCCGTGGCGCCGCATTGAAATCTGCGGGGAAGTCCGTCCGCGATTCCGTTGGCGGTACGAATTCGCAGGTCGAGGGCTGACAGCGACCGGCTGGGGTTCAATGCCACTTTTCTCTAGTAGATGCGGATAGTCGTATTTATGTAGCGATGCGACAGAAGTAACTTTTTGCCTCTGGCTGGGCGATTTCATCTGACGACGCGATTAGTGTGAGTGATGTTCAGCGCCGCATCGGTGTATCCCGGGACCCGGAACCGACGCTCGTCATCCCCGTCAATCGGGGTTCGGTCCTCACCTCAGGGAGTGATCTCTGATGCTCAAGCGTTTGCTCTTCGCCGTCGCGCTGGCGGCGTCCACGCTCATCGTCACCGGAACCGTCACCGGGACCGCGCAGGCCGCCGGGCCAGGCGCATGCGCGTCGGCCCAGCACGGCACCCTCACCTCCAACCCCAACCTGTGCAAGTGGAGAGATGACGGCTGCTACTACTGCTACGACTACAGGACGGCAAGGTGGGACCAGCAGTACTGCAACGGCGGCTCCGATGGCTAACCGCGTCGGCGACTAGCCTCGATGGTGAGCGGCAGCCCGGCGAAGCACTGCCTCGCGGGGCTGCCCCGCGCGTGGAGGAGCGCATCGCGGACGTGCGGCCGGTGTCCGGCGCGAGCACGGGCAAGACGTGCAGCCAGTGTTCCGCGCGAGCACGGGCACGGCGACGGGGGCGACCAGCGCATCATGGACGCGCTCGCCGCGTGAGACGCCGTAGGAACACCGTGGAAACGGAGGGTCCCGGTTAACGCCGGGACCCTCCGCCATGCACGGAGGTGATCATCGTTCGTGGATGCGGTGATACCACCACCCGCCGAAGCGTCCCGGGTGGCGATGCGGCCGGGGGTCGGGGAGCGTGCGGCGGTGGAACTCCTCGTCCAGCCTCGCCACAGTCCGTGAAAGCTCTGTCCTGGCTGAGCGTCGGAGACGCCGCAGGGCGTATTCCAGGATGTCCCGGGCTTCCAGCGGGTCGCAGCAGGGGCAAGCCGGCAGAGGCAGGTAGAGGTAGCGGCCGGGCTGGCGGAGGAATCGCCGGTATTCGGCGAGGGCTCCCGCAACGGATCCGGATCCCAAGTACTGGTGCTGGAACTCGATCCGTGCGATGGCCGCATGGGTCCGGCCGGAGATGCCGGGAACTCTGGGAGCTGGGCGGTAGCGTCGGCGGTTCGCCCACAGGTGCGCGCGCAGGGCACGCGGCCGTCTACGCGGCATCGGCCTTTCGGGTCGTCATAGACCGCATGGTGCCACACCCTGACATCGCTGACCACCCCGTCGCCTGCCTCGAAGGACGCGAAACCGTTCCGCGAACCTTCGAAAGCTCCAGGCCCACCTGGGGAAACGCGCCCCGGTCTCGAAGACCGTTCGGACCGCGCGCTCGCGCAGCCCGTCGGGGTACTCCCTGAGGAAGGCGTGCCGGGTGTGGCGGTGCTCGGGGGCGTCCTCACCGGGCATCAGGTACTGGATCGCGGCCCACAGCGTGGGGGTCGTGAAGGGACGGCCGCCCAGGTCCGGATCCGCCGGCGCGATCGAGGCCGATCGCGCCGGTTCCGTCTGAACGGGCACCAGACGGAACCGGCGGACGGCTGGGAACCTGGGCCGCAGAGGGATCGTTCGCGGGCATCGCGCCCCCTCGTGACCGGCGGACGGGAGCGGTCAGCGGACGCCGTCCGCGAGCGGGACTTCCAGCCGGGCGCGGAGCTCCTCGACGGAAGTGCCGAACGACTCGAGCACGCGGACGCCATCGGGGGTGATCTCGAATACGGCGTGGTCGGTGTAGACACGGCTGACACAGCCGACACCCGTGAGGGGGTAGGTGCAGGCGGGCACGAGTTTCGGGCTGCCGTTCCTCGCGAAGAGCGTCATCATCACGTAGACCCGCTTGGCGCCGATCGCCAGATCCATCGCGCCGCCGACGGCGGGGATCGCGCCGGGCGCGCCGGTGTCCCAGTTGGCGAGGTCACCGCTCGCCGAGACCTGGAAGGCGCCCATGACGCACACGTCGAGGTGGCCGCCCCGCATCATGGCGAAGGAGTCCGCGTGGTGGAAGTACGCGGCTCCGGGCAGCTCGGTGACGGGCACCTTGCCGGCATTGGTGAGGTCGGGGTCGGCCTCGTCGCCGACAGCCGCGGGGCCCATGCCCAGCATGCCGTTCTCGGTGTGGAGGACGACGCCGATCTCGGCCGGAAGGTGGTCGGCGACCTTGGTGGGCTGACCGATGCCGAGGTTGACGAAACTGCCCGGCTCGATGTCCTGCGCGACCCGGGCCGCGAGCTGGTCGGGATTGAGCGGCATCAGCGGGCTCCCTGCACGGTGTAGTGACGCGGCTCGACCCGGACCACGCGGTCGACGTAGATGCTCGGGGTGACGACGACCTCCGGATCGATCTGCCCCGCGTCCACGATCGACGAGACCTGGACGACGGTCGTCGTGGCGGCCGTGGCCATCACCGGGCCGAAGTTCCGAGCGGTCTTGCGGTAGACGAGGTTGCCCGTCGTGTCGGCGATGTGAGCGGAGATCAGGGCGACATCACCCTTGATCGGGTACTCGAGGACGTAGTCGCGCCCGTCGATCGTGCGGGTCTCCTTGCCCTCGGCAAGCGGCGTGCCGACGCCTGTCGGGCAGTAGAACGCCCCGATGCCCGCCCCGGCCGCCCGCATCCGCTCGGCGAGGTTGCCCTGCGGGACGACCTCGAGCTCGATCTCCCCGCGGCGGTAGAGGTCGTCGAAGACGTAGGAGTCGGCCTGCCGGGGGAAGGAGCACATGACTTTCCGCACCCGGCCGGCCTTCAGCAGGGCGGCCAGGCCCACGTCGCCGTTGCCGGCGTTGTTGGACACGATGGTGAGGCCGCCCGCGCCGTGCCGGATCAAGGCGTCTATCAGGTCGAACGGCATGCCGGCGAATCCGAAGCCGCCCACCAGGACGGTGTCGCCATCCTTGACGACGCTCACCGCCTCGTACGGCGATGCGAAGATCTGCGCTCTGCTCACGCTGCTCCTCCAGTGACGTTCTCGACGACCACGGCGAGCGCCTGGCCCATGCCGGTGCGGATCGCGGCGACGCCGTACCCCTCGCCCCTCGCGACCGGAACCCCGGCGAGAGTACCGAGGATCCGGGGCCCGAGGCGCCGAGCGTGAGCGTCAGGGCTTGTTCTGAGTCCGGATCTTCAGGAGGGGCCAAGGCTTCGGATCCATAGGATGGCGCCTCGCATGGAGAGCCCGGCGCCGTCGCCTCGACCGCCGGCGTCCAGCACGTCTGTCTTCCCTGTCCTCGCCTGTCCTCGCCCGGCTCCGCCCCTTGAGCTTTTGTCCCTTTTCGTGAATCCCTTTTCCCTCTCGGCCGCCTTCTCCGACTCCTGTGGCGGCGCCGGATCGAGTGCCGTCCCCGCGGTGTGACGGTGGGCGCGAGCCGTCGTGGAGTCCACGCCGACCAGGTCGAGGCCCGCCTGCCCGCGGGCGGCGGCCTCACCGATCATGGCTTCCATCAGGTTCTGCAAGACGTGAGTACACTCGGCGCTCTTGTCCACGTCGAAGCATGGAGCCGGAATGACGAAGCCCCACAAGCTCGGTTCCGTCGGCTGCCTTGCTCTCGCCTACTCCGGTCTGGTGCTGGCTCTGGGCATCTACTCGATCGTGGTCCTGCTGACCGTACAGGATCCGATCCTGCTGTCCGGGGTGGCGCTCATGTACCTCACGTTCCCCCTCGGCTGGTTGGTCTGGCAGGCGTGGGACCTGCTGCCGATCGGGCTGACGGATCCGATCGTGCTCGTCCTGCTTCTCATGGGCGCGGGCTGGCTCCAGGCATGGGCGGTCTCGCGCCTCGTACGGCGGCTGACTCGCCGGAGCGGCGAATCCGCATAGACGCGTGGCTCCGATGTGGTTGGCGGTGGGCCGCCTGCCGATCTTGTGGGGCAACGCAGGCGCGGGGGAGCCGCCTCCCGAAGTTGTCGGTGGCGGCTTGTTCAATGTGGCTCATGGCGATGGACACGGAAAGACGTGGGCTGTTCTGGGATGTGCAGGCGGGGCGGGTCCCGCCGCCGCCTGCAGCGGTGACTTTGGGCTGGGAACTGGTTGGGGTGGATCCGGAGCAGGGGACTGTCGAGGTGGCGTTTCAGGCGGGTGATCAGTTCGTGAACCCCGCCGGTGTGATCCAGGGCGGGTTCCTGGCCGCGATGCTCGATGACACCTTGGGGCCGGCGCTGGTCGCGACGTTGCCGGAGGACCAGTTCGCGCCGACTCTCGATCTTCATGTTCAGTTCCTCCGGCCCGCCCGCCCCGGACGGCTTCTGGGGCGCGGACGGATCGTGCAGCGCGGCAAGGAGGTGTGCTTTCTCGCCGGTGAGCTCATCGGCCCCGACGGCAGGACGGTGGCTGTGGCGACCGCGACCGCGCGGATCCAGACCATTCGCTAGTGCCTGCGCCGTCCTCGACGGCACAGCGTCCCCGTCGACCGCCTCGCCGACCAGCGGCCGTACTCCTCCGGCAAGCGCAGACGCCACGGCATGAACGTCCAGGTCCTCGCCGACCCCGCCGGTCGGCTCGTGTGGATTCGGTGAGACCGGCCTGGTGGGCGGCGTGCCGGTAGTCCGCCACGTGACGTTGGTGTTCGCGCGCGGCGCTCGGGGCCAGGCGCTGGCGGGTCCAGTCCATGGCGCGGACGGTCCCGGCGGTATGCCGGCGCCCCATCACCACGGCCGCCACCGGCCCGCCCGCCACTGCGGCACCCCGTGCCGCCAAGCCGCGCACCGAGCCCGCCGCGCTCGCGGCTAGCCTGGCCGGACTCCGTCGCCGACTCTCAGCTCGCCGAGATTCCTGGGCACCAGGCGGATGCCGAACCAGGTCTTTCCGTCCCAGCGGCGGTGTTCGGCCAGGGTTCTCAGGGGTTCCTTGCCGCGTTCCTGCGTGGCCGGGTCCCAGATGGTGGCGGCGCAGCGGTCGCACAACTCCGAGACGCGGAAGTCGATCTCACCGATGCGGACCGACGTCCAGGCGTCCTCCGCGAAGGGTTCCGCGCCGTCGATGACGGCGTTGGGCCGGAAGCGGGCGACGTCGAGGGGGGCCGGGGGGTGCTCCTGGCGTTCCATGGCGCCTTCGGCGATCCAGTCGTCCAGGCGCTGGAGCGAACTCCTGGAGACCAGGTGGAGGGGGGCGTCCCAGAGGCCGCCGGGTTCCCCGGTGACGGTCCGGCGTCCGGGGTCGTCCAGCCAGATGAGGCGGGCGGGCTTGCCGAGCAGGCGGGTGAACCATTCATGGGCGTCGGCGTGGGCGAGGACGGCTCGGTCGAGGTCGGCTCGGTCGAGGTCGGAGGAACCTACCGGGATCGTGTCGCCGGTGGCCGGGGGGACCTTGAGCCCGTCCATGCCCTTCGCCGACAGGCGGAGGTCGCCTTCGGGGGTTTCGACGGCCGAAACCGAGAGGAGCCGGGGGTGTTCGCCTACCCAGATCGCTTCTCCCAGCGGGTCCACCACGGCCCAGCGGCGGTCGCCTTCCAGACCCCAGGGGAGGACTCGGGCGGATAGGCGGGGGATGCCTTTGGTGGACTTGACGGGGTAGGTGCGGATCTCCGCTAGTTCCATTGGACAAGGATAGAAGAGAGCGCTCTCTTGGGATATGGGAGCGTGTCCACAGGGCGTCCGGAGCGGGGCATCGGGCCCCTCCGGGATGCGCGTTTCGCAGCTCTTCGACGAGGCGGCGGGGTCCGTCCGTCGGAAGTCCGGTAGCGGCTTCTGGTGAAACATTCATTGCGGGTGCCGTCGGAGGACGAGGCTTGGCGCCTCCTCTCCAAGCGGGCCCGGCGGCATCGCCCAGGTCCGCCGCTTTCCCTCACGACAGGTTCGGACGCCTTGCCGGCCCGGAGAAGGGCAGCGAAGACGCCGGCGTCCCTGCACCGCCGGAAGCGGTTGCGGACGGCCGGCCAGGCGCCGAACTCCTTGGGTATCTCCCACCGGAATGCCCCCCGAAGGTGTCATGATCTATTTTGCCGATGATGTCGACCCCCGCCGCCTACCCGCACCGAGATCGGCTGACCGGCCTGGGTGAGGCTCACGCCTGCTGCGGCGAGCCCAGATGATCACGATGTAATCTCCTCGGACACGGTCCGGACGCGCTGTGCGGGGCGTCCCGCGGGATACCCCCTCCTTCGAGAGGCGGCCATGCGGTCACCGACCTACCTGCACGACCTTCTGGTCTCGACCATCTTCACCGAGGGGCTCGATGCCGAGATGGACCTGTGGGCGCTGGGATTCAGCGCCCTCTGGATCAAGGGCGCGGACCTCGACACCCTCGCTCCGACCCTCCACCTGGACCCTGACACCCGCACTCCCTGCTACCTGAGCGAGATCCTCGACCACAACATCGACGACGGCTCCGACTGGGTGGCCGAGGTCAACGGCTGGATCGGCATCGTGCCGGCGCGTTCCGACGACGCGTTCCTGCTGTCCATCACCGACGACGGTCGTCAGGCCCTCAGCCTGAGCATGGACATCCAAGGCAGGG
Source organism: Streptosporangium minutum (assembly GCF_002149035.1). Classification (GTDB taxonomy): domain Bacteria; phylum Actinomycetota; class Actinomycetes; order Streptosporangiales; family Streptosporangiaceae; genus Streptosporangium; species Streptosporangium minutum. Next base: position 9,691 of record NZ_NGFP01000088.1, read on the forward strand.
AATACTTCAAATACGCCCGCGACGGGCGCATGATCGTCTCCTTCGAGCCGACCTGGCCGGAGGAGCGGTTCGGCGACGACCCGCACGCGCTCGATCACCTGATGGACGGACTGCGCTTCCAGATCACCGATGACGGCGTCCTCGACGATCGCGTGGAACAATACGAGAGCATCAGCTCCGCCTTGGCGCTCATCGGACGGATCACAGAAACCGACATCGCCACCGACTGGTTCCAGGCGCGGCACTCACGCATCAGACCCACCTCCTGACGGCTCGCGCTCAGGGCAGGAGCACACCGTTGGCCGGCCGTGCTGGGAAACCTCCGTCGTGACCTGCTGGAGGCGGGAGAACAGCTGACAGCCTTAACCGCAGACACACGCGCTTTCCTTGCCGACTTCCGCCTCATCGCCGATGTTTCGGCAGTGCGCGCCTGACGCAGACCGCATTCCTCCGGCCCTCGCCGGTCCGGAAACCGGCTGATGAGACCGCGGTGAAAGCGGAGTCGGCCTTCTCCGCGAGGATTTGCTTATTTGAAAACGTGATCTGTTCCACGGTGACGCGGACAGATCTTTCATAGATTATGGTCATCGATCGGCGGCGCCGTTCCCGGCCGAAGCCTCTCATGGAGGATGCACCGTGAAAGACCAATGGTGTCACGGCGTCCCTGCCGTCGGCGGACGAGAACAGACGGCCGCCGCCCGATCGACCGGACGAGCACCGGAACAGAGCTGAATGGCGATCTACGACGGATACGAAGTGGACCCACAGGCGCTCCGGCAACGTGCCACCGCCTTCACCGCCGCGGGCACGACGCTCGAGGGCGCCAAGGGGCGACTCAGGGCCGCACTGGCCGCCGGGAGTTCCCCCTGGGGCCACGATCAGTACGGCAAGCAGTTCGAGGAGGGCTACGTGCCGCTCATGACGGCCATCCTCCAAAAGCTGGATGAGTCCGTCGAGGCGTTACACGACATCAAGCGTGGTCTCGACGTGATGGCGGCACGCTATGAAGAGGTCGAGAGGCAGAGCACGATAAGGCCGTGACCTGAGATGGACAGCCACCTTGAAGCACTGGTCCCTGCCATCGTGCGGCCTTACGTGGGCTGGATCGTCGGAATGGACTGGCCGGAGGGTGACGAGGAGCGCTGTTTCCAGCTGTCCGACGCCTACCGGGAGGTTGCCGAGGCGATCGCGGTCCTGATGGAGGACGGCGACGATGCCTGCCTCAACGTGTGCAAATGCATGGACGGGCCGGCCTCCGACGCATTCAAGGAATATTGGAAGACGTTCACCACGGTCGACCCGCGCCCGTTGTGCCGTCTGAAGCAGGGGTGCGAGCGGGCAGGCGAACAGCTCAACGCGATGGGCCTGGAGATCGAGTACGCCAAATACATGATTCTGCTGTCCCTGATCCTGCTGGGAATGCAGATCACCTACTTCGTCGCCCTGGCCGCACCGTCGTTCGGGAGGTCGCTGAGCCTGATCCCCATGGCGTGCAGGCTGACGCAGATGACCGTGCGGCAGATCGCCATGCGGCTGCTGCGCAACATCGCCTTGTTCACCGGGGTGATGGTCGGGATGGACGGGCTCATCCAGACCATACAGATGGCCAGTGGGCGGCGGGAGGATTGGGACTGGCTCAAGACAGGCATGTCACTGGCCGGCGGCGCGCTGGCGGGACTGACGTTCACCGGATTGGGCGTGGTGATCAACAAGCTGGGCGGCGCGCGCATGGCGAGCGAGACGGTGGAGCGTCTGGCGATGACGGGAAGGGAGAAGACCGCCGCTTTCCTGGACAACTCGGCGTGGGGCATGGCGACGCAGAGCATGATGGCCAACACCACCGCCGCCGTGCCGATGCTGGCGGCGAACGGTCAGCTGAGCTGGGAGATGCTCGCCAAGAGCGCCACCGCCGGCTTTCTGGGGGGTGCCGACGGCCACCTCATCACCCCGACCGGCCGTCACGGTGTCAACGGCCTGTCCAGCCCGGTCGGCCACTTCCCGGAAATGGGAGACCCCGCCGCCCCGGGCGGCCGCCACGGCGCCGGTGGTGACCCGTCCCCGCCCATCGCCCTCACCGGGAACGACCCGGTGCCCGCCGGGCTCCATCCGGCCATGGCTCCAGACGGTTCCGCCAGGGTGACGCCGCCCCATCCCAACGCGGCCGACTCGACGGTCGTCGCCTCCATCCTCCACGACACCGCGCACCCCGATCCGGCGACGCCGTCCCCCATCGGCTCAGAAGTGATCGCCGGGGACAGGCCCGGACCTCCGCAGGGCCAGCCGACCCACAGCGGAACGGGCGTGCCTGCCCGCCCGCCCGGAGACACGCAGGCGCCGGCGGCTCCCCGCGCCCGCCCGGACACACAAGCGGGCGCCCCCGCCGCCGCACGCCCCGACACTCCCGCCGCACGTCCCGACACTCCCGCCGCACGTCCCGACACTCCTGCTGCCCCTCGCCCCGATACCCTCGTCGCGGCCCGTCCGGACACGGCCGCCCCTCGCACCGATGCGCCGGCGGCCGCTGGAGCCCGTCCGGACACGCCCGCATTGACCGGGGAGCGGCCTGCGCCGGGTTACATAGATCGGATGCTCAACCCGGATTCGCCTTCCGGACCGCCGAAGGACGCCCCCCACCTGGCCAACGATCCCTCGACCTCCGCGCAGCCACACGAGGCACCCGTCCCAGCGTCCCGCGATGCGTCACAGACCGGTTCGGCCCCGCACGATCCCGCCGCGTCCGGTGCCGTCCCGCCACGGGGGCCCGGGGACGGGGCGCCTCCCCCTGCGGACCCTCCCCGATCCTCGGATTCAGGTCGCGGTGTGCCTCCGGACGACAAGACAGCACAGCTGCGACCCCGGGAAGACGACAAGACAGCAGGCCTGCGCCCTCGGGAAGACGACAAGACAGCAGATCTGCGCCCTCGGGAAGACGACAAGACAGCAGATCTGCGCCCTCGGGAAGACGACAAGACAGCAGGCCTGCGCCCTCGGGAAGACGACAAGACAGCAGGCCTGCGCCCTCGGGAAGACGACGCCTCCGCGCACCCCACCCCCAAAGAGATGGCAGACGACGCCTCCGCTCCGAGAGGGGCGGATGACCCTCACCCCGATGGGGACGGTCCCGCGTCACCCCGGGTGGCGGAGCTGCTCGCCGAATTGACAACGGCAAGGGAGCGAGAGCCCCGCATACCGCCGTGGCTGGACCGTGGAATCCATTCCGGCATCGCCGGAGAGCCCGTACTGCTGGGCGGCAAAACCGGGGGGGTGGACGGCGTAAGGCCGACCTGGTCCGTGCTGGTAGAGAAATGGACGTTCAACGACGGCTCCCACATGATCCGAAAGGTCCTGGCGATCTCGCGAGAGGCAGACGCCGAGGTGCTGGCTGCGATAGTGGGGAAATCCTTGGGGGCCGACGTCCCCGGGGTTTACCGGGCCGACGACAGAGTCGTCTATCAGGAGTTCAAGGAGGGACAGCACAGAGCGGCGTTACCAGCGGAAGAGGTGCCGACGAGACCCGAGTTGACGCGGAGCGGCATGCGCATCAGTCTGCTCGACGTGCTGATCACCAACCCTGATCGTCACTCCTTCAACTGGTTTCTGAGTTCTGACCCGGAACTGAGATCGCCCACCGGCCAGAGGCTGGGGGTCATCGGGATCGACCACAACCTCTCGTTCGAAGACCCCAGAATTTGGGCTCCCAAAGGGGAATTCGGAACCCAGTTCGTCCGTGGTGAGCTCACACCCGACGGCGCCCACCAGATCTACGTCGGGAGGCCCAACCCGCTCAGCCCGGAGGACGTCCAGGGCATCACGCGGGTGCTCAAAGATCCCAGGATGAAAAGGGAGTTCGAACGACGGGGACGATTGGACTGGTACCACACCATGCTCTCCCAGCTCGATATGATCGAGAGGAACGCGGTCGGGACGGAGCCAAGGATGCCGATGCCCGCACGGGTGATGCCTAAGGTGATCACACGCCCCGAGAGAAGCCCTCTCGCCTCGGAGGAGTGATCCGGATCGCAACCCCAGAGATCAACGCCGGCCACGGAACGGATGCTTCGACTATGACGAGACGGGTGCTGGAAGTCGTGGCGGTAGACACCGACAGGGTCTTAGGAACGATCGAGCTGACCGAGGCGGGCGAGTTGACGGGTAGCTCGCCCGACATCCAGGACATGATCGACACTATGGCGAGCAGCAGGCGGGCAAGCCCGCAGGAGGCGTTCGAGGGCCTCACCTTCTGGAGCAACGGTTACGTCAAGGTCGTCCCCGCCGAGGGCTGACCTCGGGTCGCGCCGGACCGGCCATCATCCACGCTCCTCCGACGGCAGTTTCGAAGGCTGGGGCAGGGACGACTCGAAACTCGCCCCCTCCCCGAAGATCTCCTCGTACGGCAGGCCCTCCGGCACGAGGGGGCCCACGAGCCGCTGTGTCTCCGCCGAGACCTCGGCCGCCCCCACACCGATCTGTTCCAGGGGCGACCGCGACAGCTCCGACCGCCACAGCTCCGACGGCGACAGCTTCCGGTAGACCCGGGGGTCAAGCTGGATGCCCTGCACCTGCCCCTGCGAGCCGACCGTCACGGCCACCATCCGGTCTTCCGACTACAGTCTTCCGACTGCGGTCTTCCGACGGCGTGGTCGCCGTCAGCTCGCTGAGCTTGCCGTAGACGTCACGCAGCTCGGCGGCCTGCCGGTTGTGCTCCTTGGCGAGCTCCTCCATCGTGGCCTGAAACTCATCCATCAGCGGCGATCCCTCTAGTAGATCATTTCGAGCATGTGCCGGATCTTGCGAGTACCGTCATTGGCATGGGTCTGCTGTTGGTGTTGCGTCCTCCACAGGCGCATCCGAAGAGCCTGCGTCGGGCTACCCGGGCCCAGCGCCGTGAGCACCGCCGTGCCGACGCCGAGGAGTGGGAGATCGCGCAGCAGCGAGGTTGGCTGCTGGACGTGGAGGTGGAGAAGCTACTGTCGCTGGTGAACAGTGCCGGGGGCACCAGGCTACCGATTCTCGGGCAGCTCGACCCGTGGGCGGACACCGTTCTCGATCGCCGCGACCTACCCCCGCTTGAAGCTGACGTCGATCGTCTGGAGGCAGTCGCCGGCGATGACGTACAGGGCGAGTTGGTGGCGGCCATGCGGAAGCTGCTGCTGAATTGGCGTACAGAGCCCGATCTGATGTTGCACTGCTACGGGGATTGACCGCACCCACCTGACCGGAACCCTCCAACGGCTTCGCTCCTGGATCGAGCGGCACACCTCGCCTTGCAATCCGTAGGTCCCCGAACGATGTCCGCAGGCGTCCGGATCAGTTCGCCGCGCCGGTTACCGGTGATCCGGCCGTTCAGATCCGTCCGCCTCGGTTCATGATCGTCCAACTGGCCGGCTCCCAGGAAACGCTTATCCGCGTCCCAGGACGGGGAATCGCTCCTCTGCGGCAACGAGCGCGTCCACCAGCGGCGGGATGTCTGTCTGGTCCAGGCCTTCGATCACGAAGTTAAGGGTGTTCCACTGCCCGGGGGCGTCGGCCACGGTACCGGAGATCGACAATGAGCCTGTGCGATGACATTCGACGGTGAGCTCTATCCAATGCTCAAGGGAGGACAGGGCGGCACTTCCCTTGACGTCCGCGTGGACGCGCTCCAAAGCCACTCGGAAGTCACGTAGTTCCTCAACCCGGAGTCCTGCATCGATCCTGGCCCTGAACCCTCCGACCTGCACATGGATCGGCGAGGTCAGCCAGTTCCCATCCCAGAAATCGGTACAGCCAGGATGCATACGACCGAGAACCCGGATCAGCACGTGATCGAGCTGCTTGTCCCGGCCGATGACAATCTCAGCGTGCTCCATACGATCATCCTCTACGAGGGGACATGCACCCAGGTCATGGCCACCAGTTCGGCAGATGTCGGCTCATGGTCCACTGACGTGCTCCGCCTCTGGTCAGAGGCCGTACGGCCCTGCCCATGAGTCCCCGCCACCCTCCCTTGATCACCGCCCCATCGGGCACGCAACGAGCACGCGCCCACCAGCGACGGCTTTACAGGGCGTCGCTGTTTCTCCCACCGCCCTCTTCCCACCGCCCTCTTCCCGCCGCCCTTTTCCAGCCGCCGAAGCCGCTTCACCGCCCCCGCCTTTACCGGCGAGTTCGGTTCAAGAAGATCAACAGGAGGCATTCTGGACCGGGCTCGGCGGCTCGGCCACGATGAGGACATGACGGAGAACGGATCAGCGCAGCCGCCGGCGGCGGGCGGAGGAGGAGCAGGCTCGCGCCTGAACTGGACGGCAGTGAGCGCTCTGGCGGGTGCGATTGCCGCCGTGGTCGCGCTGATCGCCTACTTGATGCCGCCGACCCCGAGTCCATCGCCTGAGCCCAGCACGCCCCAGCCGCCGATGCCAAGCCCCACGGAAGTGGTACCGGTTCCCTCCCCACTGCTGTCGGCGGTCCGGCCCGGCGGCTGCGACGAGGCGGCCGCGGCGCTGACCGCATACCACCGGAACGCCGGGACCATCCGCAGCAGTCAGGCAGCCGCGGCTCACCAGGCATACACCGACCTGATGGGCGCAGTCCTCGACGCGCAAGGAGTGGTGGGGGCGAAGATCAGTCGACTGGTCGCCGAATTCCAGGAACTGAACTTCCGCTTGACCGGCATGACCGGCGGTGATCCCAACCAGGTGATCGCGGATATCAATACAGACGTCGCGGAGCTCAAGAGGCTGTGCGGATCCATCTGACCTGGCGACACGTCACAGCCGGACCGACGCGCGACGGCAGCGGAGCAGCGGGAGCCACCGGGTCCGCGCCGGCGCGCCGTTCCCGCGTGCCCATCGCCTCCGCCAGGGCAGATCCGGCTCGGTCCTGGGCCGCGTCGAGTTCCGACTCGTCCCGCTGAGGACGCTGCAGGAACGGCAGCAGGGGCCGGCGACCACCGCGCCGAGCGCGTAGGCCGTCACCGCCTGCCCGGCCACCGGGACGGAAACCCGCAGGTCGGCGCTGATCTGCGGTAGGAGCCCCGCGACCAGGAACTCGGCGGTGCCGACGACGAAGACGCTGAGGCACAGGCACGCCAGAGTGAGAACTGTCCGTTTCATCGCGGAAGGCTAAGCTCTGACGCCCATGTCAGAGTCAAATCGGAGGCCCGATGCGCATCGGGGAACTGTCGTGTCGTACGGGAGTCCATGAGCGGCTGCTGCGCTACTACGAGCAGCAGGGACTTCTCTGGCCGGGTCGACCAACGGCGCATGCGGACCCGCGGGCCGCAGGCAGAGTAATTGTGATCTTCGGATCCGGGCTATCGCGGTTGTCCCGCCCTCTGGTCCGGTCCGGGTTGCGAGACGCTCACCTGTAGGCACAGTGTCGTGAGGGCGGCAGCGAGGTGCGGGTCCGCCTGTCCCGCCTCGTGCAAGGCGCTGCTCAGCGTGTCCTCGTAGGTCCGGCTCGCCTCGGCGTGTCTGGCCCGGCCTGTCTCGGTGATGACCGTGTAGACCCCCCGCTTGTCGTCCGGGCACAGATCCCGGACGGCGAAGTCCGCCGCGTTCAGTCGGGCGACCAGGCGGGTCACCGAGCTCTGGTTGAGCCCGACCTTGTCGGCCAGCTCCTGCATGCGCAGCTCGGAGGTGGGGGAGGCGGCCAGATGGCCCAGCGCGCGGAACTCCGACAGGCCGATGCCGTGCCGCCGCTGCAACGCGGCGGCGAGTTTGTGCTCCACGCGGGCGTGCAGCAGCAGGATGTGCTGCCAGGTCGCGGCGAGGTCCGAGCCGGGCGGCGCGGCGGCCGGGGCGGGGGCGGTGGGAGTCATGACACCTCTTCGTCCGTAGGACCTTCCCGGTCCTTCCCAGGACCGGCTTGACAGAAGCATACATGTACATGCAACATTCTGTCCCGTCAGGAACTTGCACGTACATGCATATAGGAGCATCCCTCATGGCCTGGATCTACCTGCTCATCGCAGCCGTCTTCGAAGTCGTCTTCGCCCTGGCCACCAACGCCACCGAAGGCTTCACCCAGCTGGGCCCGTCCCTGCTCACAGCCGCCGCGGCAGCCGCCGGCATCTTCTTCCTCAGCCTGGCGCTCAAAACCCTGGACGTCGGCGTCGGCTACACCATCTGGACCGGCATCGGCTCGGTCGGCACCGTCGTGCTCGGCGCCCTGATCTTCGGTGAGGAGTTCACCCTCTGGAAGATCCTGGCCTTCGTCCTGATCATCGGCGGTGTCCTGGGCCTCAAACTCTCCGACCGCCCGACCGCCGACAACCCCTCCGCCGCCTGACCACCCCGCCCCGCCACCCCACACCTGAAGGAAACCCCATCATGGCCTGGATCTACCTCTCCGTCGCGATCGTCTTCGAGATCGGCTTCGCCCTCGGCACCAACGCCACCCAAGGCTTCACCCGCCTGTGGCCGTCGGTCTTCACCCTGCTGTCGGCCGCCGGCGGCATCTACACCCTGAGCCTGGCGCTCAAGACGCTGGACGTCGGCGTCGGCTACACCATCTGGACCGGCGTCGGCTCCATCGGCACCGTCATCCTCGGCGCCCTCATCTACAAGGAGAAGATCACCCCGGCCAAGCTCGGCTCGTTCGCCGCGATCATCGGCGGCGTCGTCCTCCTCAAGATCGCCGCAGGGATCTGAGCCGCGATGCCGAACGCCACCGAGCCGCCATGGCTCACCGAGCGCCTGACCCAGACCCTCGCCCTGGCCACCGCCGAGGTCCACGCCGGCGGCATCCCCTTCGCCGGGCTCGTCGTGGACGACACCGGAACCGTACTCGGCACAGGCATCAACCGGGTCCGGGCGCACCGCGACCCGACCGCGCACGCCGAGATCGTCGCCCTGCGCGAGGCGGCCCGCGAACACGGCACCTACGCCCTCGCCGCCGCCACGCTGCTCGCCTCGGGCGAGCCCTGCCCGCTCTGCTACGTGACCGCCCTGTGGTCCGGCATCAGCCGGATCGTCTTCGCCGCCGACCGGCACGCCGCCGCGGCTGCCGGATTCGACTACGCCTCCTCCTACGACCTGTTCGCCGTCCCCGTCGAACAGTGGCGGCTGTCCCCGCTGCACCTGCCCGTCGAAGGCGCACAGGAGCCGTTCCGCGCCTGGCTCGCCCGCTGAAGGGAGCTCGTCGTGACCGTACGCATCAAGGTCTGGTCCGGCTGCTTCTGCCCTCATGCCCGCCGGCCAGGCAGCCGCTCGCCGAGGTCGCCCACGCGGTCCTGGCCGGCGACGGCGCGGGATGCCGAACCGCACACGCCCGTACCGCGTGGACCCGACGCGGTACGGGGACCCTCACAGGCCCGCCGTTCCGTCGGTGCGCTCGCGGAGCAGGTCAGCGTGGCCGTTGTGCCGGGCGTACTCCTCGATCATGTGGATGAGCACCCGGCGCGGCGGCACCGTTCCGCGCCAAGCGTCCTGCCCGGTGCGGTCGATCTCGTCGACAAAGGCGAGGACCCGGGCGTTGACGCGCTCGGGGAACTCGCCGTTGATGGCGTGGGAGGCGTCCGGCCACAGCTCGACGACGCCACGGGCGAGCAGGCGGCGGGCACGCAGGGCGGCCTTGCGTGGATCGTGGATGATGCTGCGCCCGGCGATCAGGGCGAGCACCGGCACGTCGACCCCGGCCACCTCATCGTCCGTGGGGTACGTCGGCGGCGGCAGGAAGGCGGTGAAGTCCCGCATCCCGGCCGATATCAGGTTGGCGACGGGTTCGTCATCGGAGGCGTCGGCTCCGCCGGAGATCCAGCTCAGCAGCCTCCGGCGCCACGACTCGGGGAAGAACGGCACCACCGAGCCCAGCGAAACGACGACGACCTTCCAGGTGATCCGGCCGAAAAGGATGGCGGGATCGAGCAGGCTCACTGAGGCGATCTTCTCTGGGACGCGCAGGGCGAGGTGGAAAGCGCTCCATCCGCCAATGGACACTCCGACGAGGTGCACCCGGTCATGGCCGAGCCGGGCCAGCAGCTCCGCCAGCCAGTCGGCCTGGTCGGCCGCGCTCGCGAACGCCCGGGTCTGTACCGAGAGGCCAGGCTCGCCGAGCAGGTCGACCGTGTAAACCGGCCGATGGGCGGTGAGGCCGACCAGGTTCGACTCCCACAACGGGGTGGACGCGGTGCGTCCTGGCAGCAGGAGAAGCGGTACGCCGTCGCCGGCGCCGAAGCGATAGACCCGGACGGTCCCGAAGTGAGTCGCCACGTCCTGGATCTGATCGGGTTCGGGAAGCTCGGCCATGGCCCGGTCGTAGGCGTTCCGGTAGCGCGCGAAGGCGGGCGCATCGCGGAAGTGGCCGAGCCGCCGCCGGCGGAACGCGGCTCCGATGTTGGGTGCCACGGAGCCGTTGAAGTCGTTCACGTACGGGATCCTCCGTTCGCCTTTCACAATACGATCGTATTGCATCAATATCACGATACACTCGTATCGCAAAAGGAGGAGGCCGGACCGTGCCGAAGCAGGTGGACCACGCGGCGCGGCGGGCGGAGATCGCCCATGCCGCCCTCAGACTGTGCGCTCGGGACGGTCTGGCCAGTGTGAGCATCGGGCGGGTCGCCCAGGAGGCCGGCGTCTCCAAAGGGCTCGTGCAGCACTATTTCGCGGCGAAGGCCGACCTGCTGCGCGCGAGCGCACACCTGCTCAGGCAGGAGATCGAGCGCCATGTTCGCGCGGCGCTGCGGGACGCCGACAGCCCGGCCGACACGCTGCGGCGCACGCTGCTCGCCGTCGTCGAACTGGGCGCGCGCGATCCCGTGCTCCTGCTCGCCGGACACGCGTTTCTGGCCAGGGCCGTCGCCGACCCTGATGTACGCGGGCTGTACCGCGCAGGCGGCGACGCGGTCCATCGCGAGATCACCGCGCTCGTGGCCGCCACCGCTTCGGAACCCGGCGTCGATGCCGGCGCCGAGGCCCACGTGCTTCTCGGGCTCGCGCGCGGCCTGGCCGACGGCGTGCTGGTCGGGGAACTGGGCGTCGCGGAGGCGGCCGCGGTCCTCGACCACCAGCTCGGCCGGATCGGCTTGCCGGCGGACTTGTGACGGGAAGGAGGGGTCCCGAAACAGGTCGCCGGCGAGAGGCGGTAACGGCGGTTACCGACGAACGTGTGGCGGGAAGGCGGATTCCCGAAACAGGCCGACGACGGCGGCGGGTGGCAACCAAAGTTGCCAGTCAGCAGTCGATCGGGCCGCGGTAGAGCCACACGCCAGGTCCTCCCTGGCCGGGGTGGGCTCGTAGACCGCCCGGTCGGCCCATCCCGGGAACGGCGGGCTTCCTTGCATGGCATCCTGCTTGCAAATCGGTCTGATCACCTGGGGAAACACGTCCGACCACGGCAAGAACCACGAACCGAGTCCCCGTGATTCCCCCTGATCACCGCCCTTGACGGCACGCTAATGGCACGGCGATCACGCCTGATCTTCCGCTTTGCAGGAGTAGGCACCATGATCGCTTGCTTAGGCGTGACCCGGCGGACCGATGGGAATCATCTGGAGCCGGACCGCCCCCGCCGGAGGCAAACGCCGTGACCTGTAGGGCAGGTCGTGAGCTGTAGGGCAGGCGGAGGGCACGCCTCTCGGTTCTGATCGTTACCTTGACGGTGTTCCTGAGGAGCGCAGAGACGAGGAGTGTCGCAGGTGGAGACCACTCACGCGGACATCGCTCGGCTGGTCGAGGAAGACGAGCTGGGCGATCTGTGGTGTCTGACCTTCGTAAGGGGGCTCGATGAGGCTGAGGCACTTCGGCGCATGGGCGCCAGGGAGGAGAGCATCCGGCCGCTGACCTACGAGACGTTGATGGATGAGGGACTGTTCGAGGACATGGTCCTTGCCGGGCGTCTGGATGACTGGACCGTGCTCATCGAGGCGTACGGCTGGCAGGCAACAGAACCTGATGTCCTGCGGGCGCTGTCGGCCGGGACAGAGGCCGTGTCCGTCTTACGACACGACCACTATGCCAACGACTTCGTGTATGCCGTTGATGGAGGGTTGGTGACGTATTTCAACTACATGCACCCTGCACGACGGTACGGCAGTGATCCGGATCGTCTGGTGGCCGCGATGATGGAGGCGGGCTTCGATCCCGAACACCGGCGAGACGACGAGGAGGACGTCAACGCCCATCGCCCGACGATAGATGGAGCTCTACTGCTCGCGGCTCGGCTGACCGGCGTCGTCCTGACACAGGACTTCTTGAGCGGGCCCCTGACAGGCGGCGTTGTTGATTCACGTGCCTGATGCGGCATTGGCGGCTGGGCGTTCGTGAAGCCGAAGGGCAAGGGAAAGCGGACGGTGCTGATCCCACCGGCCCCAACCCGCTGCTGACAACTGCACCCCGGCAGGCATCCCATCACGAGATCCGGGAGTCTGCCCAGGTCATTACGGGTGGGCGGTCAGGGACTCGAACCCTGAACCTACGGATTAGAAGAAATCGATTCGATCGAGCTCTGAGGCTCTGGCCTGCGGGCGCGGTGTCCGTGGACGTTCGCCGGGTTCCGGCGTCGTTCGCTCTCATGGCTGTGTCTGTGGCTGTACAGCCACAGTACTGTCAGCTCGGGAAGTGTATGGATCACGCCTCGTAGGGCGGCTGACCTGGGCGTCAGGCCGGTCGTGAGTAACCGTGGTTGACCCCTCGTCACCCTGGCTGATGGCACGCTGATGGCACGAACAGCAGGATGATCCGGTGAAGCTGAACGAGAAGGTCGCGGCGGGGATCGCGGAGGAGTACCTGGACCGGTGGCGACGTGTCGCGCGCTACGGCGAGCTCGCCGTGATGGAAAAGAACGGTGACAAGGATTGGGAGAACGTCACCGGTGAGGATGGCCAGGAGTACAAAGTTCTCGCCTATGTGCTTCCGCACGGCGACGAGACGCTTCGGATGGTGATCTCGGTAAACCACCGGAGGAGGGATCATGCGGCTCCCGACCCGCTGATCCGGGAAGCGGTCATGCGCTCAGACGGCACTGTGAACACACCGGCAGATCTGACTGAGCTGGAGGACCGTTGGCTTCTGCCCTACCGGGGGATGCAGGTGGTCCAAGTACGGGTGAGTTATCAGTTGACGTTGCTCCTCGACGGTGACGCCCAAGTGAACATCGAGTCCACAGCGACGCTCACCAGCGGCTCACTGAGCGCTCCCGATGCAGAGCCGGTCCATCTGACCCCTGAGCGCCAGGAGGTGGCACCGGCCCTGGCTCTCTTCGGCGCGACAATCGTGTCATCGGTTGCCTTCAATTCTGGTGCGCTGCGGTTGGTCTTCGACGCCGGGACGCACCTGAACGTGAAGCCCGATTCTCAATACGAGGCGTGGAGCACCCGCGGTCCTGACGATTTACGCTTCGTCTGCCTACCGGGCGGCGGTCTTTCGGTTTTTCGATGATCGGATGAGCCGGTTCGGAAGATCTCGGTACGTAATCCTCTGGCCTGCTGCGCTCCAGGCCAAAGGCGGTTTGGCCGTGTCCGTAAGTCCCGTGATTCCCTCGTAGTCACCCTCCTGACGGGCACGCAGCGGACACGGATCCAGTGTCCTTGTCCAAACCGCATCAGCAGCTCGGGGCGCCATCGTTCAGGACGGTCCCACCTGGACCAACGCCCGTCGGCGATCCTTCTGGAACGGACTGGCGCGGCGGGGAACCGCAACCCGGACTGCAACCCATGGCGATCACATCCGGAGGAGCCTTCGAGGTGGCGGACAGGACCTTGTGATCATCTTGTGTCCCTCCTCACGTTCCTGGAAATCGTGGGCTCCGTCTTTCCCGGACCGTTCGTCTACGGCATCGTCTTGTGGGTGGTGGGCATGATTCGGCTGTTCAGATGGCGTTGCGCGCTCCGATGCATCGACCGGATCAGAGCCGAGGAACTCACCGCCGCATCCGCCGACTCAGGTTCACGGGTGCGAGGAGGAATTGAACCAGCTCGTTCAAACCGAACCCGGAATGCCGGCGAATACCCGTTCGTGGGTGAAGTCCGTATGAGACGTTACGGGGGAGCGGAGGCCAGGCGAAAGTCACCTGGACATCGGCAGATATGTCTTCGAGCCATTCCATAAACCCGTGTCCAGCCGGACACCGCTTTCCAGCTCGATCACCGCCAGACACGTGCCCTCAATGCACATCTCGAGGTCGTCCTCCCAAGTGTCGTAGACAACAGCGAAAGTCCCTGCATAGGGAGCCAACGGGCCGAGATGGTCTGTCCAGGCAGTGAAAGGCGTCCAACCAGGCTCCGGGAAATCGAGTTGCCCGTCGCTGTCGCCGTAGCGCACATACATGGTGGTGTTGCCTTCGATGTCTCCGGCCAGATACCAGTGCCGGAAGCCTTCGCCGCCGAGTCGATTCGTCACCTCCCTACTGTCGTCGCAAGGGTTGTTCGACCACGTGACGATGCCCGTACCGACCTGTTGAATGGCGAGGTCATCCGGCTGAGCCTCTCCTGGAGCGCGCATTGCGGCAGCATCGAAACCAAGCCGGCACACCGCGTCCTCGACGGTCAGAACGCCGTAGTCGGGGATCGTCACCGTGTAAGCGACACTCTCCCACGTCATCAAGTCGATCAACTCTGCGTAACGCGCGACGATCTCGCCGAACACGGGACACAACCTTCCTCAGGTGGATCAAGGTCGACGATCTGCGGGACGAGGGCAGCACCCTCGGCACGCGGACCGGTCGATCCAGGGGAACCGTTGACATCCTGCTTGCAAATCGGTCCGAGCGCAGGCCGTCCAGGCCATGAGCTGGGTGATGGGCACCCCGCGAGTGAGCGTGACTGACCGCTGTCGACCGTCCCTAATGGCTCGGCGATCCGGGAGAGGCCTGCGAGTCCGTCGCCCGCCACCGACGCATGAGGAATCGACCGCCCGACCGCAAACCACAAAAGAGAAGCCGGACCAACCCGAAGAGAAATGCGACCTCGAACAACAGGGAGCACATGCGTAGAACTTCGCTGAGTGACTCCCGGTCACTCTTGTGTGCCCATTCGATGAGCAGGGACGAGGCGGCCATGCCCAACACGTACCCGAGCATCGCCAAAGCCTCGTTATAGCCGGTTCGCATGAGTTGATCTTAGACCTGCCCCAATGCTCAGGCTTTACGAAACCGGCTGGGGACTACACCATGAGCAGATCCACCGACACCCCTGCGACAGGCGCGCCGTCCGTGGGCCTCTTCCTTATCAGGGCCATCCGGGCCGTGATCAGGAGTTCTCAGCTCGGCTCTGACCAGTGTTGGGCGGATGTGGGCATGAGCCGTTGTGTGCTTTTGTTGCAGTGCTCGTTGCAGTGCTGTCCTCAGCCGTCCTCTCCCGTGTTCGGTGAGTCGGTGCTGGGGAACGGAGCGCCGGATCGGCGATCGCCCCAGCCCTGGGCAGAGATCAGCCAGAGCCAGGCGATCGTGAGGGTGACCCTCCCCTCGTACTGTGGAGATCTGGCCTAAGGGGGAGGTCGGATCGTGGGAGAGACCAGACGTAGTTTCGATCCGGAGTTTCGTGCGGGTGCGGTGCGTATCGTGCACGAGACCAGGAAATCGATCGCCTCGGTCGCCAAGGACCTGGGGATCAACGCGGGCACGCTGGCCAACTGGATGCAGATGGACCGCCTGGCCCGTGAGCAGGACACCGGTGGGGAACTGACCGAGTCCGAGCGCGAAGAGCTGGTCCGGCTGCGCCGGCAGCGGGCTGAGTGGGCCAAGGAACGCGCTGAACTGGAGATGGAGCGTGATGACGCCCCTATGGTTGTCAAGCGGCGGTCGATGGAGGCGGTGCTGGTGACAGGGCTGCTGCGATGATCGGGAAGACCTCGCGAGCGACGTAGCGCTTGAGGCAGCGGATGATCTCTTTCTTGGATTTGCCTTCGGTGGTGCGGCGTTCGGCGTAGTTGCGGGTGCGCTGGTCACGGCTCAGACGGGTAAGGACGATGATGTAGAGCGCGCTGTTGCCGCGCCGATCGCCGCCGCGGTTGAGCCGGTGGCGGGTGGTTTTGCCGGAGGAGGCCTCGATCGGGTTGACTCCGCATAGGGCGGCGAAGGCGGCCTCGCTGGTTAGCCGGTCGGGGTTATCGCCTGCGGCGATCAGTAGGGCGGCGGCGGTGTCCGGGCCGATCCCGTGCCGCTCCAGCAGCCCTGGGGCGCAGTCTGCGACGATTGCGGTCATGCGCCGCTGGTGGGAGCGGATCTCCTCGGTGAGCGTCAGGATGCGGCGGGCGAGGGTGCGCAGCACGCAGGTGGCGGCGGTGTGAATGTCGTCCGCTTCGGATTCGGGCAGGTCGGCGCAGCGGCGCATGAGCGTGGCAGGGCCGAGCCCGGTCAGGGATTCGCGTAGCTGCGGGTCGGCGCGGACCAAGATGGCTCGCAGCTGGTTGATGGCCTGGGTGCGGGCTTTGATCGCCGATTCTTTCGCGATCTTGAATATGCGCAGCATCTCCACCGACCCGTCGCCGGACTTGGCCACGGCCGTGGTCCGTCCTGAAAGGACCGCTCGAGCGGCGTTTTCGGCGTCGATGGCGTCGGTCTTGCCGCGCTGGCGGCGGGTGGCCCGGTCGGGCCGGTTGACCTCGATCACCCGTACCTGGTGACGGCGCAGGTAGCGGGTCAGGGCGGTGCCGTGGGAGCTGGTGCCCTCCACGCCGGCGCGGTGCAGCCGCCCGTGGCTGCGGCTCCAGTCCAGCAGCTCGGCGTAGCCGCGGGCGGTGGCCGCAAAGGCGCGAGTGCCGAGCAGGACGCCCAGGACGGTGATCACAGCGGCGACGTGGGCGCCGGTATGGGTATCCACGCCGAGGATGATCTCCTCGTCCTGAGGGGGGACATCGGATGCGGCGGGCTCGGCGGTGGCAACGGTCACGGGGCTCTCCTGAGGGCACGGTGGTGATGGATGCCGATCAGGCGGGGTGGTCAGGACTGTGACGGTGCATGGCAAGGCCCCTATGGGGACACATCCCCACCCGATACGGCAGCACCGCCGGCGCCAGGGCGACAGGTCATCACGAAGGCATCGCAGCCAGTCTCAAACTGGGTCAGACCCCGGCGCCAGGCGGCACGTCATCCATCCTCACAGTCCTCAAGCGCTCGGTGGTCTTGTGGGTGAAGGAGGCGACGGGCCGGTGAGCGTGGCGGCCTTCATCGCCTCCCAGAAGACCGAGCATGGCGTTCCTCACGCGGTGGCCTGCCGGATCCTGGAGGTCTCGCAGTCCTGGTTTTACAAATGGCGAGATCACCGGCCGGGACCTCGCCGGCAACGGCGCGAGGATCTGGATACGGCGATCGCTGCCGCGTTCGAGGCCTCCGGCGCCACCTACGGGTCCCCGCGCATCACTGGCGACCTGCGCGAGCGCGGCTGGCGGGTCTCGGCCAACACGGTCGCGGCGCGGATGGCTGAGCTTGGCCTGGCAGGCCGGATGCGGCGAACACCTCGATCGTTGACGTGCCAGGGCAAGAGGCCGGCGGCACCGGACCTGGTGCACCGCCAGTTCATCGCCGTCGCTGCGGATGTGCTGTGGTGCGGTGATGTCACCGAGATCGTCACCGATGAGGGCAAGCTGTATCTGGCCACGGTGGAGGATTTGTTCTCCCGTCGGCTGCTCGGCTATGCCATGTCCGAGCATCACGACGCTGAACTCGCGGTCGCCTCGTTGCAGATGGCCGCGGTTACCCGTGACGGCGACGTCGACGGGGTGATCTTCCATACCGATCGTGGTAGCGAGTACACCGCCGCCCGCTTCCAGGCTGCCTGCCGCTACTGGGGTGTGGTGCAGTCGATGGGCCGGGTCGGTTGCGCGCTGGACAACGCGGTGGCTGAGTCGTTCAATGCCACGCTCAAGGTCGAGTTCGTCCATCGGCATCGTTTCGCCACCCGGGCCGAGGCCCGGGTGAGGATCGCCACCTGGATCGCCGATTTCTACAACACCCGCCGCCGTCACAGCGCCGCTGACGGGTTACCACCGATCGTCTACGAACAGCGGATCATGGCTGCCCGAGCGGCCACCACGGCGAGACGTCAGCAGCTCATCGCCGCATAGAAAAGTCTCTACGGTTTCAGGGGATTGCCAGGGTGGTACAGCCCAAGTGATCAGTCGGGCTGCGGGATAGTGCGGTGCGAGTTCCGCCGCCGCTGCATGATCACCCCGCGAATGACCAGGTGCACCAGCAGAGATACGCCCACAATCAGCCCAGCCACGCGGAAGAAGGTGGTCTCAAACTCACCGGACACTGATTTGAACACCAGAAAGAAGCCCGCATAAAGCTGGTATCCGCTACCAACCCACGCTCGGATGCGTGGGATATTGTAAAGGATTGCCGCGCTGAAGAGGACAAAGGCAAGGATCAAGAAGACCGCGGGCCATGCAGGAGGCTCAACAAGGAGAAGGGTCACTCCTCCTGTGAGGCCGACCAACGACGCAATAATTGTGATGATCTGTTGCGACAGAGAAAGATGGTCAAACCAGGACTTCGGATCTACGGGGCTCACTCGATTAATCTCCCACAACGATGCGACGACTGACCAGCTGGCAATACCCTCGAACCGTAGTGAGGGGCCACGGAGATTCCGGACAGCCATCTTACGGGCGTAGCCTATGCGGCTGGTCGGGACGGAAGGGACTCGTTGAGCACTTCGAGGGGCGGCCGGTAGCCGAGCGCAGAGTGCGGGCGCCGCAGGTTGAAGAACCCTTCGATATAGCGGATGACCTGCTTTTTCGCCTTGGCGCGGGTGGCGAACACGAAGCGATGGAACCATTCGTTCTTGATCGCGTTGAAGAACGACTCGGCCATCGCGTTGTCGTAGCAGACATCGGTGCGGCCGGCCGGGCGGCGGATGCCCAGGCCGGTCAGCAAGCGGCCGAACTCATCGGAGGTGTAGTTCGAGCCGCGGTCGGAGTGGAAGACGGCACCGGGCTCGATCAGGCCGGTGCCGGCCGCCGTCCGGAACGCGCCCTTGATCGGCTCGGTGCGGTAATGGTCGGCCCTCGCCCAGCCGAGGGCCGCCTTGCTGTGACAGTCGACGACGGTGGCCAGATAGAGGAAACCTTCCCAGGTGGGGATATAGGTGATGTCGCCGACCAGCTTGGTGCCCGGCCGTTCGGCGGTGAAGTCGCGGCCGGGTAGGTCGGGGATGCCGTGAAAGTCGCCTTGCGCGGTGGTGGTGGGCCGAAACGCCCGCGTCTGGGCCGGGGACAGGCCCTGCTCGCACATCAACGCGCGGACTAGTTCGGCCGGGCAGCTCGCCCCGGCGCAGCAGGGCGGCGTGGACCCGCCGATGGACATAGGTTTCGTGCGACTCGGCGAAAACCTCGGCGGCCGGCTGGGTGAGCAGCGCGCGGCTTTGTGCGGTGGCCGAGGTCGGCCGCTCGCGCCATTCGTAGTAGCCCGAGTCGTAGTAGCCCGAGCGGGACACGTTCAACCAGGTGCGCATCTTGACGATGGCGGGGTGGGCCTTCTCCGCATCGATCAGCTCGTACTTGGCGAGCGTCATCGACTCTCGGCCGCGAAGAAGGCGGCCGCTTTTTCAGGAACGCCGGTTTCTCGCGCAGCTCGGCGTTTTCTCGCGCCAGCTCCCGGATCCGGGCCCGCTCCGGCCCGGAGACCGGCTGCTCGTCTTGGCCGTGCACGACCCGATGCCCAGTCACCCAGCTGCCCAAGGTGCTGGCGTTGATGCCGAACTCTCGGGCCACCGCCGCGACCGTGCGATCGCCTCCAGCACCATGCGGACGGCTTCTTCCTTGACCTCGGGCGAGAACTGCCTGCGACGCCTCGTCACGTACCTACCTACCTCTTCCAAACTTCTGTCAGCTTATGTAGCCGACTGTCCGGAATCTGCTAGGCGCCTCAAATCCCGGAAAGTGACTCTCGCGGCGCTTTGACCAGCCATCGCGCCCGCACGACGATCGCCACCCAGCTCCTCAACGCCCGCGAACCGCTAACTCTCGCCGATCTCCAGCAGTGGCTCGGCCATAAGCACGCGGCCAGCACCCGCTACTACGCCAAGATCCTCCAACGCACCCTCACCGCCGCCTACCGCAAGGCCGACTACATCGCCCGCAACGTCCGCACCATCGAGGTCCTCATCGACCGCGACAGCATCCTCACCGGCGCCGCCGCGACCGGACAACCATGGAAGTACTACGACCTGGGCGACGACTACTGTGCAGCTACGACTTCTTCGCCAAATGCCCGCACCGGCTCGTCTGCGCCCGCTGCCCGTTCTACCTGCTCAAACAGTCGAACGCAGGGCAGCTCTTGGCCGTCAAGGACGGCATCGATCAGATGCTTGAGCAACTCGACCTCACCGACGATGAACGCGAAGCTCTCGAAGGAGACCGCGACGCAGGCGCGGCCCTCGCCGAACGCCTCGCCAACACCCGACCCCGGCCGGACCCACCCCGAACGAGTTCGGCGGCAACAGCGTCTTCGTCTCCCTCACGGCCTTGGGAGAGAGCCTGCGCATTCCCAGAAGCCAACCAGACGGGGAGGACGGCTCGTGACCCCGCTATCCGTCAGCGGGCAGCGTCAAGCGCAAGCGCCCAATCGTCCGCAACACCTCGGCGCGGTTCTTGGCGGTCTTGAGCCACGTGGGCAAGCGCTCTACCAGACTTGCCGGAGCCCCGGCCGTAAGGTCTCCACGTTCGCGCAGCTTCGCTGCCACATAGGCCTCCAACAGATTGAGATGCCGGACGTCATAGGCCCACAGCACATGTCCGCAGCAACTCGCCTGCAACCACACCGGCTTCTGAAAGAAGGGATCAACAGGACCGCCGACGACAGCGGAACTGACTGTCTCGTCCTTGAAGTAGCCACACTCCCCACAGCGCAAGCGGCGACGGAAGTTCATGGCCTCGATGGAAGCCGTTTCGCCGTCCTCAAGCGTCCCCGGATGCGCCAAGACGACAGCGCATCCATCGCACCGAGGACAGCGCACCAACACCTCGTCGATGAAGTCGTACCCGTACTTCCGTTCGCGCCGATCTCGGAACCGGTCACCAGGTTCCGATGCACTCCCTGTCACATCATCAGCCTGCCAGAGGCCTGTCCCGCTACAGAGCCGACACCTGTCTCAACCGACCCGAGCACCATCAGATCTCCGCTCACCGGCCGGCACCGTTACCGGATATTCGCAATGACGTGCCCGTTTCACCGGCTGAACGCCTGGGCCGACCAGCGCCGCGACGAACCCGAACTGTTCGCCAAAGCCTGCGCGCTGGAAAGCCCGCTCAACGACCGCCGCGCCGAACTCGGCAAGGACTCCGTGTGGTCACCACTCCGTCGACCGAGTAGACGAAGTGCTCGTCCATGGCGATGCCGGTGATGAGTCTGGCCGTCTCCGTCCCCTGGGAGAGCGCCTCCGGGAGAGCCTGGCAGTGGTAGTTGGATCAGGACCGCTCCTCCGTCTGCCGCGTAGGCAGCGATGCCTCATTCGCGGGAGACGTCACCGGGGGTGGCGCCGATCCGGTGCAGCGCCTCCTCGGGAGACAGGCCCTGCACGAACGTCACCCCGATCAGGTCGCTGTCCTTCTCGTACTCCTCGATGAACCAGGCATAGTTCGCCGGCGTTGCACGACTCACCAGTGCTCTCTTTCTGCCGGCCGGGTCAAAGCGGTCATTAGCCTTGCAGGGTTCACCTGCGGTCACCGGACTAGAAGTGGGTTGCTGCTTATCGGCCTGACAGTGCGCTGACCCGCTGACGAGTGGGGCAACCCTGTGCCGACGGAGCGACTACCGCCCATCGTCCATGACCGGAAGGGGTGAGCCGGCCGTCCGATCTGTGGCTGTCCGCCGCCGACACGCAGTCACCGGCTTCCGGGCCGCAGTCGCATACGGCGCCGGGTTATCCGGTTACCCAAGCAGAGACTCGATCCGGTGCGATCTCACTGGCAAGGACCTGGCCTGCTGGTGTCCGCTCCCCGCAATCACCCGGCTGTCACGCGCCAGGAGCCCGGTATGCCACCTCCATCCGCGCGGCATCGTCGATCTCCTCTGGCGTCAGCAGGACAGCCGTCTTCGTCCGTACCGCCCCAGACGCCGATATCGTGAGACCCACAGCGGCCGAAGCCGCATTGCTCGGCAGGTCGACGATCACATACGTGTCTGTCTCGCCGAACGCGAAATACATCTGCTCGACCCGGCCGCCGACGCTTTCCGTCATGCGCTCCACCGCTTGCCGGCGTCCGGTGCCGCCATCTTGCAACACTCCTTTGAGGCCATCTGCGGTGTAGGTCGCCTGAATCAGGTATTTGGGCATGGTCGAGTCCCTCTTCTCGTGCCGCCACCCTGCGCTGGGGCGGCCTTTGCGGTCACGAGGTCGAAGTTCTCGGCTTAGGGTGACGGTAATCCCACCCGCTGTACCGGTTTTCCCCTGTCGCAGTCTTACGCCGCGAAGCCCGCAGTGATTTTGCAGCCCATGACCATTCCTGCTGCTCCTGCTGCGGCAAGGCCTCCCACTTGCGGCGCCACTACGGCTTCTCGCTACAAGCCCAATGATCATTGCACGACGATTCGATCATGTCTTGCCCAGAGCAGACGTACAGGGGCCCCGGTTTGCTCGGTTCGGTGGCGGCTCGTTGATCAGGTTCTTCCTGAGTGCCCGTGCGGACGAGCTGGGGCGTTCCCCCTTGAATGTGGACACCTTGGAGACTGGATCTTGAGGTCCAGGGGAAGAGATGTCACTGATGGTGATGAAGAACTACCCGCCCGAGTTCAAGGCCGACGCGGTCGCGTTGGTCTTGTCCAGGCCGGACCGGACGATCACGTCGATCGCGAGGGACCTGGGGATCAGCCGCGAGACGCTGCGGTTGTGGGTACGCGCTGCGCAGATTCGGGGTGAGGGCGCTCCAAATGCGACGGGGCGTGTCGCTGCTACCGGTAAG
>NZ_NGFP01000089.1 GCF_002149035.1 Streptosporangium minutum
ATGCCGATCGGGACCAGCACCACCGCTGCGATCAGTGCTTTCAGTAACCTGGGGGGTCGAGTCACGACAAATGACGCTATAGATCGTTTTAGCAGCGATCAATCATCTTCTGTAGGAAGGTCATCTGTCAGGTGTAGGAAAACACACCACGGCGCGGCCCGCCGGTGCGACATTTGAGATCGACAGGTTGCTGCCCTTAATCTCTCCAAAAGGGACAAAAAGACAGGAGTGTCTATGCCCACGCGCGCGGGCCACGCCATCGGCGCGCGTGCGCTCTCGCCGGTCGTCGTGCACACCGCGCCCCTCGTCCTCCCCGTCTGCGAGCCGCCCGTCGTGGACGGCGCCGTCGCCGTCCGGGGCGACCGGGTGATCCGGGTCGGCCCGCGCCGGGAGATCGAGGCCGCCTACCCCGACCTCACCCCGTTCCGCTGGCCCGGGATGATCGTGCCGGGGCTGGTCGACGCCCACCTCCGGCTCGACCGGACTCCGGCCCGGTCTGCCGTCCACGGCGTCACTGCGGTCGCGGGCGTGGCGGGCGACCTGGACGCCGCTTCCTCGGCCGCCGAGGCCGGCCTCGGCGGCGTGACCTACCTCGAGACACGCTGCGAGGACGAGGCACGGTGGGAGAGGGACGGGCGCGACCGGCTGATCACCGCCATCCGCGAGGTGGGCCACCCGGGCGTCATCGGCATCGCCCCGCACTCCCCCGACCCCGTGGTCATGGAGGACCTGGCCATCCTGTCGCGCACGTTCGGGCTCCGGCTCCACGTCGAGACGGGGCGCCATCCGGCCGGCTTCCTGGACGAGGTGGGGGCCCTCGGGCCCGGCTGCCACGTGGCGATCTCCGGTCCGCTCGACGAGGCGGACCGCAAGCTCCTGCGGATCCGGGGCACGGCGGTGGCGATCTCGTCGCCGTTCGCCGCCGAGGGACTGCTCGACGGCGAGACCACCATCGCGTTCGGCACCCGGACGGGCGGCGACCCGCTGGCGGTCGCCCGCGCGCTCACCCGCGACGGCTCTCCCGGCACCGTCCTCGACAGGCTCCTGGTCGAGGCGGTGACGCTGGGCGGGGCGCGGGCCCTGGGCATGGCCGAGGGCCCGGGCCGCCTGGGCTCGCTCGGCCAGGGCAGCCGGGCCGACTTCGCCGTCTTCGCCGTCGAGGCCGACGAGCGGACCGCCTACAGCGCCCTGCTCCACGAGGGGCCGGGCCGGTGCGTGGCCACGGTCGTCGGCGGCCGCGGCCGGCGTCCCGGCGACGGGCGGAAGGCCGAGGCGAGGCGTCCCGCCTGACCAGGTCCCCGTCGGGGCGGCATCGAACCGGCCCCTCCCCAAGGCGACCCCGGAAAGGGACCGGTTCGGAAAGGGACCTGGAAGCGATTCTTGGGAATGGCGCCATCGGGTCATCGGCACCGAGCCCGAGCCCCTGTTCCCGTAATCGTCGAATCACTTACCGGTGATTACGCGGAGCCGGTCGCCGACCACGCCGTGCGGAACATTCAATCGCCACGCCAGGGACCCGGCGCCCATGAGCAGCAGTTGTTTCCTCCCGGTCGACCGGCCATAAGAAGCCCGGATGAAGCAATGCCATAATCGGCCACAGGCTTATATTCTGAGAACCTGGAAGGTCATAGGGGGCGGCCGGGATGAGACACACTCAGACGATCCTTCTCCAGACCGAGAACTCCGGCGCCGCACCGGCCGTCCTGAAGCTGTCCCCCGGGCAGGAGGCTACTTTCGGCCGTGGAACGGATACGGACCCCGCGGATTTCTCACTGGGTCACGCCGAGGTGTCCAGGCGGGCGGGGATCGTCAAGGCCGAGAGCGACTACTGGCTCCTCACCAACCTCAGTCGCGGCGCGACCCTGGTGGTGGAGAACCCCGAAGGCGGTGGCGAGTTCCTCAAGGTGCCCCCGGGCCGGCTGGCCGCGCCCGTACCGTTCGAGTTCGCGCGCGTGCTGCTCCCCGCCGCCGGCGGGTCGTGTTCCTTTCTGGTCTTCGCCTCGCGACACAGCTATGCCGACTTCGACTCGGCTGAGGTCACGACGGGCGGCGAGCCGACGATCGCGGGATTCTCGCTGGACGCCTCGGCAAAATACTTCCTCATACTCGTCGCCCTCTGTGAGCCCCGCCTGCGAAACTGCTCGTCCTCGGTGATCCCGACGGTTCCCGAGGTCCTGGAGCGGCTGCACCTCGTTCCCGGATGCGAAACCCTGACCCGGGCCGCGGTCAACTTCCATATCGACTACCTGGCACGCGAAAAGTTACGCGTCAAACCGTCGTCCGGCTCGCGCAAGGCCGACTGGCAGCGTACGGCCCTTGTCTCGGTCGCGCTGCGCTTCGATCTGGTGCGGGAGGAGCACCTCGCCCTACTCGGACATTGACTACGGCTGATACTCCGCTCGATACTTCCGGACCTGGTCGACATAGGACTGCAAGCGCGCGGGAACACCTCTCTCACGGCGGATCACATCATCCGAGGAGCGGAACGCCGCGGCCCCCAGCAGCCCGTGGTCTCCGGGCACACCGGCCACCAGAGGCAACCGTACGCACATGTAGCGGCCTACCGCTGGAATGGAATCCTCAGCCGACAGCGGCGGGGTGAGGACGGTGCCTCGCCGCTCGGTCGGGAGGTAGTACTGCAGGACGGAGGGTGTCCAGCGCGCGATGCCGTACTCGTTGCCGGCGGGATCGGACAGCCCGGGGTCGAAATCGCTCTCCACCTTCAACATCGCGGCGACCAATGCCGGGCTCAGACCCGGTTCGTCGCACATCCTCCCCGCCTCGACGATCAAGGCACGATATTCGTCAGGGATGTCGGAGTCGGCGCGCAACCACCGTCCGAACCGGTCAGCCGTCGTTCCCTCCCCTCCAGCGGCCCCGGCCGTGCAGGCGAGCAGGAGAACGGCGGCGGCTGCCGTACCCAGCAGCCGCCGGGTCACCGACGTCGAGACTTCGACCGTGCCCGCCAGCAGCCGTGCGCGGCGGAGCAGGACAGCCGCCCCGGGGCGGGATCTCGGATTGGGCGACAGGCAGTCGCTCACCCACGACCGCCACCCTTCGGGCATCGAAGCCGGAAGCGTCAAAGGGCGTTCGCCTGTCGCGTACTCGGCGGCGGCCACATAGCGCGCGCGGGGAGTGGACGCGGCGAACGGGAACATGCCGGTGAGGAGCTGACAGGCCGTCACACCCAGCGCCCAGATGTCGGCGGAGGTCCAGACCGCGTGGCCACGATCGGTCAGCGGCTCGCTCCACCGCTCCGGCGGCACGTGGTCCATCGACCCGACCGGAGGAAGATAACCGTGAGTACCGTCGATCTCAGTGCTCAGCCCGAAGTCGGCAAGCCGGATGGAGCCGTCCTTCATCATGAGCACGTTGCTCGGCTTCACGTCACCGTGCACCCAGCCCTCCGCGTGCATGTGCGCCAGTCCCTCGCACATCTCGATGATCAGTCTCGGCGCGTCGGGGACCGGGGTCCCGCTCCTCAGCAGATCGGCCAGTGATCGCTCCGCGAGCTCCATCACCAGGACGCAGGCACCATCGAGATCGGGATTGTCGGCGTCATCGACAAGGAGGGTCTCGCGCAGCCCGACCAGTCGCGAGTGCCGCAGGCTCCGGTGAAGGCGGAGCTCCCGTTGGGTCATGTCGCTGAGATGCCGCAGTTGCCGACGTGTGACGGTCCCCGTGGGCAGGAACTTCAGTGCCGACGGCGGCGCGTCCCCGTCCATCCGCTCCGCCTTGTACACACTCGCCCAGCTACCCGAGGCGATGGGCCCGCTGATCCGCCAGCCGCCCACTCGATACCCCTCGGGGACGCTGACCGCCCAGCCCTTGGTGTTCATCGACGTTCCCGCCTTTGAGTATGTGGTCATGCCATGGACGCGACAGCGTTTCGCAGAGCTTCGACAGTCAGGCACAACGGTCAAGACAGAGATCAATTGTGTCAAAGGACACGTCACGGCGGATCTGCCGTCGCCTGGAACGGTGGCGCACCGGGCCGGTCGGCGGGACGGGGAAACCTGTGCCGGCCGGGGCCGGCGGTCCGGGTGACCGGACGGCGGCGCCGGTCGGCGACCAGATGAGCCTCCGCACCGGGCCCGCCCCGCGAGCGGCTCATCGCCTCCCTGCCCGTGGCCGCTTCGCGAGCTACACCGTCGCCTTCAGCTCATGGCGGGCGGGTGGTTCACAGCGGGTTCCGGCGGCGTGCCGATGAGCGCCTACCACTGTGGAGTCACGGCGCGAGCCGTTCGCACACCACATCAAACAGATCGCGACAATTCAGGCGATCTCCCACTGCGTGCGTCTATACCGAACGGCCATCGAGGGTCCGCGGGACATCTCCTAGCCGGTCTGGTGGTCGACCACGCTCAGCAGCTCCCTGAGCTGCTCCCGCTGTTCCGGGGTGAGCACCGCGAACAGCTCCTCGGCCACCTTCCTGCGCGCCTCGCGCACCCGGCCGTACTCCACCCTGCCCTCGGGGGTTATCACCAGCAGGGTGGAGCGGCGGCTGGCCGGATCGACCTCCCGGCGGACCAGACCGGCCTCCTCCAGGGCGTCCACGACGGGGGTGACCGAGCGCGGCACGATCCTGAGCCTCTCGGCGAGCTGCACCATCTTGAGCGGCGGCTCGGCGTCGGCGATCACTCGCAGCGCCCGCGCCTGGCCGGGGCTCAACCCGAGCGGCCCGAGCCGCTCGCCGTAACCGCGCCGCAGTCGATGGCCGACGCCGTGCACGAGATCGGCCAGTTCCGTCTCCACGCCCCCGAACTTATCTCATTGTCCGCGGGAATGATTGTGAGCTAACCTCTGTTTGAGCAAACATCACAAAGGAGTTGCATGGCTGAGAGAACCAGAGAAGTCCTCCGGGACGAAACACCGGACATGAACGACGAACCCCGCGCGCCCCTGGGGCGCATCGTCGCCCTGTTCCGCCCCTACCGAGGCCGGCTGGCCCTGGTCGGCGCCCTCATCGCGCTGTCCTCGCTGGTCTCCCTCGCGTCGCCGTTCATGCTCCGCGAGGTGCTCGACGACGCCATCCCCAACGGCAGGACCGGCCTGCTGGCACTGCTGGCACTCGGCATGGTCGCGGTCGCCGTCACCACCAGCGTGCTCGACGTCGTCCAGACGCTGATCTCCACCACCGTGGGCCAGCGCGTCATGCACGACCTGCGCACCGCCGTGTACGGCCACCTCCAGCGCATGTCCCTGGCCTTCTTCACCCGCACCCGCACCGGCGAGGTGCAGTCGCGCATCGCCAGCGACATCGGCGGCATGCAGTCGGTGGTCACCTCCACCGCCGCCTCGATCGTCTCGAACCTGACCACCGTGGTGGCGACGATCATCGCGATGCTGGTCCTGGACTGGCGGCTGACCCTCGTGTCACTGCTGCTGCTGCCCGTCTTCGTCGGGATCAGCCGCAGGGTCGGCCGCGAGCGCAGGAGGATCACCTCCGAGCGGCAGCGGAAGATGGCCGCCCTCTCCTCGATGGTCCAGGAATCGCTGTCGATCAGCGGGATCCTGCTGGGCCGGACGATGGGCCGCGGCCCCGAGCTCACCCGCCGCTTCTCCACCGCCTCCGACGAGCTGGCCGACCTGGAGGTCCGCTCCAGCATGGCCGGGCGCTGGCGGCAGTCCACCATCCAGATCATCATGGCGGCCATGCCCGCGATGATCTACTGGGCCACCGGACTGACCTCGGCGGTCTCCATCGGCACCGTCGTCGCCTTCACCACACTCCAGATGAACCTGTTCCGGCCCACCGTGTCGCTGCTGCGCCTCGGCGTGGACGTGCAGAGCTCCCTCGCCCTGTTCGCCAGGATCTTCGAGTATCTCGACCTGCCCGTGGACATCCATCCCGGCACCCGGACGCTGACGGACGTGCGCGGCGAGGTCCGCCTGGAGCACGTGGACTTCTCCTACGGCGAGGCTCCGACCCTGTCGGAGGTGAACCTGACGGTCCCGGCGGGCACGTCCCTGGCCGTGGTGGGCGAGACCGGCTCCGGCAAGACCACGCTGAGCTACCTGCTCCCCCGCCTCTACGACGTCACCGGCGGCCGCGTCACCGTCGACGGCGTGGACGTGCGCGACCTGACCTTCGAGACGCTGGCCGAGACGGTCGGCGTGGTCTCCCAGGAGACCTACCTGTTCCACTCCTCGGTCGCCGACAACCTCCGCTTCGCCAAGCCGTCCGCGACGGACGCCGAGCTCGTCGAGGCCGCACGCGCCGCCCGGATCCACGACCACATCATGTCGCTGCCCGACGGCTACGACACCATGGTCGGCGAGCGCGGCTACCGGTTCTCCGGCGGCGAGAAGCAGCGCCTGGCCATCGCCCGCACGCTGCTGCGCGACCCGCCCGTGCTGATCCTCGACGAGGCCACCAGCGCCCTCGACACGCAGACCGAGCGCGCGGTCCAGGAAGCCCTGGACACCCTGTCGCACGGCCGTACCACCATCACGATCGCCCACCGCCTCTCCACGGTCCGCGACGCGGACCAGATCGTGGTCCTGGAGCGCGGCCGCGTCGTCGAGCGCGGCACCCACACCCGGCTCCTCGCCGCCGACGGCCCCTACGCCGCCCTCGTCCGGCGTGACGAGCCCGTGGCCGCCGCCGCCTGAAAGACCCCGGAGCTGGACGCGTCCCCCCGGCGCCCGGCCCCGGCACATCTGCGAGCAGGGCCTGCACCTGATCGCGCCCGGCCTCCGCCGGCCGGTCGCGGACCGGCCGGCTCCACGCGCGACACCCCGCCCGCGGCGTCCCCGGTGGCCGCGGCCCGCGGGGGTAACGTGGCCCGGATGAGCGAGACCTACCTGGAACCGGCCGAGTGGTACGCCACCCTGCCCAGCGTGTTCACCTCGGCCTGCCTGCTGCTCACCGACACCGAGGACCGCGTCCTGCTGGTCAAACCCAACTACCGGCCGGGCTGGAGCTTCCCCGGCGGGATCACCGAGGCCGGTGAGGCGCCTCACGACTGCGCCATGCGCGAGGTCGCCGAGGAGCTCGGCGTGTCCGCCAGGGCGGGCGACCTCCTCGTGGTCCACTGGTCGCCGCCGTCGGAGGAACGCCCCCGCTCTATGATCAACTTCCTGTTCGACGGTGGAGTCCTGAACGATCCGGCCCGCATAAGGCTGCAGGCCGAGGAGCTCGACGACGCGGCGTTCCTCCCCTGGGACACCGCCGCCACCCTCCTCCCGGCGCACACCGCCGCCCGCCTGTCCGCCGCGCGCCTCGCCCGGAGGGACAGGCGCCCCGTCTACCTACCGGACACCCCCGGCTGAGAGGTACGGCGCGGCCGCCCCTACAGGGCGCGCGGGGCGAGCATGCCATCCGTCCAGGGCTGACGCCGAGCCTTTCCCGGGCTGGTCGTACGGAAGCCGGTCGGACGGACGGATAACGCTTTACCCTGACCTACTGGCCAGCGGTGCGATCATCCGTGCCCGCTGCCGGCCGCCCCGCCCGGCGAGGCGGATGCCGGTGCAGTTTCAATGTCCGGTAAAGGGAGCCGTACGCTCTCGTCATGCTCAACACCCGCTATGCGCGCTCTGGAATGGTCTGTACGGTCGATCACCTCGCTTCCAGTGCGGGCGTGGCGATGTTGGAGCGGGGAGGTTCGGCGGCCGACGCGGCGATCGCCGCGAACGCCGTGCTGGCGGTGACCGCCCCGCACATGTGCGGACTGGGCGGCGATCTGTTCGCGCTCGTCCACGACGGCACCGGCGCACCCGCAGCGCTCAACGCCTCCGGGCGGGCCGGATCGGGCGCCGACGCCGAGCGGCTGCGCGCCGACGGGCACGACCGCATGCCGCACCGCCACGACGTCCGCTCGACCCCGGTGCCGGGCTGCGCGGACGGCTGGCTGGCCCTGCACGGCCGGTACGGCAGGCTGACGACGGCGGAGGTGCTGGCACCGGCGATCGGGCACGCCCGTGACGGCTTCCCCGCCTCGCCGCTGATGGTCCCCGCCCTGGAGACGGTCGGCCCGCTGTGCGAGGACTTCGCCTCGGCCCGGCGGGCCGGCGACCTGATCAGGCGGCCCGGGGTGGCGCGGGCGCTGGAGGCCCTGGCCGACGGCCGCGACGGGTTCTACCTCGGCGAGTTCGGCCAGGGGCTGCTCGAGGCCGGCGGCGGCGAGTACACCGAGGACGACCTCGCCCAGGAGAGCGCCGAATGGGTGGATCCGCTGCGGGTGAGGGCCTTCGGGCACGACGTGTGGACCATGCCGCCCAACTCGCAGGGATACCTGCTACTGCTGGCCCTCGGCATCGCCGAGGGACTCGACCTGCCCTCCGACCCGGCCGACCCACTCTGGGCGCACCTGCTGGTGGAGGCCGCGCGGATGGCCGGGCACGACCGGCCGGAGGTGCTGTTCGACGGCGCCTCCGTCGAGGAGGCGCTGGGCTCGGCCGCCGCGCGCCGCGCCCTGATCCACCCGTCCCGCCGGGTCGTGGTCCGCGACCTCACCTCACCGGGTGACACCACCTACCTGTGCGCGGTAGACGGCGACGGCATGGGCGTCTCGCTGATCCAGTCCAACGCCGCCGGATTCGGCGGAATGGTCTTCGAACCTCGCACCGGCATCAACCTGCACAACCGCGGCATCGGGTTCTCGCTGGTCCCGGGCCACCCCGCCGAGTACGGCCCCGGCCGGCGCCCGCCGCACACCCTCGTGCCCGCCCTCGTCACCCGCCCCGACGGGTCGCTCCGCTCGGTCGTGGGCACGATGGGCGGCGACGCCCAGCCGCAGATCCTGCTCCAGATCCTGACCCGTCTGCTCGCCCACGGCCAGACACCCGGCGAGGCCATCGGCGCCGCCCGCTGGCGGCTGGCCTCCGGCGGCACCGGTTTCGACACCTGGGACACCCCCGACCAGGCAGTGGTCGAGGTCGAGGCCGGCGGCCCGTGGGGCGACGGCCTGCGCGACCGGGGCCACCCCGTCGGCGCCGCGCCGTACGGCTCCGCCTTCGGCCACGCCCACCTGATCGACCTGCTGCCCTCGGGCGTCCTGGCCGGGGCGGCCGACCCGCGGTCGGTCATCGGGGCCGCCGCCGGCCTCTGACCGGGGGTTTTCCGCGGCAGAACGGGTAGGGCGGCGATATGAGTGAAATGCCCCCAGACCGTAAGGGTCTGAGCGACGAGCAGGCGGTCGAGGTCGAGGAGTGGACCGACGACCTCGGCCTCAACCACGAGATCCGTGCGGACGACCCCGAGCACCGGGACACCCTGGACGAGCGCCTCTGGCGCGAGGCCCCGGACCACGAGCGGGCGCCGCGCGAGGAGAACCGCCTCGTGGCACCGGACGAGGGCATCGGCCCGGACGAGACGTCCGAGGAGTACGCCCGGGACGTCGGCGCCGACGACGGCGACCTGTCAGCCGAGGAGCGCGCCATCCACATCGACCCCGACGCCTGACGCGGGACCACGGCCCCCGGCCGGGTCACCGGCGGGTCCCCCGGCAGGGGACACCGCCGGCGGCCCGCCACCGGTGACCGCCCGCCGGTGACCGGCGGAGGTCACCCGGCCGTCTTGTGGGTCAGCGCCGCGACGAGGGCGGGAAAGTCGTCGACGACGAAGTCGGCCTCACCCGCCTCGGGGCGCGCGGCGTGGAGGTGACCCCAGGGACCCCGGCGGATCAGCGCGGTCCACATGCCGGCCGCGCGGGCGGGGCGGATGTCGTTGTCGAGCCGGTCGCCCACGTAGAGGATCTCCCCCGGCTCCCGCCCCGACACCGCGACGACCTTGGCGAAGAAAGCGGGATCGGGCTTGGAGACGCCCCAGCCGTCGGAGGTGTGGATCGCGTCGACGGGCAGGTCCATCGCGGTCAGCGCGTCGTAGGCCTGCGGCGGCTGGTTGCCCGCGATGATCAGCTCGAACCCCAGGTCGCGCAGCGCGGCCAGACCGGCCCGTACGTCCGGGTAGAGGTCGTCGGCGTCGAAGTTCACCCGGAGCCCGTCGGGGTCGTCCCGTTTCCAGGCCTCCTGCTCGGCCTCGACGTCGAAGCCGGGCCTGACGATCTGGAAGGCCTCCTCGAAGGACCTGTCGAGCGCGGCCATGCCGCCCAGCACGCCGAGCATCGTGAACCGGGTGACGCCCAGCCGGTCGGCCCAGCGCGACCAGATCCGCGTCTCGTCGATCAGCGTCTCCCCGACATCGAACACCAACGCCCGCACCACGTCGCCTCCCCTTCGCTCAACCCACCGATCCTATGGGGAGTACGGCGAGACCACACCGGCTCGGCCGGCCGTGACAGCCACCGGCGCGAGATCCATAACCATGGTGCATGTCTCGCCTTTCCCGGGGAATTCCATGGAACACTTAGAGTGCTTGTTCGGACACGGAGGGATGCCACTTCATGGTGATGACCGCACAGGGACGACTCCCCCGGCACACTCCCGCAGAGGACCACCCGGCTTCAGAGGATCATCCGGCGCTCACCCCGAGAGAGCTCTTCGAGTCCCTTCCTTCCACCCTCTGCCTCCGGGCCGAGATCATTGACGGGAATCTTCTCTTGAGCCCTTCCGGGACCCCCCACCACGCCCGCATGGCCAGGCGCCTCAACCGGGCTCTGATCCCGGTGGAAGACGGCAACGACTGGGAGAGCTTCTCCGGCGATGTCGACGTCTGCATCGAGGGGCCGCGCGACACCGTGATCCCCGACTACTGCCTGGCGCGTCTGGACGCCCCGCTCTGGGGGGACCGGGAGATCCTCTCCTCAGGACTGATCATGGTGGCCGAGATCGTCTCGCCAGGGAGCATGGAGACGGACCGCGCCACGAAGCCCCGGATCTATGCGGGTTGCGGCATTCCGATCATGCTGATCATCGATCCGGTGGCCTCGCCCCCAATGATCACCGTCCTCAGCGACCCTGAGGACGGCGCCTACCAGACCATCACTCAGACCCAGATCGGCAAACCGGTCCGGATCCCCTCCCCCGTCGACTTCGAGCTGGACACTTCGATCTTCCTGTAGTCCCCCGGCCGTCGGCGGCCCGCGACGGCGTTCCTCCACAGCCGTGGCGGATCCCTTGTACGCGGGGGTTGGCCGTGGTCAGGGACGGTGTCCGCCCTACAGGTTGTCCATGGCCTTGCGGATGCGCTTGTCGGAGATCGAGTACGGGGTGCCGAGGGTCTGGGCGAAGTAGCTGACCCTGAGCTCCTGGATCATCCAGCGGATCTGGCGGACGTCGTCGTCGGAACGGCGGGCGGGGGGAAGCTTCTCGACCAGGTCGTGGTAGTCGTCCTCGATGTCATGGACGCGGTGCATCCGCTCCTCGTCGCGGAGCCGGTCGTCGGGCAGCTTCTCCAGCCGCCGCTCGGCCGCCTTGAGGTAGCGGAGCAGGTCCGGAAGGCGTTTGTAGCCGGTGTCGGTGACGAAGCCGGGGTAGACCAGGTCGGCGACCTGGTCGCGGATGTCCTCGATGGCGGGGGTGGAACGGGCGTCGGGCAGGAGGGTGGCGACCGAGTGCCAGACCCGGAGGATGCCCTCCACTCTCGCGACCACCTCGGCGGTGGTGTCGAAGAGCTCGGCGCGGACCTTGTCGTGCAGGGCGGTGAAGGCGGACTCGTCCCAGACCGGCCCGCCGTACTGGCTCATCAGCTCGTCGGCGGCGCAGGCGATGCAGTCGTCGAACAGGGCGGTGGCACCGGCGTGCGGGCTGCGGCTGAGGGCGAGTTTCGCCTGGTTGTTCAGACGGCCCAGCACCCACTTGGCCGGGGACGGGGTGTTGAGCAGCAGCAGCCGGCGGGTGCCCTCCCACATGGCGCGGCGCTGCTCCGCCTCGGTCTCGAACATCCGCACGGCCACCGTGGCGCCCTCGTCGGCCAGCGCCGGATAGGCCTTCATCCGGCGCTGCTCGAAGGTCTTGGGCAGCTCCCCCACGTTCCACGTGGTCAGGCCCGACTTCTCCAGCCCGTCGGCGGCCCTTGAGAGGGTCTGGCGGAGCTTGGGCGCGAGCCGCCGTTTGAGGTCGGCCAGGTCCTTGCTCTCGGCCAGCTTGTGCTTGCGGCCGTCGATCACCCGGAAGGTGATCTTCAGGTGGTCGGGGACGAGGTCGGGCTGCCAGGCCTCGCGCGGCACCTGGATGCCGGTGAGGTTGAGCAGCTCCCGCTCCAGCACCGCGAGCAGCGGCTCCTGGGTGGGCTCCGCCCGCTGGAGCACCTGCTTGGCGTAGTTGGGGGCGGGCACGAAATTGCGCCGGATGTTCTTGGGCAGGGCCCGGATGAGCGCGGTGAGGAGCTCCTCGCGCAGACCGGGGATCTGCCAGTCGAAGCCTTCGACGTTCACCTGGTTGAGCAGGGCGAGCGGGATGTGCGCGGTGACGCCGTCGGCGTCGGTGCCCGGCTCGAACTGATAGGTCAGCGGGAAGCGCAGGCCGCCCTGACGCCACACGTCGGGGTAGTCGCGCTGGCTGACGTCGCCCGCCGACTCGCTGATGAGCATCGACTTCTCGAAGCTGAGCAGGTCGGGCTGGTCGGTCCTGGTCTTCTTCCACCAGGAGTCGAAGTGGCGCCCGGAGACGACGTCCTGGGGGACGCGCTGGTCGTAGAAGTCGAACAGCGTCTCGTCGTCGACGAGGATGTCGCGGCGGCGGGCCCGCTCCTCCAGCTCCTCGACCTCCTCGAGAAGCCTCCGGTTCTCCTTGAAGAACGCGTGGTGGGTCTCCCAGTCGCCCTCGACCAGAGCGTGCCGGATGAACAGCTCGCGGCTCAGCTCGGGGTCGATGCGGCCGTAGTTGATCTTCCGCTGGACCACGATCGGCACGCCGTACAGCGTGACCTTCTCGTAGGCCATCACCGCGCCCTGGTTCTTCTCCCAGTGCGGCTCGGAGTAGGTGCGTTTGATCAGGTGCTGGGCGAGCGGCTCGACCCACTCGGGCTCGATCTTGGCGTTGACCCGGGCCCAGAGGCGGGAGGTCTCCACCAGCTCGGCGGACATGACCCACAGCGGCTGCTTCCTGGCCAACGCGGAGCCGGGGAAGATGGCGAAGCGGGCGTTGCGGGCGCCGATGTACTCGGTGAACGACTTGCGCGGTTCGGTGACGGGACGGCGGGGGCCGTCGTTGGCCGTCTTCTTGTCGACGTCCTTGACCCCGACGTGGGACAGCAGGCCGGACAGCAGGGAGATGTGGATCTTCTGCTCGTCGCCGGGGGTGCTGTTCAGCGTCACGCCGAGGGACTTCGACATCTGGCGGAGCTGGCTGTAGACGTCCTGCCACTCGCGTACGCGCAGGTAGTTGAGGAACTCGGACTTGCACAGGCGCCGGAACGCGCTGGAGGACATCTCCTTCTGCTGCTCCTGGAGGTATTCCCACAGGTTCAGGTAGGAGACGAAGTCCGACTCCTTGTCGGCGAAGCGGCGGTGCTTGTCGTCGGCGGCCTGCTGCTTCTCGGCCGGGCGCTCGCGCGGGTCCTGGATGGACAGCGCCGCGGCGATGACCATGACCTCGCGGACGCAGCCGTTGTGGTCGGCCTCCAGCACCATGCGGGCCAGCCGGGGGTCCACCGGCAGGCCGGCCAGCTTACGGCCGAGCGGGGTCATCTGCCTGGCCTGGTCGAAGGCGCCCAGCTCCTGGAGCAGGTCG
This sequence comes from Streptosporangium minutum, assembly GCF_002149035.1. Taxonomy (GTDB): domain Bacteria; phylum Actinomycetota; class Actinomycetes; order Streptosporangiales; family Streptosporangiaceae; genus Streptosporangium; species Streptosporangium minutum. The sequence continues at coordinate 13,576 of NZ_NGFP01000089.1, forward strand.
TAGCCGTCCTTGACCTGGCGCTGGTCCGGCGGCTCGACGAAGGGGAAGGCCCCGATGTCGCCCAGGCCGATGGAGGTCATCTGCAGGATGACCGAGGCCAGGTTGGTGCGCAGGATCTCCGGGTCGGTGAACTCCTGCCGGGTGACGAAGTCGTCCTCCTCGTACAGCCGGATGCAGACGCCTTCGGAGACACGGCCGCAGCGGCCCTTGCGCTGGTTGGCCGAGGCCTGGGAGATCGCCTCGATCGGCAGGCGCTGGACCTTGGTGCGGTGGCTGTAGCGGGAGATGCGGGCGAACCCGGGGTCGACCACGTATTTGATGCCAGGCACGGTCAGCGAGGTCTCGGCCACGTTGGTGGCCAGCACGACCCGCCGGCCGGAGTGCCGCTGGAAGACCTTGTGCTGCTCGGCCGCCGACAGCCGGGCGTACAGCGGGAGGATCTCGGCGTCCTTGCGCTTGGACAGCGCGTCGGCGGTGTCGCGGATCTCGCGCTCGCCGCTGAGGAAGACCAGGATGTCGCCCGGCCCCTCGGCGCACAGCTCGTCCACGGCGTTGCTGATCGCCTGGATCTGGTCGTCGTCCTCGGCGACCGGGCGGTAGCGGACCTCGACCGGATAGGTCCGGCCGGAGACCTCCACGATCGGGGCGTCGCCGAAGTGCTGGGAGAAGCGCTCGGGGTCGATGGTCGCCGAGGTGATGATGATCTTGAGATCCGGCCGCTTCGGGAGAAGCTGCTTGAGGTAGCCGAGGATGAAGTCGATGTTGAGGCTGCGCTCGTGCGCCTCGTCGATGATCAGCGTGTCGTACTGGGCGAGGTCGCGGTCGGTCTGCAGCTCGGCCAGGAGGATGCCGTCGGTCATCACCTTGACGAGCGTGCCGTCGCTCACCTGGTCGGTGAAGCGCACCTTGTAGCCCACGGCGTCGCCGAGCTGGGTGTCGAGCTCCTCTGCGACGCGCTCGGCCACGGTCCTGGCGGCGATCCTGCGGGGCTGGGTGTGCCCGATCAGGCCCCGGACGCCCCGGCCCAGCTCCAGGCAGATCTTCGGGAGCTGCGTCGTCTTGCCGGAACCGGTCTCGCCGGCGACGATCACGACCTGATGGTCGCGGATCGCCTCCAGGATGTCGTCCTTGCGCTGGCTGACCGGCAGCGCCTCCGGGTAGGTGACCGCCGGCACCCCGGCCCTGCGGGCGGCCACCCGGCGCTCGGCCTTCTCGATGTCGGCGGCGATCTCCGCGGCGATCTTCTGCTGCGCGGCGCGGTTTCTGACCTTGCGCGCGCCGTCGAGCCGGCGCCGCAGCCGCCGCTGATCGCGCAGCGTGAGCTCGGGCAGGCGTGCGTGGAGGTCGGCGAGTGGAGATGTCAACGGAGGCGTTCCCATACTGCTTTCAGAATACTTTCAGCCCGCAAGTCAGGAGCCAACCGCCCATCGTGCCTGAGCCGCCGCGCGACCGCATCCCAATAAACGGTCGCGGCCCGTGGAGACAGCCGACCGCGACCCCTGGAGGCCGCCTCCCGGCAAAGGGTACGGCCCCGCCGCTCCCTCGCGGGGAGCGGCGGGGCCGCACTCGTCCGGCCGCCGGATCTCCGGGGCCCCGCCGGAGCAGGGGCCCGGGAAGCGGGGCTCGGGATCAGGGGTTACGGCAGGGCGGGGTAGGCGTTCCTGAGCAGCTCACGGAACTGCGCCGAGAACCACTGGCCGGAGAGCGGGGCGTCCGGCAGGGAGCCGGACATGCTGTTGCCGTTGCGCTCGTTGCCGGTGTAGGTCGGGTCGCACATCCGGTCGAAGCCCTTGCCCTCGTCGTTGGGGATGAGCTTGCTGGCGCCGTCGGACTCGCCCGGGGGCTTGATCCAGACGTAGGCGTCGAGGCCGGCGGCGGGGCTGGCCTGCGGGCGCTCGCCGAGGCCGGCGCCACTCTGGTTGCACCAGTTGCCGGCGTGGATGCGACGGTCCACCCGCGACTGGTTGACGAAGGTGTTCACGTCGGTGGAGGTGCTGGGTGCGGCCGGGCGGGCCGTACCGCCCCACCCGTTGCGGGAGGTGTCGATCAGCATGCCGAGGCCCGGCTTGAAGCCCTTCTGGATGAGCAGGGTCCGGAAGGCCTGGGCGTAGGACAGCTCGTCGACGTAGAAGTTCCAGTCGACCCACCGCGACTGGCGCACCGTGGTGCCGTTGACGGAGGTGTTGATGGTGAAGTGCGGCTCCTTCAGCGCCGAGTAGTTGGCGGTGTTGGTGATGAAGCCGTCGACGCTGTCGAAACCGGCCGTGGTGCCGGAGACGGTGCTCGCGAACAGGTCGGCCGAGGGACCGAAGTTGGTGTCCCAGCCCAGCCAGCCGTGGTGGCCGGCGTCGATGTAGGTGTAGACGTTCTTGATCGCGTGCAGCTTGTTCAGGGCGTAGCGGACGCCGTCGACGTAGGCGCCGCTCGACTTGGCCTCCTGGCACTTGGGCACGTTGAGGTTGGTGATCAGGTTGGGCAGCGAGTCGATCTCGATGACCGTCGAGATCCGGAGCGCGGCGTACCTCGGCTCGGCCATGATCGCGGCGATCGGGTCGATGTACTCGGTCTTGTAGCGGTTCAGACCGTTCTGAGCGATGAGCAGCTCACCGTTGGAGGCCAGCGCCGAGCAGTCGCGGTTGGGCAGGTTGTAGATGACGAACTGGATCGTCAGGGGCTTGCCGCCGTTGGCCGCGTCCTGCCTGAGGGCCTCCTCCAGGTGGGCGCGGAGGCCCTTGGCGGAGGCGGTGCCCTCGATGGCGGCGATGCGGTCGAGCCACACGCCGGTCGAGATGTCGGCCACCGCGTCGCCGCCCGGCTCGGCCGCGGCCTTCGCCGCCCAGTCGGGGTTCACGTAGCCGGTGGCCCCGGCGTACGGGTTCTCGACGTGCTCGCCGGGCTGCGTGACGACGTCGTCGTCGGACTCGGTCGCGGTGACGGAGACACCGGTGTGCCCGGTGGCGGCGGCCGCGATGGTGGCGGTGCCGTCGGTCTGGTCGGCGTCCTGGGCGGCCGAGACGGTCACGTTCTGCGCCGTGTTCCAGTTGGCGGAGGTGAAGGTGAGCGTGGAGGGCGCGATGGTGAGGTCGGCGTCGCCGGTCTTGGTCAGGTTGACCGTGACGTTGCCGCTGGGCGCCTTGCTGAGCCTGAAGCCGACCGTCTTGGAGCCGCCTTCGGGGACGCTGACCGAGGTCGCGGAGGCGACGATCGCCGCGGCGCCCCCGTCGGAGCCGACGGTGAAGGGCACCTCGGCGGTCTCGGCGGACAGGACCGGGGTCCCGTTGTCGTAGGCCTTCGCCCTGGCGGTGTGGCTGCCCGCCGCCACGCCCGTCGCGGAGTAGCCGTACGGGGCGGAGGTGTCGGTGTTGACGAGCGCGCCGTCGACATAGAACTCGACCTTGCTGACCGCGCCGTCGTCACCGGCCGTCGCCGCGAGCGGTACGGCGGAGCCCGCGGGGATGGAGGCGCCGCTCGCCGGGCTGGTCAGGCTGACCGTCGGAGCCTGGTTCACGGGCGGCTGCCCGCCACAGGTGACGCCGTTGACCGTGAAGGCGGTGGGCTTGGGGTTGCTCCCGCTCCACGACCCGTTGAAGCCGATGCTGGTCGACGCGCCGGTGGCAAGGTTGCCGTTCCAGTCGAGGTTCTTCGCGGTGACCTGGTTGCCGGTCTGGCTCCAGGTCGCCGACCAGCCCTGCTGGACCGTCTGGGTGCCGGGGAAGGCGAAGCCGAGGGTCCAGCCGGTGAGCGCGTCACCGAGGTTCTTGACCGTGACGCTGGCGGTGAAACCGCCCTGCCATTCGTTGGTGCTGTAGGCGACGTCGCACGAGACTGCGGCGTGTGCCGTGGCGGCCTGCCCGGTGGCGAGACCGGCCGCGGCCACGAGCAGGGCCGCCGTGGTCACCGCCCGATTGCGCCAGGCTTGGCGGCGCGGATGAACTCTCATTCGTGATCATCTCCAGGACGAGGGTGGGAGCGCTCCCATAGTCCGGATGTTTCAGGCGTGTGTACAGCGTGTTGCACGCCGGGAGCCCCTCCCCGGGGTCGGTCCCGCCCCTGACCTCACCGAACGCTTTTCGAACCCGATGAAAGTTTCAAAGCTCCCCCGGCGGCGGGCCGTGCACGCCGTACCGGCACGGCCGCCGGCCGGTCAGGCGCGGGAGAAGTCCGACAGGCGGTACCAGCCCGTGAGATCGCCGTAGACGATCAGGTTGTCGTCATAGGAGTGGCGTTCGACGTCGTAGGCTCCGCCACAGGTCACGAGCCTGATCGTCGGATGCGGCAACGACCTGTAGACCTTCTTCACCGGGAACGCGGACTTGCTGACCCGCTCGGTCGCGGAGACCCGGAAGACCGCGGCGGTCCCGTCCTCACGGGTCACCACCACCGCGTCCCCCTTGCGCACCCGGGACAGCCCGGCGAACACGGCGGGCCCGGTCCTGGTGTCGAGGTGACCGACGACGACCGCGGAACCCGGCTCGCCGGGCGCCGGCCCCAGGCGGTCCCAGCCGGCGAGATCGGCCTGGCTGAGAGGCGGGGGCTCCAGTACGCCGTCCGCCCCGGACACGATCGGGGTGATCGGGGCGTTCACCTCCGCACGCGGCACCACCAGCGCCACCGGACCGGACTCGCCCGGGAACCGGGGCAGCGCCCGGGGCCAGCCGCCCCTCCCACGGGCGGCGGGGGCGGTGGTCGCACCCGGCCGCGGCACGGCGGGGGCCGCGACCGGCATGGCGCGGACCAGGGCGGGATCCGCCTCCCTACCTCTCACGGCCCTGCAACCGGCGAGCACGAGGACGGCTCCCAGCCCCAGGGCCGTCACGGTCCGGAGCTCAGCCACGCCCCGCCGCCCGGCGTCTCCTCATCAGCGCCAGCCCACCGGCACCGGCGAGGACGGCGGCCGCGCCGATCCCCCAGCCGAGCACGACGGCCGGCGTCTCACCCTTCTCGGCCGCCGCCCCGTGCGCGCGCCCGGCCAGCGCGAGACCGCCGCCACCGGTGTCGGGGCCGGAGCCGCCGACCACGTAGAGCTCCCCGTAGAGGGTGTCGCCCTGGCAGTCCACCTCCACGGCGTAGGCCCCCCACGGCGCGTCGTAGTCCACCTGCGCCCAGCCGACCGCGACAGGAGGCCCGCCCTCGAAACCGCCACCGGGCCCGTCCGCGAAACCGTCACCGAAGCCGTCGCCGGGCCCGTCCCCGAAGCCACGTCCGGGCCCGTCCCCGAACCCGCCGGGGCCGTCCTCCTCGAACCCCTCGCCGTCCTGGAACCCCGGGCCGCCGAGCTCCACCTCGTTCCGGAAGGCCGCCGACTGGGCGAAGGCGGGCCCGTCGCACTCCAGCGCCGCGATCTCGATGTCCTGCCCCGGCCTCACCCGGTACGGCGAGAGCCGCACCTCCTGGTCGTCTCCCCACACCGCAGCCGGCCACGCCGCCCCCGCGACCATGACGGCCGTCACGGCCGTCACGGCCCAGCGGGTCAGAACCCCCGTCGACTGCATCACGTCTCTCCGTCTCCAGCAGATACGATCTTGCTATCGATCGCTACCTACCCAGGTCAGAGAGCGTGTCCGTCAAAAGAAGATCAAAATCCGAGCGGCCTTTCCGGCATATGCCGCAGACTCCCCGGACCTCGCGGCGGCCGCGATCGCCGTACGGACTCCCTAGGTGGACTTCGCGGCGGCCATGGCCGCGCCCACGATGCCGGCCTCGTTCTGCAGGGCGGCCGGCACAACCGGGGTGCGCACCCGTACCTTGGGCAGGAACTTCTCCGACTTCTTACTGACCCCGCCGCCGATGATGATCAGCGACGGGGAGAACAGCGCCTCGACGTGCTGCAGATACTCCTCGACCCGCCCCGCCCACTTCTCCCAGCTCAGCTCGTGATCCTCGCGCGCGTGGTCGGAGGCCCGCTTCTCGGCGTCCTTGCCCCTGATCTCCAGGTGCCCGAGCTCGGTGTTGGGCACCAGACGGCCGTCGACGAACAGGGCGCTGCCGATCCCGGTGCCGAAGGTCAGCACCAGCACCACCCCGTCCTTGCCCCGGCCCGCGCCGATCGCCATCTCGGCCGTGCCGGCCGCGTCGGCGTCGTTGAGCACCACCACGGACAGGCCCGTCGCCTTGGCGAACAGCGCCCGCGCGTCCTCGCCGATCCACGCCTCGTCCACGTTGGCGGCCGACCTCGTGATCCCGGCGGTCACGACCCCGGGGAAGGTCACGCCGACCGGGCCGGTCCAGCCGAAGTGCTCGACGATCTGCGCGACCACCGCGGCCACCGCCTTGGGGGTAGCGGGGACGGGCGTCGGGATCCGCAGGCGCTCCCGTGTCAGCTCACCTTTGACGACGTCCACCGGCGCACCCTTGATCCCGGATCCGCCGATGTCGATTCCCAGCGCTTCCATGACATCCACCTCCTGCTCCGGGCTCCTTCCCCGTGACAGGGCGCTGATGCTTCCACGGCGGCCGGCCGGCTCCGCGGACCGTACGGCGGGCGTCACGACGGGAGGAGACACGGCAGGAGGGCATCACGGCAGGACAGGGCCCAGGGAGGGAGCCCCCGGGGCCGGCCTCCGGGATGCCGTCGCCACCGGTCATGCGCCGTCACCCCACGGCGGCGCGACGCCGGCGGAGCCGGACGACCAGGACCGCGACCGCCACCAGCAGCGCGACCAGCCCCCCGACGACGCCGAAGAGGGACAGCAGGCCCGAGTCCAGCGGGACCGGCGGGCCCGCGCCGGCTCGCGGGAAGGTGACGGTGGCACTGACCGTCCGCTTCACCGTGCCGCTCATCAGGGTCAGCTCGACCTTCCACGGGCCGTCCGGTATCCGCCGGTCCAGCGTCACGGTCACCGGGGCGGCGGCTCCGGGGAGCAGCGTGACCCCCAGGTCGGCGGCGAACGGCCCCGCCGACAGGCCGCCCGGCCCGTCCGACAGCGACAGCGACCCGCTCATGTCCAGGGCCCGCGCACCGGTGTTGTGAACCAGGGCCGCCAGTTGCGGCCTGCCGTCCGGCGCCCGTACGGGCGTCAGCTCCTCGATCCGGAAATCCGACGGCGGCTCACCGCCGCGACCTATGTCGAGATAGACGCGGATCCCGACCCGGCTGACGACACGTACGGGATGGGCGGCGTCGGCCTCGGCGACGGCCTGCGCCCAGACGACGCCGTAGCGTTCGCCCCGGGAGGCCTCCGGCGGCACCTCGATCACGACCCGGGCGGCCCCGCGCCCTCCGGGAGGCAGGTCGAGCGAGGGGCGGTCGAGTGACATCCAGCCCGTCAGCTCGTTGGGGGTGCGCCCCCGCGCCATGGTGAACCTGTCGCGCACGATGTCGGCGCCGGCCGGGTACAGATCGATGTGCTGGGCCTCGCCGGAGGTGTTGGAGATCTCCAGCCGCCGCCTGATGGTTGTCCCCGGGGAGAGGTGATCGACGATGTAGGCACGCGCCCGCGGGTCGTCGCGGCGGCTGACGGGCGCCTCCAGGAGCCGGATGCCGATCTTGCCGTGGGAGTCCTCGGCTTGTCCGCTCGCGCCGGCCGGCGGTCCGGCCGCACCGGCCGCACCCGAGCAGAAGAGTGCGGCCAGCAGCGTCAACGCGCACGGCCTGGCGATCCGGCTAGGCCACCTGATGTGTCACCGTCCCGGTGTAGGTGCCCGTCTGGGCGGTGAGGGGGATCGAGATCACCAGGGTGGGGTTCCAGGTCACCGTGCTGCCGCCGGTGCCCCCCGAGTGGGAGAAGGCCGTCACCGCGGCACCGGCCGTACCGGTCAGCGCGACCCTGTCGGCCTCGGCGGGCTGGCCCGGGGTGAAGGTGCCGCCGCCGCTTCCGGGGGCCGAGGCCGGCCCGGACCAGTACGCCAGCGCGCTGAAGGGGATGGTCAGCGCGGCGACGGTGAAGTCCGTCGCGTACACCGACGCCGTCCAGTCCGACGTGGCCCCGCCGCGGGTGTCGGAGACCGACACCGGACCGAGCAGACCGGTGATCGTGCCTCCCGGAGGGGCGTTGCCGAGGTCGACCGGGCCGGCGGGGGCGCTGACGTCCAGGCTGCCCGCGGACACCTCGAAGGTGACCGGGGTGTCATCGGTGGGGGCGGCCACCGCCGGCGCCGCGAACAGGAACATCAGCACACCCGCGCCCGCCGAGGTGAGCATCATGGATCTCTTGCGCAAGGTCTCTTCCTTCCGAATGGCCGAACATGTCTTCGGGGGGCCGAGCAAGCGATGAATCTTCCCTACCTGCCGCGATTACCTTAAGTTCTCAATAGCTACCCAGAGTGACGATAACGGCAAAGAGTCCGTCGTGAGATGCACCGGTAATGACCGAAGTGCCGCGGGGTCCGGCCGGTCACCCGACGCCGTCGAGGCGGACGAGCACCGTGCCGACGTGGTCGAGGCAGCCGTCGACGCCCTCGGGGACGGCCTCGGCGAGCCGCGCGGCGATCTCTCCTACACCCGCGCCGGGCGGCCAGGCCAAACAGGCGGACAGGCGGGCAGGCGGGCAGGCGGGCAGGCGATGTTCCGCGGCGGGAACATCGGTGATCCACTGGATGCCCCCGCCCCGGAGGCCGGCTCTTGGGCCAGGTGCTTGCGACAGATATCCGTAACACCGGAACGCATGTCCACAAGCCCGCGACCGCGAGGGCGCTCGAAGTTCGCCTCGGCCCCACAGAGGGGTCTCGGCATTCGACCGGCCCCACCGGGGACTTCAGCACATGACCGGCCCCCCTGGGGCTTCAGCGCTCGACCGACCTCCCCAAAGCTTCAGCACATGACCGGCCCCACCCGAGGCTTCAGCGCTTGACCGGCCCCGTGGAGGCCCTGACCACCAGTTCGGGCTCGAAGAGCAGCTCGTCGGCCGGGACCAGGGCCTTGTCGATCTGGGCCGCCAGAAGGTCGACGACCGCGCGGCCCATCGCGTCGATCGGCTGGCGCAGGGTGGTCAGCGGCGGGTCGGTGCAGTTCATCAGGGCGGAGTCGTCGTAGCCGATCACCGAGATGTCGTCGGGCACCGACAGCCCCGCCCGGCGCGCCGCCCGGATCGCGCCCAGCGCCATGACGTCGCTGGCGCAGATGACGCCGGTCACGCCCCGCCGTATCAGCCGGGTCGCCGCCGCGTGCCCGCCCTCCAGGGAGAACATGGTGTGCTCGACGAACTCCGGCGCCAGGTCGGCCGCCTCCAGCTTGCGCCGCGAGGGCACGTGGTCCGGCGGGCCGAGCACCATGCCGATCCGCTCGTGCCCCAGCGAGCGCAGGTGCCCGAGTGCCATCTCGGCGGCCACCACGTCGTCGCACGAGACCTGGGGGAAGGCGAGATGCTCCACCGCGGCGTTGACCAGCACGGTCGGCAACCGGCGCTCCAGCAGTAGCTCGTAGTGGCTGTGGGAGGCGTCGGCCTGGGCGAACAGTCCTCCGGCGAACACCACACCGGACACCTGCTGCTGGAGGAGCAGGTCGACGTACTCCGCCTCGGAGACCCCGCCCAGCGTCCTGGTGCACAGCACCGAGGTGAACCCCTGCTGGGCCAGCGCTCCCCCGACCACCTCGGCGAACGCCGGGAAGATCGGATTCTGCAGCTCCGGCAGGACGAGCCCCACCAGTCTCGCCCGGTCACCGCGCAGCTGCGTGGGCCGCTCGTAGCCGAGCACGTCGAGGGCCGTGAGCACGGCCTCCCGCGTCGCCTCGGACACCCCCGGTTTGCCGTTGAGCACGCGGCTCACCGTCGCCTCGCTCATGCCGACCTTCTTGGCCACCTCTGCAAGCCGTCGCGTCATGACGAAACCATACGGCATTAGACGCAAGTATTTGCGGATCTTTGCGAAAGTTCTCGCATATCTTCCTTGCGGCTCCTGCCCTCCCGGCGCGGCGGGAACGCCCGCGCCGCACCCCCTCCGGCCGGCGCGGCCTCCGCCGTCCCTGGAGGCCGCGGGGCGCCGAGGTCGCGGAGGCCGGCCTCTAGATCTCCGCGACCCGACCGGCGTCGACGTGGATGTGCCTGGTGGTGTGTACGGCGTCCAGCATCCGCCGGTCGTGGGTGACCAGCAGGAGCGTGCCGGGATAGGAGACGAGCGCGGACTCCAGCTGCTCGATGGCCGCCAGGTCCAGGTGGTTGGTCGGCTCGTCGAGGACGAGGAGGTTCACCCCCCGGGCCTGGAGCAGCGCGAGCGCGGCCCGGGTCCGCTCCCCCGGCGACAGGGTCGCGGCCGGGCGCAGCACGTGCGCCGCACGCAGCCCGAACTTGGCGAGCAGCGTGCGCACGTCGGCGGGGGGCATGTCCGGCGCGGCGGCGCCGAAGGCGTCCAGCAGCGGTTCGCCGCCGAGGAACAGCCCGCGGGCCTGGTCCACCTCGCCGACGACCACCCCGGAGCCGAGCGAGGCGTTCCCCTCATCCAGCGGGAGCCTGCCCAGGAGCGCCGCCAGGAGCGTGGACTTGCCCGAGCCGTTGGCCCCGGTGATCGCCACCCGTTCGGCCCAGCCGATCTGCAGGTCCACCGGACCGAGGGTGAAGACGCCGCGCCGGACGACCGCTCCGCGCAGGGTGGCGACGACCGCCCCCGCCCGCGGGGCGACGGCGATCTCCATCCGGAGCTCCCACTCCTTGCGGGGCTCCTCGACCTCCTCCAGCCGCTCGATCATCCGCTCGGTCTGGCGGGCCTTGGCGGCCTGCTTCTCGGTCGCCTCGGTGCGGAAGTTCCGGCCGATCTTGTCGTTGTCGCCCGCCTTGCGCCGCGCGTTCTTGACGCCCTTCTCCATCCAGGCCCGCTGCATCCCGGCCCGCTGCTTGAGTGAGGCGACGGTGCCGGCGTACTCCTCGTACTCGTCGCGGGCGTGCTGCCGGGCCACCTCGCGCTCGGCGAGGTACGCCTCGTAGCCGCCGCCGTAGATCCCGATCCGCTGCTGGACGAGGTCGAGCTCGACGACCCGGTTCGCCGTCCTGGCCAGGAACTCGCGGTCATGGCTGACCAGGACCGTCCCGGCGCGCAGGCCGACGACGAAGCGCTCCAGCCGCTCCAGGCCCTCCAGGTCGAGGTCGTTGGTGGGCTCGTCCAGCAGGAAGACGTCATAGCGGCTGAGCAGCAGGGAGGCCATTCCCGCCCGCGCCGCCTGGCCGCCGGAGAGCGCCGTCATCGGCCGGTCCAGGTCCACCGCCAGGCCGAGGTCGGCGACGACCTCCTCGGCGCGGTCCTCCAGGTCGGCTCCGCCCAGGGCCAGCCACTTCTCCAGGCCGGCGGCGTAGGCGTCGTCGGCGCCGGGACGGCCCTCGACCAGGCCCTCGGTCGCGGCGTCCAGCTCGCGCTGGGCGTCGGCCACCCCGGTCCGCCTGGCCAGGAAGGCCGCGACCGTCTCGTCCGCCCGGCGCTCCCGCTCCTGCGGCAGATAGCCGACCACCGCCGAGGGCGGGCTGAGCCGTACGGCACCATGCTCCGGGGGCAGCAGCCCGGCCATGATCCGCATCAGGGTGGACTTGCCCGCCCCGTTCATCCCGACCAGGCCGATCACATCGCCGGGGGCGACGACCAGGTCCAGTCCGGAGAACAGCGCGCGGTCGCCGTGTCCTGCGGCGAGATCTTTGGCGACGATGGTGGCACTCATGGGGAAACGGTATCCGGCGGCGGGCCCCTCTCCCTCCCATCGGACCCGACCGTCCGCCTTCCGGACTCCGACGTCCGGAAGGCGGACTGCGACGCCAACCGTATTCCCGACAAAACGGACAGCTTCCGTGTCAAGATCCACCGGCGGAGCACCGTCCCGGCACCGGCACGACCTGCGGACTCACAGCCAAACGTTACTTTACAGAAATTTTATCTGCTCTTTTTTGAGACTTCAGCCAACGATTCCTCCGCCAGGCCCGTCTTATAGAGGTAGAAGCGATCACCCCCGACCGCTTCTCACAACGGGGAGAAGGAAAACGTCTTGATGAAACGAATCGCCGTCGGCCTACTGTCCGCAGCTGTAGGCGGCTCGCTCCTCCTGTCCGCCGGCACGGCTTCCGCCGAGCGCACCGCTCTCAGCGTGCACATCGACAGCGTGAACCCGAACCCGGTCGTCGTCCAGGAGGGCGAGGACACGAGGGTCACGATCGAGGTCCGCACCACCGAGGCGACCCGCGTCGAACTCCGCCTCAAGCCGGTCTCCGACAGGTTCCGGACGCTGGACGTGCGCGAGCCCAGGATCATCCACGAGGGCGACCTGTGGCGCTTCAGCACGAGCTTCGACGAGAACGACTTCGAGGGCCGCTGGCTGGCGATCGCCGAGGCCTACGACAAGGACGGCAAGAAGGTGACCGACCAGGTCAACTTCTCCGTCAAGCACGAGGAGCAGGAGAAGGCCGACACCCGTCTGACCGGGTTCTACGCGAACCCGGAGACGGTCCGCAAGGGCCGCTGGGTCTACTTCACCGGCCGCCTCCAGGTCAGCAGGGGTCACGAGTGGCGGGGTCTGAGGAACGAGGAGGTCGAGATCTACTTCCGTCCCCGCGGCTCCAGCGCCTGGAAGTGGGTGACCTCCGCCGACACCGGGTGGAAGGGTTCGTTCCGGGCCAAGGCCCGCGCCTCCAAGAGCGGTGAGTACCGCGCGGTCTTCGACGGCGACGACAGGCTCGAAGACAGCACCAGCCGGTCCGACCGGATCCGGGTCTGGCGCCGGTAGTCCCCCACGGACGACGCCTGCCCCGGCGGGCACATCTCGATGACGCGGAAGCCCAGGGCGACCTGGGCTTCCGTCGTTCCTCCGCAAAAAACTCCGCCTACGCCGACAGATAGGGCGTTACTCTCGATAGAAGGATCTTCGCGATTGTTCAGGCGGGGAGGAACATGGCGGAAGAAGAGTGGGTACGGCGGGGGATCGACGTCAACACTCCGAGCGTCGCCAGGCTGTACGACTACTATCTCGGCGGGAAGGACAACTTCGCCGCCGACCGCGCCGCGGCCGAGGAGATCCTCTCCGTCGCCCCCGAGCTGCGCATGGCCGCCCGGGAGAACCGCGCCTTCCTCGGCCGGGCCGTCAGATTCATGGCGGAGACGGGGATCGAGCAGTTCCTGGACATCGGCACCGGGCTGCCCACCCGGGGCAACGTCCACGAGGTGGCTCACCGGATCGCACCGGACGCGCGCGTCGCCTACGTCGACAACGACCCGATCGTCCTCGTGCACGCCAGAGCGCTCCTCCGCGGAAGCAGGGACGAGGTCATGGTCGCCTCGGGCGACCTGCGGCAGCCGGAGGAGATCCTCAAATCCCCCGAGATACATGACCATCTCGACTTCTCCAAGCCCATCGCCGTGCTGCTCGTGGCGGTCATGCACTTCATCACCGAGTCCGACGACCCCCGGCGCATCATCGCCACGCTGCGGGACGCCGTACCGTCCGGCAGCTACCTGGTCCTCTCCCACGGCACCCGCGACTCCCGGGCCGAGGCCGTGGACAGGGGCACCAAGGTCTACGAGCGGGCCGACTCGCCGCTCGTCCTCCGTTCGCGGCAGGAGATCCTCGACCTGTTCGACGGGTTCGAGCTGGTGGATCCGGGGCTCGTCTGGGTGCCCGGGTGGCGGCCGGAGGGATACCCGCGCTACGACGACCCCTCGCGGGCGCTCATCATGGGCGGTGTGGGCAGGAAGGCCTGATGTCCGTCCGCCTCGGACCGGCGCCGGCGTGGTACGGCCGGCGCGGAGGCGCTCGTGACCCGCGCGGGCGGCGGAGGCCAGGGCATCGCCGGCCTGCGAGGCGGGTCGATGCTTGATCCCCCGGCCCCTGGGCAGGTGAGCGGCCACACGGACCTGAGGGGGACTGAGACGATGATGACGGGCGATTTCTACGACTACTTCGAGCTCCTGGAGAAGGACGAGAAGGAGATCGTGCTGCGGGTGCGGGAGTTCATGGCCCGGGAGGTCGCGCCCATCGCGGACGAGGAGTGGACCAACGCCCGCTTCCCCCACCACCTCATCCCCGAGTTCGCGAAACTGGACATCGCCGGCCTGCCGTACCGGGGGGCGCGAAGCCTGCTGACCGGGTTCCTGGTGCTGGAGATGAACCGGGTGGATCCCTCGATGGGGACGTTCTTCGGCGTGCACAACGGGCTGGCGATGGGGAGCATCGACCGGCTGGGCTCCGACGAGCAGCGGGAGCGGTGGCTGCCGCCGATGGCCGCGATGGAGAAGATCGGGGCGTTCGCCCTGACCGAGCCCGAAGGCGGGTCCGACGTCGCGGCGGGGCTGCGCACGACGGCCCGGCGCGAGGGCGACGTGTGGGTGCTCAACGGGGCCAAGAGGTGGATCGGCAACGCCACCTTCGCCGACCTGGTCGTGGTGTGGGCCAAGGACGAGGCGGACGGCCAGGTCAAGGGGTTCGTGGTGGAGAAGGGCACCCCCGGGTTCTCCGCCACGAAGATCGAGAACAAGATCGCGCTGCGGACGGTCCAGAACGCCGACATCACGCTGACGAACTGCCTGGTGCGGGAGGAGAACCGGCTGCAGAACGCCGGCGGCTTCCGCGACACCGCGGCGATCCTGCGGCAGACGCGGGGCGGGGTGGCCTGGCAGGCGGTGGGCTGCATGATGGGCGCCTACGAGCTGGCGCTGGAGTACTCCAAGGACCGTGAGCAGTTCGGACGGCCGATCGCGGGCTTCCAGCTCGTGCAGGACCTGCTGGTGCGGATGCTGGGGAACGTGACCTGCTCCCTGGGCATGGTGGTGCGGCTGGCCCAGCTCCAGGACGCGGGCGTCTACAAGGACGAGCACTCGGCCATGGCCAAGGCCTTCTGCACCGTGCGGATGCGCGAGGCGGTGGGCTGGGGCCGGGAGATCATGGGCGGCAACGGGATCGTGCTCGACTACGGCATGGGCCGGTTCGTGGCCGACTCCGAGGCCATCTACTCCTACGAGGGCACCCGCGAGATCAACAGCCTGATCGTGGGCCGCGCGATCACCGGCGTGGGCGCCTTCGTCTGACGCCGCCTTCCCTCCCGAAGAGCCTCCCTCTCCCGGAGAGCGGCCCGCCCGTTCCCCGAAGACCGCCGCCTCCCGGGAGCCGTGACAGCCGGGCGGACGTGATCCGCGCCTACCGGATCTCTGCTCCCCCGGAGCCGGCCGGGCGGCGGCGGGCGACCGGCCGGGCTCCACGCCGTTCAGTGGTCGCGGTGGGTGACGAGGCGGGCGAGCGCGCCCAGCTCGGCGACCGATCCCGGGACCGTCCCGGCCGCCTGCAGGTGGCCCAGCGCCCGCGTCAGCAGCTCGTCGGCCTGCGCCTGACTCCAGGCGCGCCCGCCCACGGCGTCGACGAGCCCGGCGGCGTGGACCAGATCGGCGTCGGACAGGGGGTGTTCGCCCTGGTACAGCCCGGCCAGCTCCCGCCCGGCCGCGGTCGCGGAGGTGAGCGCGGCCACGACCGGAAGGGACTTCTTACGGCTGCGCAGGTCCGAGTGGACCGGCTTGCCGGTCACCTCCGGGTCTCCCCAGATGCCCAGGAGATCGTCGACGAACTGGAACGCCAGTCCCAGGTCCCTGCCGAAGGCGTGCAGATGCTCGACCTGGGCCGGGCTGCCGCCGCCGAACAGCGCGCCGAGCGCGCAGGCGCACCCCAGCAGGGCGCCCGTCTTGCCCGCCGCCATGCTCAGGCACTCGGCGAGCTCGACGTCCTGGCGCCGCTCGAAGGCGACGTCCGTGTGCTGGCCCTCCAGCAGTTCCTGGATCGCGGCGCTGAAGATCCGCGTCGCCCGCGGGGTGGCCGGGTGCCCGCCCGCGGCGAGCACGTCGAAGGCCAGCGTCAGCAGGGCGTCGCCGGCCAGGATCGCCGGGCTGACGCCGAAGACGGTCCAGGCCGTGGGACGGTGGCGCCGGGTCCTGTCACCGTCCATCACGTCGTCGTGCAGGAGGGAGAAGTTGTGCGCCAGCTCGACGGCGACCGCCGCGGGCACCGCCGCGGCGGCGCCTCCTCCCACGGCCTCGGCCGCCAGCAGGACCAGGGCGGGACGGATCGCCTTGCCGCCGTCCGCCCCGGCGGGCCGGCCGTGCTCGTCCCACCAGCCGAAGTGGTAGCCGGCGATGCGCCGCATCGATGGGGGCAGCGTGTCGGCCGCCGGACGCAGTGCGGACTCGACCAGGTCGCGGCTCCAGGCCAGTACCTCCCGCACCGATCGTCCCTCGGCCGTCACCTCAACCGCGGTCATTTCCCGTCTCCTCGCTCTGTGGCCGGGCCCGGAGTCTCCGATGACGCCGGGCGCGCTGGGTGCCGGACCGCCGTCCCGGCCCCCAGTGCAAGATCGTGTGCGGCGGCCGTACCCGGATCCGGGCGTGCCCTGACGGTCTCTGGTCCCGTCACGACACACCCCGATCCCAGCCGGTTCCGACGGCGGGACCCGTACTCATCGGCCGGGAACCCGGCGGCGGGCCCCGGATCCGGGCGTTCTCCTCCCGCGCGGCCGTTCCTCGACGTGCGCGCGTGTGCCTTCCGCCCGGCGATTCAGCCGTGCCGGGTACGGCATGCGGGAGCCGGTGAGTTCACAGGGCCGCATATGCCCGCGCCCTCAGTGGCCGAGTTCGACGTCTTCGAGGATGCCGAGCGCGTCGGGGACCAGCACGGCGGCGGAGTAGTAGGCGCTGACCAGATAGGAGATGATCGCCTTCTCGCTGATGCCCATGAAGCGGACCGACAGGCTGGGTTGGTATTCGTCCGGGATGCCCGTCTGGTGCAGGCCGACGACTCCCTGGTTGTCCTCTCCGGTCCGCATGGCGAGGATCGACGTGGTGCGGGTGTCGGTGATGGGGATCTTGTTGCAGGAGAAGATCGGGACGCCGCGCCAGGCGGGGACCGTGTTCCCGCCGACGTCGACGCCGAGAGGGTAGAGCCCGCGGCGGTTGCACTCCCGGCCGAAGGCGGCGATGGCGTGCGGGTGGGCGAGGATGAACTGCGTGTTCCGCCGGCGGCTGAGCAGCTCGTCGAGGTCGTCGGGGGTGGGCGGTCCGGTCCGGGTGTGGATCCGCTGCTTGAGGTCGGCGTTGTGCAACAGCCCGAACTCGCGGTTGTTGACCAGCTCGTGCTCCTGCCGCTCGCGCAGCGCCTCGATCGTCAGCCGGAGCTGCTGCTCGATCTGGTCCATCGGGTCGTTGTAGAGATCGGCCACCCGGCTGTGCACGCGCAGCACGGTCTGCGCGACGCTCAGTTCGTACTCGCGGGGAGCGAGCTCGTAGTCGACGAACGTCCCCGGGAGGTCTGGCTCGCCCGCGTGCCCGGCCGCCGTCTCGATGGCCGCCTCGCCGTACTTGTTCTGCGGGCCCTTCGGACCGGCCTGCACCTGGCGCAGGTGGGCCTGGAGCGACTCGGACTGGTCGGTCAGCTCCTGGAACGCCTGCCGGGGGAGGATCATCGCCGTCCCCGCGGTGACCGCCTTGACCGTGAACTCCCAGTCGCCCTGCGGCCCCGCCAGCGTCTCGTCGCCGAAGTGGTCGCCACCGGCCAGCACTCCCAGGACGACCTGGTCGCCGTAGGGCCCGTTGCCGACCTTGTTGAGCTTGCCGTGCGCGATGAGCACGACCTCGTCGGCCGGCCGGCCCGCCTGCACCAGCACGTCCCCGGGCGAGAACTCCCGCTGCGCGAACCGCTCGCCGAGCGCCTCCAGAACCTCGGAGTCGTCGAAGTGGCGCAGCGTCGGCAGCTCGCACAGCTCGGCCGGGACCACCTTCACCTGCGATCCCACGGTGGTGAAGCTCACCCGCCCGTCGCCGATGGTGTAGCTCAGCCGCCGGTTCACCCGGTAGGTGCCACCCGACACCTGCACCCACGGCAGCATCCGCAGCAGCCACCGCGAGGAGATCTCCTGCATCTGCGGCACTGTCTTGGTCGTCGTCGCGAGATTGCGCGCCGCGGCCGTACCGAGACTCAACTGCGTCCTGCCGGCGTCGAACTCCGTCACAACACACCACCTGTTCGCACTCGTGTCGAAAGGGAGAAACTGAGGGTTTGAATCAGGAAATGGGAAGTCATCGGCTTGACCATCGTCAGATCGCCGTACTTTCCCAATTCCGGCATGAAAATCCGGATGCAGACTGCCATCGCGAACAGGACCAATTTTGGAGTTCCATTAAATAGCCTGTCAAGCATTAAATATAATCAGGTCAAAAGTCGGTATCACCATTATTGCGAAATGTCAGATTAGAATTAAATGTCATTTTTGTCGGTGATCGCAGGTCTCGACCGGTCTGCCGCCTCTCTTGGCGATCTGTCCCCTCCACGGATCCACAGAGCCGATCGGCCCCTGAGGGAGCGCCGCCGGGCGGGTCCGCCGCCAGGCCGGGGCGAGCAGGGCGGTCAGCAGGTCGTCTAGGCTGACCACCCCGGTCAGGGCGCCGTCCGCGGCGCGCACGAGCGCGAGCCGGCTGCGGGCCGCGCGCAGCCGGGCGGCGCTCAGCCGGGCGTCCGCGTCCGCGATCGAGCTCGTCTCCGCGAGCTCCGGCATCCGGTGGAGGAGATCACCCGCGCGGGCCCGCAGGCCACGCCTGCGGGCCGGGTAGGCGTCACGGACGTGGACGGACGCCGGCCGGGCGGTCACCGTCCCACACGATCAGGCGGGTGCGGCCTGCCCGGGCGGAGGCGTCGATCACCTCTTGGGGCTCCGCCCCGGCGGGCACCCCGACGACGACCTCCCTCGGGGGACCAGCCGGGCGATCAGGGCGCTGGGGCGCTGGGGGCGCTGGGGGCGTTCGGCACCTAGG
>NZ_NGFP01000009.1:0-9350 GCF_002149035.1 Streptosporangium minutum
GCTCCCAGGCCCCGGCTCCCGCCTCCCGGCTCCCCGGCCGCGCGGCCGCCGGACGCCGCCCGCCCGGACGGGGCCGCCCGGCGGAGCGCGGAGCGGGCGGGTGTGATGGGATCGGATGTACGCACGCGATGCGCCCGACCTGCGGGTCACGGCCGCGTCGACCTCTCCGAGACCAGGAGGTGAGCGTCATCGGCATCGTCTCGCCGGGATTCTCCGGCCGCCGTCGCGGCGGCGCCCCGGACCTGCCGCCCGGGCAGTACCTCACCGAGGACTTCCCGGTGCTCTCGGCAGGCCCCACGCCGCACGTCCCCAAGGAGAGCTGGAACCTCACCGTCACGACCGAGACCGGCGCCGCCCACCACTGGGACTGGGCCGGGTTGACCGCCCTCCCCACCGAGCGGTTCACGGTCGACCTGCACTGCGTCACCAAGTGGTCCAAGCTCGCCACCGCCTGGGAGGGGGTCTCACTGGACACCCTGCTCGCCGGGGTGGAGACCTCGGCGGAGTACGCCCTGGCGCACTCCTACGGCGGCTACACCACCAACCTCCCCCTGGAGGACCTGCTCGACGGGCAGGCGTGGATCGCCGTCCGCTACGACGGCGAGGACCTCACCCCCGAGCACGGCGGGCCCGCCCGGCTGCTCGTGCCGCACCTGTACCTCTGGAAGAGCGCCAAGTGGGTGAGCGCCATCCGGCTCCTCAACGAGGACCACCCCGGCTTCTGGGAGAGCGTCGGCTACCACAACTACGGGGACCCGTGGCGCGAGCAACGGTACTGGGGCGACTGACCTGGCGGGTCGCCACGGTCGCCGCCGTCCGTGACGAGACCCCGACCGCGCGCACGATCGTCCTGGACGTGCCCGGCTGGCCAGGCCACCTGGCTGGCCAGCACGTCGACGTACGGCTCACCGCGCCCGACGGCTACTCCACCCAGCGCTCCTACTCCGTCGCCTCGGCGCCCCGGGGGGACCGCCTGGAGCTGACCGTCGAGTCGCTGCCCGACGGCGAGGTGTCCCCCTACCTCACGCGGGTCCTCTCCGTGGGAGACCCGCTGGAACTGCGCGGCCCGATCGGCGGCTGGTTCGTCTGGCGCCCCGAGGCGCCGGAGCCGGTCCAACTGGTCGCGGGAGGCTCCGGCGCCGTCCCGCTCATGGCGATGATCCGCGCCCGCGCGGCGGGCGCGGCGGCGCCGTTCCGGCTGCTGTACTCCGTGCGGGACCCCGAGGCGGTGCTCTACCGCGACGAGCTGCGCGGCGCGTCGGAGGACGGGTCCGGCCTGGACGTCACCTACGCCTACACCCGCAGGGCGCCGGAGGGCTGGCCGCGTCCGCCGGGCCGGATCGACGCCGGCCTGCTGGCCGAGACCGCCTGGGCGCCGGAGCTGGCTCCGGCCTGCTACGTCTGCGGCCCGACCGGCTTCGTCGAGACCGTCGCGGACCTGCTGGTCGCCGCCGGCCACGACCCGGCCCGCATCCGCACCGAACGTTTCGGACCCGGTGGAGGACGGCCTTGACCTCCCCGCCGGGACCGCGACCTTCCACGCCCAAGGAGTCTCGATGACCGACAACCGCCTCGACGGCAACGCCGCCGGAGGAGCCCTGCGCGAGGTGTTCGCCGTCGACCTGACCGCGGCCACCGGGCAGTGCTCGAACTGCGCGCAGAGCCTCGCCCTGGCCGAATCGCACCTCTACACCCACGCCCCGGGCCTGGTGGGCCGCTGCCCCGGCTGCGACGCCGTCCTGTTCCGGCTGGTACGGGGCCCGGGACGGGCATGGCTGGACATGCGCGGGGTGACGTGCCTGCAGTTCGCGCTGCCCGGCGCGACCTGACCGGGCCGAGGCCGACGCGCCCGCCGGCGAGCGGGCGGCGGGCACGCCGTACCCGGTCCCGGCCGCGACCGGCCGGCCTCAGTGGGCGACGGCGCGCGGGCGGTACGGCTCGGCGAGGAAGCCCAGCTCCTTGTCCGTCAGCTCCAGATCCACCGCGGCGACGGCGTCGTCGATGTGCCTGTCCTTCGTCGCGCCGACGATCGGGGCGGTGACGCCCGGCTGGCGGAGCAGCCAGGACAGCGCCACCTGAGCCGGCGGGATCTCGTGCTCCCTGGCCACCTGGGCGACCCGGTCGAGGATCTGGCGGTCGTTGTCGGCGTCGGTGTAGAGGGCGCCGATGCGCCCGTCGCTGTCGGCGCGGGTGGTCTCCGCGTCGGAACCGGCGCGGGCGAGCAGGCCCCGGGCCAGCGGGCTCCACGGGATCAGGCCCACCCCCTGGTCGGCGCAGAGCGGGTTCATCTCCCGCTCCTCCTCCCTGTAGAGCAGATTCTAGCTCTACATCTCAGGCATGATGTTGGCCGGAGGTGCACATGAGCCCGTCGAATCCCCCCGTTCCCGTCGTGTCCTACGCCCGGATCTCCGCCGACCTGAGGCGCGACGAACACGGTGTGCAGGACCAGCACAGGGTCAACCGGAAGACCGCCGAACGGTACGGCTGGACCGTCGTCCACGAGTTCACCGACAACGACAAGTCGGCGGCCAAAGAGGGAGTCGTCCGCGACGACTTCGAGGCGATGCTACGCGCGCTGCGCGCCGGAAAACTGCCGAACGGCACGCCGGTGCAGGGCATCGTCATCCTGGCGGCCGACCGCCTCGCTCGCCGGCCGGGCGACTACGAGCGGTTCGTGGAAGCGATCACCTTCCAGGACGGCCGCGTGTTCGCCGACGCACGGGGCGCTCAGGATCTCTACAGCGAAGACGTGGAGAGCATGGGCCTGCTCGGCGCGGTCATCTCCAGGATGGAAGTCCGCAAGATGCAACGCCGGATGCGACGCTCGCACCGGTCGCGTGCCGAACTGGGCGTGCCCTCCGGCGGCCCGCGCCCCTTCGGCTGGAAGCCGGATCGCCTGACCCTCGACACGAAGGAAGCCGACCTCATCCGGCAGGCGGCCCGCGACTTCCTGTCCGGCCGTTCCCTGCACTCGATCGTCCGCGAGTGGCAGGAGGCGGGGGCGAAGACCTCGCTCGGCAACGACTGGACCGTGCAGTCCTTGAAGGTGGCACTGCGCAACCCGCGCATGTGCGGCCTGCGGGAGTTGAACGGCGAACTCGTCCGGGACGCGGACGGCAACCCGATACGCGGACAGTGGGCGACCATCCTCACGGATGAGGAGTGGGAGGCGATCCGGGCCGTCTTCGACAGCCGGAAGGGCTACTTCATCGGCCGGGACATGAAGATCATGAAGCCGCACCAACCCGACTACCGGGACCCCACGTACCTGCTCGCCGGAATCCTCCGCTGCGGCCGGATCAAGCCGGACGGAACACCCTGCAACGCCCCGCTCCGTACCAACCGTAAGAAGAATGCCAAGCACCACGCCTACACATGCCTGAGCAAGGCGGAAGGCGGCTGCGGCGGAACCTCCCGGCGCGGTGACCTGGTGGACGAGTACGTCTCGGAAGCGGTCCTGGCGAAGCTGGAGGAGGCCGCGTTCACCGCCTCGGCGGGGGAGTCTTCCTGGGGGAGGGAAGAGGAGTTGGAAGAGGTGAAGTCGCGCCTGGACGAGCTGACCCGGCAGTGGAACTCCGGCAACATCAGCAATGACCTGTTCTTCAAGCTCGCCCCCGGCCTGGAACAGGAGATCGCCCGACTCCGTGCGGAAGCCGCCGGCTTCGCCGCGTCGGCAGAGCTGCGGCAGGCGCGGGCCGGTACGGACGCGGCGGAGATCCGGCGGCGCTGGTACCTGCCGGAGAAGGAAGGCGGGTTCCCCATCTCCACCAAGCGCACCTACATCCGGGAAGCGCTGCACGCGGTGATCGTCCACCCGGCCGGACAGGGCCAGCGGGTCTTCAACCCGGACCTCCTGGAGCCCATCTGGCGAGAGGGCTGAGCGCGAGACGTCCTGGACGTCTTCAGCCTCTTCCGAGGGCTGTCGGCCTTACCGAAAGGCGACAGCCCTCTTTCTTTCGCCGCCGATTTCCCGGTGACGGACGGACGTCTACGGACGCTGACGAACACTCACGGACGCCAACGGACGTCTACACACAACGCTCACGGAGGAACTCGAAGCTGGTCGAACTCGTCTACCCCGATGTAGAACTGATCGCGTAAGAAGCCACCGACCTCCCCACGGCACGACACAGCGAACATCTCGGCGAATCACCTCAGGCGCATTTTTCATCCGGGCACGACACATCTCATGATCACCGATGATCGTCGGAGGGCCCCGGCCCGGCGGTAGGTGTCCACACAGAACGCGCCATCCACTTCCTCGCCGCACTCCATTCTGATCTCTCGCTGCTGCGCACCACACGCCAACGGCTGTCTTCGGGCTGCCCTGGCGACGGCGTGCGACGTCCTGTCCGTCAGGCGTGGCGGTGGCTCCACCCATGAGGTGAGGAGTCCACCTGAACCCTGAACCCCTGTCTGCCCGGGAGTGGGGCAGACGACAAGCGGCACGGTCCCCCCGCTGGACCGACGAGAAGTGGCGACGCGTCGCCACCGTGTTCGGCGTCAGCGTCGCCGAGACGCAGGACGCCGGTTCCCGACCCGATGAGGTGTGCGGGAGGGACGCCGCGTGAACCAAGCGCCTTCCCTCGCCCCTGACATGCTGGCTGCGCTGCACCGTGCGGCCATGCCGGACTTCGTCCGGTGGCAGCGCATGGTGTACGCCACGGGCGGCTGTGCCCAACCCGTCCGGCTCCATGGTGAACGGCTGACCGTGGACGTCCGGACGGGGGAGGTTCTGGACGTCTACCGGACCGCTGACGAGCCCACGGGATTCCTGCTCACCGCCTGCGGCAACCGGCGTGCCTCCCGGTGTCCGGCCTGCTCGGAGACCTACCGGGACGACACCTATCACCTGATCATCTCCGGCCTGCGTGGTGGCAAGGGTGTTCCCGAGGACGTCAGCGGGCATCCCCGCGTGTTCGCCACGTTCACCGCTCCGTCCTTCGGCGCGGTCCATGCCCATCGGGAGCGGAACGGCACGCCCCTGCCGTGTCGTCCCCGGCGGGACCGTACCGTGTGCGAACACGGGCAGCCGGAAGGGTGCGGTAGACGTCACGAACGTGATGACCCTCAAGCCGGGCAACCGCTCTGCGCAAGCTGCTATGACTACCGGGGCGCGGTGCTGTGGAACGCCCACGCGGGGGAGCTGTGGCGGCGCTTCACCCAGGCGCTTCCGTCCGTTCTCGCCCGGCTGCTCGGCGTCCGCCGGGCCGCGCTGCGCCGTACGCTGCGACTGTCGTACGCCAAGGTCGCCGAATATCAGGCGCGCGGCCTGGTCCACTTCCACGCGGTGATCCGCCTCGACGGTCCGGAAGGGCCGGCTGACCGGCCGCCTGACTGGGCGACCGTCGCGCTCCTCGAACGGGCGATCCGGGAGGCTGCCGGACAGGTCGTCGTCCCGGCGTCGGACGGTCCTGCTCCGGTTCTGCTGCGGTGGGGTGATCAGCTCGATGTCCGGCCGGTGTACGTCTCGGCTGAGCTGGACGGGGTCAGTGATCAGCGGGTCGCGGCCTACGTCGCCAAGTACGCGACCAAGGGAGCGGAGTCCGCGGGGACGGTGGACCGCCCGATCCGCCGGGTGGAGGACATCGCCGGACTGGCCGTGACCGAGCACGCCCGGCGCATGATCCTCACCTGCTTCGCGCTGGGCCGCCTGCCGGAGTATCGGGACCTTCCCCTGCGGCAGTGGGCGCACATGCTCGGCTACCGTGGCCACTTCTCGACCAAGAGCCGCCGATACTCCATCACCCTGGGGGAGCTGCGGCAGGCACGCGCCGACTACCGAGCCGAGCAAGCCCGCTCGATCCTCGGCCTTCCTGCCCCGGACGGGGAGGAGACGGTCACCTTGTCGCAGTGGCGCTACGCCGGGAACGGTCTGCGGCACGGGGAAGCCCTGTGGGCCGAACTCGCCCGGCAACGCATCGCCACCGCCCGCCGGATCGCCCGTGAACGCGAGCAGCCGAAACCCGGCTGACCGAAGAGAAGTGTCCTCGGGCGGAGTGGTGCGGCCGGCGGAATGCCGAAGGCACCCGAAGGGCGAACGGAGCGAGTTCGGCTGGTGGCATCACGGCCGGTTTCGTCGACGCCTTGCCCGACCGCACCGGTTGCCCGGCTCTGATTAGGATCACGCGGTATGGAGACGTGCGGAGTGCTGTACGTGGTCGCATGTGCCGCTCCGGCGGCGGCTGACCTCGCCCGCCTGGTGATGCTCGCTCAGGCGGACGGCTGGCAGGTGCACGTGGTCACCACGCCCATGGGTGCCCGCTTCGTCGACGCCGACGAGTTGGAGCGGCTGACCGGGGATCGGGTCCGCAGCACGTACCGCATGCCGGGTGAGCCGAAGGGGCTGCCCCCGGCCGATGCGGTGGTGGTGGCTCCGGCGACGTTCAACACCATCAACAAGTGGGCTGGTGGGCTCGCGGACACGTTCGCGGTCGGCCTGCTGTGCGAGGTGACGGGGTTCGGCGTTCCCATCGTCGCCGTCCCTCTACTGAAGGACGCGCTGGCCCGGCATCTTGCCTTCGGCCGGAGCGTGGAAACGCTGCGAGAGATGGGTGTCCGGGTGCTGTTCGATCCCGATGCGCCGTCACATGCTCGCATGCCATCCTGGGAACAGATCATTCAGGAACTGCGCAGCGTTGTCGGGGGACGACACTCACAGGGGTGATGGTGTGGATGCCCGCAAGGACATCGGTCAGCGGATCGCTCGGGCACGCCGTCGCCGTGGCCTGTCACAGGCCGTCCTCGCGGGGCTGATCGGTCGTTCGGAGAGCTGGCTGAGTCAGGTCGAGCGCGGGCAACGCAGGGTGGACAGCCACAGCGTGATCAACGCTCTGGGTGAGATCCTGGGCTTGGCCGCCGAAGACCTCACCACCGCGAAAACGGACACCACGATGCACTACCAGGCAGCGTCCGCCATCCGTCACGCCATGATGAGTTACGACGGCCTGTCCTCGCTGATCGACCCACGGCAGGTGGAAGGCTCACCGGAGAGCTTCGTCTGGCTGCGTCACGAGATCCGCCGGGTGAACCGGCTCTATCAGGCGACCCAGTATGACGAGGTGGGCAGACGCCTGCCAGGGCTCATCGTGGCGACCGAACTCGGCAGCCGTCATGCCCCAGCGCACCGGCGCTGGACCTACCAGACACTCCGTTCACTGACCTACCACTGCGCCACGACCACGTTGCGGCGCGTCGGAGAACCCGACCTCGCCTGGCTGGCCGCTGACCGATCGCTGACCGCAGCCGAAGAGGCCGAACGACCGTTGCTGGCCGCCGTAAGCGCCTATCGTCTCGGCTACGTTTTCGTCCGTCTCCGTGAGCCGGACGCGGCACTTGGGCTTGTGCTTCGCGCGGCAGACGCTCTACATCGATCCGTCCGCCACGGTGACCCCCGATCGCTGTCGATGCTCGGCGCGCTGTACCTGGTCGCGGTCACAGCCGCCGCCGCTCAGCATGACCGGACGGCCGTAGGCGCTTTTCTCACCCAGGCTCGCCGGGTCGCTGAACGTCTGGGTGAGGATCGCAACGACTTCTGGAGCGCCTTCGGGCTGACCAACGTCACCATTCACGAGGTGTCAGCGGCGGTGGAGTCGGGAGACGCGCGTCAGGCCATCGCGAAGGCGGAAACACTCGACGTCGAAGTCATGGCCCCGGGCCTGGTCGGGCGTCGCGCACAGGTCCACCTGGATCTCGCGCGGGCGTACGCCATTCAGCGCAAGGACGCCGCATCGGTGAACATGCTCCTCCTGGCCGAACAGCTCTCTCCCGAACTCGTCCGCTACGGCGGGCGCACCCGTGAACTGCTGGCTCAGCTCCTCAAACGCGAGCACCGGGCCAGTACACCGCAACTCCGGGGCCTGGCCACGCGAGCGGGCATCGCCTGATGCGATGACGCACCGACCCGCACAAAAGTGCGGGTTCTTCACCCTCACTGCGGTACGGGTCCGGCCCCTGGCACGAACCTACGGTTCTTCCTGGAGTGCAGCCGCCGCCCGTAGCAAGTCACCGTCAGGAGGGGTTCAGGTCATGCCCGCATCACGCGCGCACAGCGCGAAACGTCACACCCTGCCACTCCTGATCATGCGGAAGCCGGGCCAGGCGCACTGTCCGCGAGGACATTAACGGCGGACCTGCCGGAACGACGCCATTCGTCCGGCAGGTCCTTGACCGCACTCTGGAGGTGCGATCCGTGGATCACTCTAAAGCCATGTCGCAGGAGGAGGCGACACCGGCTGACCAGGCGCAACCGGCCCCCCTCACGCAACGGCCCGTCCTGGGGACGGTGCAGGAAGACCGCTACATCCATCTCGTCCGGCTGGCGTGGGACCTGCGCGGGCTGGGTCTGGCAACGCAGTTTGAGCTTCCGCTGACCGAGGAACCGTATCTGACGGCGCAGGGGGGGAGGCGGCCGGTTCGGGTGACCGCCCGCAAGCTCGGGCAGGACTGGATCTATCAGTGGGGGCGGGGCCGTAACCAGTGGATCGACGCCCTTGACCATCGGGCGGCGCAGACGATCCGCAAGGCGGCGGCGCGGTGAGCCGGGAAGCCGTCCATGAAGCGTTCGAGGCGATGCTCAAGCGCTGGAACGGGCTTCGATTCCTGGATCACCGGGACTTCTACGGGGTGCCGCAGTCGGCGTCAGACGCGCGCCACTGGGTTCTGAAGGTGCTGAGCGCGCACATCGCGGCATCGGGGGAGGCCTTGGAGACGGTAGAGCTCCTGGTGAGTGAGGTCGTCACCAACTCGATCCTGCACAGCGACTCGGGCCATCCTGACGAGATCATCACCGTCGGCGTCGGCCTGGGGGAGCGCCTGGTCCACGTCGAGGTGATGGACAAGGGCTCAACGGTCAACGTTCCCCAAATGCGGCCTGTCGATGGTGACAGCCTCAGCGGGCGGGGCCTGGCGTGGGTGGACTTCCTATCCAGCGGGTGGGGCACCGACTACGACCCGGAGATAGGCCGCGCGGTCTGGGTTCAGCTCACCTACCGCTGATCCCCTCGAAGCTGGTGCGGCGGTGCGGCCTTCCCCCGTAGCCGTGCTGCCGCACCCGACCAACAATGACCGTGACCACGTAATCCTGTCATTCGATGGCAACCCGACCCGGAGCGCAGTGCCGCCAGGCGCGAGCACCGGAAGCGGGGCGGCAGAGCCCTGTTCTTCCCTGCAACCCCCGTGTGCCTGGTGAACTCACAGAGCGGAGACGGCCGGCGCAATGCCGAAGGCACCCCGAAGGGGCCGCGTAGCGGTTGGGCCGGTGGTCGCAGCGGTGGCGGCAGCGCGTACCAAGGGCGGCGGGTGCGGTTCGGTACGGCGGGTGCCCGGTACGGCGGGCGGCGGGGTCTGCC
>NZ_NGFP01000009.1:9413-71642 GCF_002149035.1 Streptosporangium minutum
GGCCGGGACCGGCCTCCAGGCCGCATGCCCGGTCCCGATGTCCGCGCGGCGGGGGCGGGCACGCCCCGCCGTGCGACGGTGCAAAGCGCTGCCGTACCTGATCTCCTGCGTCCTGCTGGCCAATGGGAGCCTGTCACGACCTAAGAGGGTTCCTCGGACAGATGGCAAGAGCCAAGACTGAGGAGCATCAGGTCCAGGGAACGGAAGTCTTGCGGCAATATAACGAGCGAAGTTTCTTGCGCTACAAAGAGAGCTAGCTAGAAGAAACGCTGCCCCGAATCTTATCCCATCTCTCGTCGGCCGCATCTGAGACGGAATCAATATAGTTGCGTATAATATCTTTATCTATGCAGTCTGCGATTATGGCTAACGCAGAAATCCCCATAGCGGCAAATTCTGGCAACTTATCTTTTCTTCTAAGACATGCCTGGATGATAGCTATATCGATTTCGGACAAAAGTTTGTCCCCGAAATTTTTGAGTTGTCCATGAATATTGCTAAGTACCCATCCAGAAAACCAGCCTTGCTGAGATAGCGGTTTATTTAAAACCCAGAAAATCAACGTTGAGGCCGTATCTAAAAGGACAGAATCTGGCAGTGTTACTGTTTCGGTCATCCAAGCCAATGCCCAAATCAGGCACAGTACTAAATGTTCCTCATCTTTGCTTTCAATTAGGAAATTGCATACGTGCTCAACGTTTCCGCTGACGTACTGAAAGACGGCGTCTCTTCCGCCGAAAAAGCTAATCGGCAGGTTGTCGTTTACATCTAAATGATAACTAAGTGAGAACAAAAAGCTGATAGCGCATAGCTGTTCGGCCAATGAGGATGACTGGAGACGGTTGGTTAGTAATTGCGATATCCCTGAGGAGTCCAATCCGTTGGTCTCGTGAGCGAAAACGTCGGCAGCGACCTGGAAATATTTAATTAGATATTCAGCGTCGCGATCAGAGAGTTGTTGTATAATTAAACTCTTAGCTGTATCGCCATAGCGGCCTGTTAAAATATCTTGGTACATACCGAGGGTGTAGTAACTAAAGTGCAGGGCTAAATCAATGGCGTCTTCTGCGTCCTCCGGAAAAGCCTGAGCCTCATCACTTATGCAGGAAAGAAGCACGTGTACTAGCGTATCGATACGGTCGGATGTATTGTTTTCTTCTTCCTGGCTGGAAATCATTTCATTTACGTACGCTACAAGTGCCTTAATGAGTTCAGCACCCTTTCTACCAAGAAGGGTGCTGCAGAGTACGATAACCTCACTCCAATTGGGATCCGAAAAATGTTGTTTCAGTAGCTCTACCGGATCTCTATCCATTGATGCAGGGATCCAGTCATTAGCAATAGCGCGCGCTGTTAAGTACTCCTGAAACGTTAAGTGGCGAAACTCGTATGAGGTTAGCAGGCGTCCTGCCTCTATGGTGTGACCCGCCTTCACGAGTAGACTGCTACGTAGCTCTACTCTCCTGATTACCTCACCTGCAGTAGTTGACACATAGGCTAGTACTTCAGGCATTTCTTTTCGTGCTTCTAGAAAAGTTTTCTCCATATCATGGTAGCTTGCTCGTTGCTCACCTTGAATAGTCATTTTGAAAGCGAGATAAGATAATTGAGGAACAACTTCATCAAGATTTAGCGGCGTGTGCCCTTCGACGTTCCAAGTCATCAGTAATAATTCAATAGCTTTGTCGTATAGAATGATCCTTCGCTTTGGCATGTCGCCGATCCATCTTTGAACATAAAGAAGAGTTGTGAGGAGAAGAGGGTTTTCGGCAAGACGCCGAACCCTACTGTTGTCGGTTATTCGGTTTACCACTTGATCGATATAATCTTTTCCTCTGGGAGTAGGATCGACATGTGCATACCAGGCGTGCGTAAGCTTGTAAATATTTGCGTCAGTTAGCTCCGAAAGACGATAAACAACACAGCAATAGTTAATATCTGTCGCTACGACGCGAAACCCTGCTTCTCTAGAGGTCAACACTAAGCGTACGCTCGGGTAAATCGCAAGGAATGTGCGTAGCTGAGTAGTGAAACGACGTCGCGCCGTTTCGTCGGCTATTTCATCAATGCCGTCGATGAGTAGTAAGGCTTTCCCTGCTCGCATAGTTTCGTTAACTAGTCGACGAAAACTATTATCTAGCTGTGGAAATTCCGCTTTTCTGGGTATATCGTGAATTAATCCGAGAATTGTTGTCTGCTCGCTTATTTTGAGGTCGCGACCGCGTATTACTATAGGCATCCACGGTTCACTTGGTAGATCGTCATCGATTAGACTGCGCCGATGCGGGTCTAGATATGCCACTGCAAGCCGCTTAATGAGTGTGGATTTTCCTGACCCTGGTGGTGCAAGAACGGCAATTTTTTTCTCTACAGTTAATATTTCACCGAGTCGCTCAACACGAACTTCCTCTCTTGGGCCGCGAGATGCTAAATTCCCCTGCGGCCGCTCTTCCAGATGTGTCGGCATTTTTTCAAGAGTTATGTCTATGTAAAATGCCTCAACGTCATGTCGTGCGGTGCTTGCGTAATTGTCTACGGGCATGCCTTCAAGCGTTATTGATCCGCATTCCTGTAGGACATATTGAGCATATGCGCTAAAAGCATCTTCATTGCCCCACTCCTCCGGGTCCCGTGGGGCATAAATTTTTATTGTTCTGAATTCTTCCGGCAAGCTGCTCTTTATTGACTCTGCCGCAGAAGTAGGGACCAAGTGCCCGCTGGCATGCACTAGGGAAAATCCAACTGTAATACCAAATTTGGTGAATTCTATAAGCCATAGCCATCCGGATTGGTGGGCTACTAATACAGGTTTCTCGCTGATCGATAGGTTGTTATCAGCTTCGAGAAAGTTGGCGGCAGAGAACACTGCTTGTTCTCTGGTGACAAGAATTCGCCCAGCAATTAGCTGCTTGTATATCTCGTCCGGCCCTAGAAGCAAAAAACGCGGGCGCGGGAATTCGCTTTCTTGTAACCGTGCGGGCGCGGTAAAACCTGATATTGATATGAAATATCCCGAAATGCCAGGATCCTTAACTCTCTCGCTTTCCAAGATGCCGGCAAATTTATTTAGATCTGAGCCGGAAATCGGCCGGTTATGCGCCTTGCACTCTACGACTATGCTCCGGTTCTCTAGTCGGTGGCGCGCGTGTATGTCTATCTCGCGACCAGGTTTATTGATGTTCATGTACAGCGTCTCGTAGCCTAGAGCGTGGACAACATCCGACATTCGCTCCGCGAAGAGATCGCCTTGGACATTTATGTCAGTCGAAGCAACTATGATCCGCACGCATAGCAGATTACAACGTGTGGCGGTTTATCGATAGACCTCTCGCCGCCCTTGCTGTCACTCTGTGTCCGTATTGCGTTAATGAATGAGTTAAGCGTAAGAGTATTGAGTTATGTCTTATATGTGGATTTTCGCGCGCGGTGGGGTTTTTCTATGATCTTGGAAGTCACCTAGATTGCTTAGGTATCGCATCGGTGATGCAGAGTCGCTAGGAGTGATAGGCGTAGGGTGAGGCCGGTCGAGACCAGTGGAAAACCGCAGTGTGGGCAGCAGATCGCACTACGCGCGCCGGGCCGCCATAGGCGGGTCGGCCTTGATCATGTAATGAAAGTCCTCGCCGGATCGGCTCCTTCGCGCTGATCGTGAAGCCTTCGGCTGGTAGGTGAGGCGGTGTGCCCTGGAGTGAATCGGCAGCTCAACGGGGCTTCGTCGCCATAATGATCAAGAAGTGACCGGGTTCAGGCGGCCAAGGTGAACTTCCCGCATGAAGTGAACCGCTTGTTGTAATGATTTTGCATGGTCACGAACTTCGTCCAGCCGTTGACCTCGGCCACGTGCTGGGCCTTGGCGAACTGCCAGGCGCTCATGCTGGAGGCGCCGAGGTAGCGGGCCTTGCCGGCGCGGACCACCTCGTGCAGGGCCTCCATGGTCTCCTCGATCGGGGTCTCGGAGTCCCAGCGGTGGATCTGGTAGAGGTCCACGTGGTCGGTGCCGAGACGGCGCAGCGAGCCGTCGATCGCGGAGTGGATGTGCTTGCGCGACAGGCCGCGGTCGTTGACGCCCTCGCCCATCGGGAAGAACACCTTGGTGGCCAGCACGTAGTCGTCCCGGTGGGGGAAGATCCCGCGGAGCAGGTTGCCGGTGACCTCCTCGCTGCTGCCGGCGGAGTAGACGTCGGCGGTGTCGAAGAAGGTCACCCCCGCGTCGGCGGCCCGGCGCACGATCGGCTCGGCCGCGGCCTCGTCGAGAACCCACTCGCTCCACTTGGCGGGGTCGCCGTAGCTCATCATGCCGAGACAGATCCTCGACACCTTCGTGCCGGTGGACCCCAGGCGCACGTATTCCATGGTGAAACCTCCCGATCTCTGCTGCCAGGGCCCAGCCTACGACCGGCGGTCCCGGCGGAGATCGCCGGGAAGGGGCCGTCCTGACATCTCGCCGAGCGACGCGGTACGGCAGGTGCCGCAGATCATCGACGGCTGTTTCCAACCGGTCAAGTGTCCCGGCTCCCACGTCGCTGGCGGCGACGCGGCGGGTCAGTTCCAAGGCTTCGATTGGGAACAGATGCTTCGTTCGCCCGCCAGTTGGTAGACGGCGGCTTCATCGGAAGCTCACTTGGAGTTGATGTCCGCCACGTACAACGCCTTCACCCTGGGGTTCTTGGAGATCTCCAGTAGCGTTCGCACGTCGTAGTTCTCGTAGATGAGGCCGTGGATCCTCCCTCTCTGAGAGGTCGCTCTCAGAGCATTCAGGTCCAGACCGAATGCCTTCAGCGTGTGCTGGTCCTGTGGCCGCAGGGTGGACACCCATTCTTGGAAGGAGGCCGTATAGGACTGCTCGTCACATGTGCGGCCGCAGTAGAGGCTGTTGCCGAGGGGGAGTCCGTCTCCTCCCGGCGACAGAAGCGCCCGTTGGGGTTGGGTCAGTCCTGCCTCGTCTTTCAGGGCTGCGGTCTCTGTCATGGGCTCGGCGAGTTCAGCAACGGCCACAACCTCGACATCGCGCCCCATGTTCGAGAGCAACTCTCGGATGGCCTGCGCGCTTTCGGCGCTCCCATTCGAGGTCCCCAGAAGTTTCAGTGCTCGCCCCAGACGGGTTTCAGGCAGCGGAGACACGTGGGTGACCACTGAGTCATGATCGAATGTCACCGAGACAGGGATGTCGCCTGGACGTTCGGCCATGAAGGCGCCGAGGGGATATGCGGTTGCCGTCACCACCAGACCGTCGGCCGTCTTCTCGCTTGTGGGAGCTGGGTTGAAACCGTAATCCGGGCGGGAGACAGATAAGGCGCTGAGGGCAAGCTCCACAAGCGTTCGCTCATCTTTGCGGGGGTCCGCCTTCGATGACGTGCATCCAGCGATCAGCGGAATCAGGATCATCACGGCGCAGAGCGCTGTTCGGTAGGGGGACCGAACGTTCTTCATCTCCGGCTGTCTTCCTCATGAAAGTCGGCGGGCCAGATGGACTGCACTCTTCGGAAATACCGGACTGTCTGGAGCTGTGACTCTACTAGATCATGTATCCGACGCTACGGCCATGAGCCGGCCGACTTGGAGCGATCATGCACCTGTAAGACATCCTGGGCGTCTTGAGTCTTACCTGAAGGTGACAAGCCTGCTTTCTTTTTCCGCCGAATCCTCGGTGAGAGTCGGACGCTTACGGACGCGACTGCTGCATTCCATTCCGATCTCTCGCTGCTGCGCACCACACGCCAACGGCTGTCTTCGGGCTGCCCCGGCGTCGGCGCGCGACGTCCTGTCCGTCAGGTGCGGCGGTGAATCCACCCGCGAGGTTAGGAGTCCACCTGAACCCCTGTCTGCTCGGGAGTGGGGCAGACAACAAGCCGAACGGTCCCCCGCTGGTGTCTGATGAGAAGTGGCGACGTGTCGCCGTTGTGTTCAACGTCAGCGTTGCTGAGGCGCATGATGCCGGTTCCCTGCCTGACAAAGTGAGCAGGGGGAATGCCGCGTGAACGGAGTTGCATCCTTCGCGCCTACCGGGGCCACTTCTCCACCAAGTCCCGCCACTACTCCACGACCCTCAGCGATCCCCGGCAGGCACGGGCCGGTCACCGCGCCGAACAAGCCCGACTGGTCCTCGGCCTACCGGATCCCGCTGACGGCAAGATGCTCACGGTCTCCGAGTGGCGCTACGCCGGAAGCGGGCACCGGCACGGC
Source organism: Streptosporangium minutum (assembly GCF_002149035.1). Classification (GTDB taxonomy): domain Bacteria; phylum Actinomycetota; class Actinomycetes; order Streptosporangiales; family Streptosporangiaceae; genus Streptosporangium; species Streptosporangium minutum. The sequence continues at coordinate 15,597 of NZ_NGFP01000009.1, forward strand.
GAACCCTTCTGGGCCGAACTCGCCCGGTAACGCATCGCCACGGCTCGCAAGATCACTCGGGAACGATCACAGGAGTAGATCGGTCAGGTCCTCTGATGGTTTCTGCCGAAAGCGTCCCTCACTCAAGACTGCTCAGCTCTTGATACGCCTCGCGAAGCTCTGCGCCCTGAGGCGCATCGTGTGCTTCGATGGAATTGATCACCTCTCGTGCCCTCCAGTAGTTGGACGGCACCAACAGGCCGCTGGTCACAGCCGTGAGAGTGAGGTGCGCTGCCTCGTCCGGCTGATCAGAGGCCAAGAGGGCCAAGGACAGGTCAAGGCGCGCGGATACCGCCCTACGTGGACGGCGCGGTCCATCTGCGGCCGACTCCAGACGCGCGAGCACCTGCCGCGCATAGGGTTCAGCGGCTGAGTCTCCCAGCCAGGAAAGGGTGGTCGCGATGTACGCGTCACTCTTGGAGGGGTCGTAGCGGTAGTGATGCTCGGAACGCTCGGGCATCGGCAAGGGCGAGACCAATCGAGCAACCCGGGTCAGTGCGTCACGCGTCTCCGAACCAGCTCCGAGTCGCGCCCATACCCGGCCTTCCTGCGCGGTCGCCTGAATGTAGGCGGAGCTTTTGCGCGGTGCGATGACCTGTGCCCCTTGGGTGAGAGTCAAGGCACGCCGGTAGTCGCCAGTGGTCACCGCCTGCCATGCCTCCGTCTCCAGGCACCATGCCGCGATCTCGGGATGCTCGGCGTGCCTTGCCAACTGGGCGGCCGTCCGAAGCCACGTTGCGGCGGTTCCGAACTCACGAAGGTCGATATGGCAGGTGGAGGCGAGCAGCGACAACCAGCCGCCGACCGTGAGAAGACGGCGATGCTCGGTGAGTGTCTTCTTCGCATCGACCAGATGCGAGACGTAGGACAGGTGCTGGCGTACTCGTTCGAGCAGGTCGGCCGGTGGTGTCTGCGGGTAGGCGGTCGCGAGATCGTCAACAGCCAATTCCAGCCGGTCAAGCGTCTCATTGCCTACATCGCTCGCGGCGACACGGCGGGCCAGCTCCATCGCTTCGATCTCGTCGCCGAAGCGAGTCGTGCCCTGCGCGCTGTTCCCGGTGTCATCGCCGAACAGCTCGGCTTCTCTCACACCGAACACCCGGCAGTAGAGCACCCGGTAAGGGTCCTTCGGCTGGTGTCTCCCGGCTTCCCAGTCCTTGATCATGCGGATCAGGGATTCCCGCTCGGGCAGACGGGCGCGGGTGCGTATGTCCGCAACGTCGGCGAGCTGCTTGGCCATGTCTCGCTGTGTCCACAACTTGCCGCGCCTTTCGGCGCGTAGCCGTACGGCCCAATCTGGAACGTTGCTCATCGTGCGCACCTCGGGGGACTCGGGGGTCCGCCTGTCTCCCTCAGTCTCCCCTACTCGCACTGTCGGTGCGTGTATCCCCGGCGATGTCATGGGAGGACCGTGAAAAGCGGGACCCGCAGGCGCTGACACGCCGTACGGGTCCCTTGATCGCACATTGGAGGTGCGACCCATGGACAACTCTAGAGGCGCTCCGATCCCCGCGAACAGGGGCACAGCGGGCCATCAGAGCAGGGTGCTCGGCGTCGCTTCGATGATGCCGCTCGATACCGCCGAAGAACTCCGTAAGGCTCTGGAGGAGCAGGGGATAACGGCCGATGTTCACGACGGATACGGGCTGGCACTGGTGTCGGTCTGGGGGGGCCTGGTCGTGTGGTCGGACGGGGAACGGTTCTGGTGGCGCACCGGCTGGGACGCCCGGCGCGCCCGTTTCACCTATGCCTGGCATCCGGCGCTGGATTCGCGCCGGGCCGCTCGCCGGGTCGCCTTCCGCTACGCGAATCTCCGTGAGAGCGGCTCGCTGTCCGAACTGATCGCGGAAAGCATGTTGTGACGGTGCTGGAGGAGTGCCTGAGCCCGCACGTGGCCATGCTTCAACGTGATCATGTGCGGTTGGAGTGGTGCGTGCCGTACCCGGTGCTGGAGCGGGCGCGCTCGGTGGCCTGGACCTGCTTCTGCCGCGCGACGGTCCATGAGCTGTATGAGGGGGCGGGCGTTCGTTCGCCGGACCGTTCAGCTCGATGGCGGGCACGAGATACACGAGACCGCTGTCCGGTCGACCTATGAGACTCGGGCGATCTGGACAGGGTTGCTGTCCGGAAGAGCCCGGTAGAGACGGGCGTGGCGGCGTGAGATCTGGAGGGACGGCGTCGCCACGCCTGCCAGGAGTCATCCGGGAACTCCTGCTCCCGTTCCTTTCCCGTTCTCGGTGGCTGCCGATCTTGCGGCCTGGCTGAAGCTGAGCTCCGTTCTGGCGCGTCCCCACGCGCGCGATGCATCGTTGCCCCCACAGCGTGCATCGGCGGAGACGACGCACACCAAGGGACACGAGCATGTCAGACAGTCGAGGGGGGAGGAACCACCCGGCATCGCCGGGGAAACCATCAGCGGGAGCGGAGCGGCCGGCGCCAATGCGAAGCACTCCGTAGGGGCCGCGAAGCGGTTGGGGCCGGTGGTCGGAGCAGCGGAAAGCAAGCAACAACCTCGTACCCATGCCGGACGGCTCACCAGGTAAGAGTGAGCGGATCATTCCTCGTGACTTCCTATGCCTGTCCTAGGAAACCTGCCGGCAGACCACGACAGGCATGCAGTGAATGAGCTGTGCCGTATCCCGCTGCCCGTGGGCCGGTGCTGAGGGACGAAGCGCCGGACCGTTGATCACCCCCGACCTCGTGCGGAGATCGGCCACCATCAGGCGATCATGAGGACGTCGCCAATCGCCTGTGTAAGCGGCCCCCGGGAAATCCTGGCTGGCGGACACGTCGTTCCAGGTGGGCGGTCATGAGAAATCCGGGTGCGGCAGACCTGGTGCGACCGACATCATGATCCGCATGAGAGTCTGCCCCTTCTGCGAGATCATCGCAGGGCGAGCCGAGGCCAGCGTCGTCTATGACGATGACACCGTGGTGGCCATCTTGGATCTCAACCCGGCCACAGTCGGTCATGTACTGGTGATCCCGCGCGTGCACGTGGCCGGGTTGGCGGACGCCGATGACGCGGTCGGTGCGGCGATCTGGCGGACGGCACGGCGTGTGTCGGTTGCGTTGCGGGCGTCGGGGCTCCGCTGTGACGGGGTGAGGTTGTCGTTGGCCGACGGGGAAGCCGCCGGGCAGGATGTCTTCCACCTCCACCTGCACGTGGTGCCGCGTTATCCGGGGGACGGCGTTGTGGTCACCGCTGACTGGAAGAAGCGCTCGCGTGAGCTTCTCGACCAAGACGCGGCGCTGATCCGAGAGGCGCTCACGTGACTGTGGAGGCGGACGACCAACCCTCGGGTGGTAAGGAAGAGCGGCTGCGGCCGCTTTCGCACATGCCAAGTGACGAAAACGCGATCACCTGACGGTCACCCGCGCCGGTGACGCGATCACTGCGGGCTTGGTGGCCAGCACGTAGTCGTCCGGTGGGAGAAGATCTCGCGGAGCAGGTTGCCGGTGACCTCCTCGCTGCTGCCGGCGGAGTAGACGTCGGCGGTGTCGAAGAAGGTCACCCCCGCGTCGGCGGCCCGCCGCACGATCGGCGGGGGAACCGCTCACGGCCGGGCGGCCGGGGCGCCGGGCACGGCCAGGCGCAGCGCGTCGGCGAGCCCGGCGACGTGCGGCTCCGCCAGACGCCGGGGCGTGACGGCCACGCCGACGTATCGGGCGGGGCGCGGCGGCCGGATCGGCACGACGGCCAGCTCCGCGGACGGCTGCAGCGCCACGTGGGGGATGAGCGCGATGCCGACCCCGGCGGCGACCAGCACCTGGGCGAAGAAGTAGTCGGTGGTGCTCGCCGCGACGCGCAGCTCGAAACCGGCGAGCGTGGCGTACCGGTGCAGGAACGCACCGGTCTTGAGACAGCCCATCACCCACCGGTCGGCGGCGACCTCGGCCAGGTCCACCGACGCGCGGCCGGCGAACTCGTGGCCGGCGGGCATCACGACGGACATCGGGTCGTCCATCAGCGGAGTCCACACCAGGCGGGAGCGGTCGCCGGGCCGGATCGGCAGCGGCTCGTCGAAGTGGTAGGCCAGCGCGAGGTCGGCCCGCCCCTCGCGGACCATCGGCAGGCTGTCCTCCGGCTCGCGTTCCAGCACGGTCAGCTCGACGTCCGGGTGGCCGGCCGCGAACCGGGCGAGCGCGGCGGGCAGCAGGTACCGGCCGCCGCTGGTGAACGTCGCGACCGTCAGGGTCGTGCGCCCGCTCGTGAGCCGGTCGATCCGCTCCTGGGTGTGCCGCAGCTCGGCCGAGATCGTCTCGGCCGCCTCGACGAGCAGCCGTCCCGGCTCGGTGAGCACCACCCCGCGGGTGCTGCGGTGGACCACCGCCGCGCCGAGCGCCCGCTCCAGGGTGGCGACCTGCTGGGAGATGGCCGACGGTGTGAGCAGCAGCGCGGCGGCGGCCCCGCTGAAGCTGCCGTGCAGGGCGACCTCGCGCAGGATCCGCAGCCGCTGAACGTCGATCATCAGTTTTCCTAACAGCCGGTTAAGTAGATCACCACTTCCGCTTAGGACCGTATACCGACAGGCTGAAGGCATGAAAGAGGTATGCGTCATCGGCGGCAGCCGCTACTTCGGCAGGCGCCTGGTACTACGACTGCGTGATGCCGGTGTCAACGTCACGCTGGTCAACCGGGGCGCGCAGGCGCCGCCCCCGGGCGTCACCCATCTCGTGGCCGACCGCGACGACGAGCGGGCGCTCACCGCGGCGCTGGGCGCCCGCGACTTCGACGTGGTCGTCGACCAGGTGTGCGGCACGCCGCGCCAGGCCGCCGTCGCCGCGCGCGTCTTCGCCGGCCGCACCGGACGGTATGTGATGACCTCGACCATCGAGGTCTACGACCACGCCTCGACCGGAGACGTTCCGGCGGCCGTGCCGGGCGCCCCGCTGGCCGAGGAGGCCGTCGACCCGCTGCGGTGGCCGGTGGATCTGGAACTGCCCTGGCACGACCAGGCGTTCCGCGATGCCCGGTACGGCGAGGGCAAGCGGCAGGCCGAGGCGGTCTTCGCCCGCGAGGCCGTGTTCCCGTTCGCCGCAGTGCGCTCCGGTCACGTGATGGGCGGCGGCCCCGCCGACTTCACCGGGCGGCTGGAGCACTACGCCGGGCGCATCCGCGCCGGCCGTCCCGTCGCCGTCCACCGCGAGCCCCACCCGTCGTCGTTCGTCCACGACCGGGAGATCGCCGAGTTCCTGTACTGGGCGGCGGGCGCCGGCTTCACCGGCGCCGTCAACGCCCGCTCCCACGGCGAGTTCGACGTCATCGAGCTGTGCGAGCGGATCGCGGCGCGCCTCGGGGTACGGCCGGTCTACGAGATCGGCGAGGGCGCCGGGGCCTCGCCGTACTCCTTCGGCCACTATTACGGCATGGACAACAGCCGGGCGGGCCGGCTCGGCTTCGCCTTCTCGCACACCGGCGACTGGCTGCCCGGCGTCATCTCCGAAGCACTGTCCGGCGTCGGCTCCGAAGCACTGTGAGGTCCTCCGCCATGCACATCCGCCACATCGGCGCCGTCCCCGTCGGCGCCGTCGGACTGGGCGCCATGCCCCTGTCGATCGAGGGACGGCCGGACGAGGGCCGGGCGATCGCCACGATCCACGCCGCGCTCGACGCCGGCGTCACGCTGATCGACACCGCCGACTCCTACCACTGGCACGCCGGCGAGGCCGGTCACAACGAGGAGCTGGTCGCCCGCGCGCTCGCCGCCCGCGACGACGCCGGGGCGGTGCTCGTCGCGACCAAGGGGGGCCGGGGCCGGCCGGGCGACGGCTCGTGGACGGTCGACGGCTCGCCGGACCACCTCAAGCGGGCCTGTGAGGCGTCGCTCAGGCGGCTCGGCGTCGACGCGATCGGGCTGTACCAGCTCCACAAGCCGGACCCCGCCGTCCCCTGGGCCGACTCCGTCGGCGCGCTGGCCGAGCTGCTCGACGAGGGCAAGATCCGCATGGCCGGCGTCTCCAACGTCGGCACCGGGCAGATCCGCCAGGCACGCGACATCCTCGGCGACCGGCTGGCATCGGTGCAGAACCGCTTCTCCCCGGCCCTGCGCACCGGCGAGCCGGAGCTGCGCCTGTGCGAGGAGCTGGGCATCGCATTCCTGCCCTGGAGCCCGCTCGGCGGGATCTCCCGCAGCTCGCTCGACGGCGGATCGCGTCCCGGCGCGCCCGACCCGGCCTACGCCGCCTTCCACGAGGTCGCCCGCGAGCACGGCGTGAGCCCGCAGCGGGTCTGCCTCGCCTGGCTGCTCGCCCGGTCTCCGGCCGTCATCCCCATCCCCGGGGCCAGCCGCCCCGAGACGATCCGTGACTCCGCGGCCGCCGCCGGCCTGGCGCTCGACGCGGACGAGATCGCCCGGCTGGAGGCGGCCGGGACATCCTGACCGAACCTTCTGATCCTGACGCCCCCGACCGGGCCCTCACACGGCAATTCCAGCCATGAGCTCATCCAGGCACGACCACCCGCTGCCTCCCGCCCGCGTCCAGCAGGTCTCCGACGGCGTCTACGCCTACATCCAGCCCGACGGGCTCAGGGAGCTGAACGCCGAGACGGTCGTGCCCGGCCACGGCGGGGTCTGCGGACCGGAGGTCATCGACCACGTGCCGCGTCCTACGAGTCCGGAACCTCGGGCTCGTGCTTGCCGGGCGCGGACCGCCGTGTTCTGCCGATGCCACCGACCGCGTCAGGTGAGTTCGGCGGCGGGCGGAAAGCGGTCCCATACGCGGTGGCGGGCGAGAAGCGCGACCGCGTCGCGCAGCACCGCCTCGCCGTCGTCGCCGAGGACCACCCCGGCGGCCGACGCGGGCACGCCCGCCTGGACGAACGCCCGTTCCGCAGCCCCCCAGCCGCCGAGCACCTTGGCATGCCGGTACGCCTCGCCGACCATGAGCGCCACGCGCGGGTCCACGCCCGCACCGGCGGCGTCACCGGCCTTGGCGTCGCGCGCCCCGTACGCGTCCTTGCCCGGTACGGGCGCGCCCGCCAGCAGGATCGCGTCGAACTCGACCGAACGCGCGGTGGCGAACGTGCGCTGTACCGCCAGCGAGCCACCGAGCATGCCCCCCTTCGGGGCGATGATCAGGGGCGTCATGCCGGCGCCGAGTACGGCCTGGCGGACGGCCCCGACCACGCCGAGGTCGCTGCTGTCGTCGGCCACGATGCCGATGATCCGTCCGTCGACCGGCCACTCCCGGCCGACCTGGGACAGCGCGGGGCTCGACGGCAGGTGGGCGGCCGGTGGCTGGGACGGCTGCGGCGCGGGCAGCCCGAGCCCGTCGGCTACCTGCTCGCACAACACCGGGTCGATCTCAGCCAGCACGTGCAACGTGCGCTCCTTGACGGCCTGCTCGTAGCACTTGGAAAGCTCGAAGGTGTAGGCGGAGACGAGGTGCTCGCGCTCGACGGGCGACAGGCTCCGCCAGAACAGGCGCGGCTGGCTGAAGTGGTCGGCGTACGAGGCGGGCGCCTCGCGCACCTTGCGACCGGCGACCTCCAGCGGCACCTCGACGTAGGCACCCTCGGCCGCACCGGCGTGGAACGGGCAGCCGCCGTCCAGCGAGTTCGGCTTGTACGGCGCCACGCCCCGGTGCACGGCCGACTGGTGGAAGCCGTCCCGCAGCATATCGTTGACCGGTGCGTGGGGCCGGTTGATCGGGATCTGCGCGAAGTTGGGCCCGGCCAGCCGGGTGATCTGCGTGTCGAGGTAGGAGAAGAGCCGCGCGGCCAGCAGTGGGTCGTCGGTGACGTCGATGCCGGGTACGAGGTGGCCGGTGTGGAAGGCGACCTGCTCGGTCTCGGCGAAGAAGTTCGACGGATTGGCGTTGAGCGTCAGCAGTCCGACCGGCTGGACCGACGCCAGTTCCTCCGGCACGATCTTGGTCGAGTCCAGCAGATCGATGCCCTCGAACATCTGGTCGGGCGTGTCGGGGAAGATCTGGATGCCCAGCTCCCACTCGGGGAAGGCGCCCGACTCGATCGCATCGGCGAGGTCGCGCCGGTGGAAGTCCGGGTCCACGCCGCCGATGATCTGCGCCTCCTCCCATGTCAGGGAGTGCACGCCGAGCTTGGGCTTCCAGTGCCACTTGACCAGCGTCGTCTTGCCCTGGGCGTCGACCAGCCGGAAGGTGTGGACGCCGAAGCCCTCCATCATCCGGTACGAGCGCGGGATCCCCCGGTCGGACATGTTCCACATCGTGTGGAACGTCGCCTCGGTGTGCAGGGACACGAAGTCCCAGAACGTGTCGTGCGCGCTCTGGGCCTGCGGGATCTCCCGGTCAGGGTGCGGCTTGGCGGCGTGAATGATGTCGGGGAACTTGATCCCGTCCTGGATGAAGAACACCGGGATGTTGTTGCCGACCAGGTCGAAAACGCCTTCGCCGGTGTAGAACTTGGTGGCGAAGCCGCGCGTGTCGCGTACGGTGTCGGCCGAGCCCCGCGAGCCGAGCACAGTCGAGAAGCGCACGAAGACCGCTGTCTCGGCGCCTTCGGCGAGGAAGCCCGCCCGGGTGACGTTCGCGGCGGTGCCGTAGGAGCGGAACACGCCGTGGGCGCCGGCGCCGCGCGCGTGCACCACGCGCTCCGGGATGCGCTCGTGGTCGAAGTGCATGACCTTCTCGCGCAGGTGGTGGTCCTGTAGCAGGACCGGGCCGCGCGGGCCCGCCTTGAGCGAGTGGTCGGTGTCCCGCAGCCGCACACCCTGTGCGGTCGTCAGGTACGCGCCCTCCTGGGCGACCTTGTCCTGCGGCACACCGGTGGGCTGGCCCGTCGGGGAGAACGTGTCAGGTCCGCGCTGGTCGGGCTTGGGCGGCAGCGGCTCCCTCGGCTCGGTGGGCTGCTCCAGCGACGGCGGCTCACTGTTGGGCACCCCCGGGATTTCGGCCCGCTCGCCCCTGCCGGACACCGTGTCCACGACCTTGTCCACCGCCGCCTTGATGGGATGGGACTTTTCCATGTTCGTTCCCCCTCGCGCTGCGCAACTCATGGGCTTGACCCTTGGGCAGCGTTGTGCGAATACCCAGGGCTTCGGCGCGCAGTCCTCGGAAAACGGGATATAGCAGCAGGTCGGGAATGTTTAGAGCCTGAGTTGGGGTAAGGCGCTGGAGCGGCGGAAGCTCCTCATCTGCACCGACGGGGTGACCGTCCACTCCGACGAGCTGCGCTGCGAGGTGCGGCACGTCGGCGGCCCGGCGCACACGACCAACGACTCGATCGTGTGGATCCCTGAGCGGGCGCTGCTGTCCGCCGGTGACCTGGTCTTCAACGGCGGCACGCCGTTCGTGATGGTGGGCTCGGTCCAGGTTCGATCGCGGCGCTCGACGGGCTCAGGGAGCCGATCGACCTCGCCGCCGCGATGCTCGAGATGGTGGAGTTCAACGGAGGCAGGCCGCTGACCTGCCTGGCCTGACCCGCATGGCCTGATCTGTCTGGCCTGGCCGGCCTCACCTGGCGCCCGCCCCGCGGGCGCCAGGTGAACGCCTGCCCCGAAAGGATCAGGACAGGTGGCGCGACCACCATTCGAGGACGGCCTCGAAGCGCTGGAGGCGGTGCCTGGGGCGGCCGCTCCGGCTGAGCTCGTGCCCCTCGCCGGGGAAGAGCAGGAACTCGGCCGGGGTGCCGTTGCGGCGCAGGGCGACGAACATGCGCTGGGCCTGCTCGACCGGGCAGCGCCAGTCCTCCTCGGAGTGGACCACGGCGAACGGCAGGTCGATCCGGTCGGCGTGGTACAGCGGGCTCATCGCGCGCTGGACCTCGACGTCGGGGCCGCAGTAGGCCTCGGCGAAGAACCAGCCGATGTCGGAGGAACCGGTGAAGGAGTCCCAGGCGTTGACCGCCCGCTCGCTCCAGGCCGCCTTGAAACGCTCTCCGTGGTGGGCGGCCAGCCAGCTCGTCATGAATCCGCCGTAGGAGCCGCCCATCACGCCCACCCGCTCGCCGTCGCACTCGGGCCGGGCCAGCGCCGCGTCCAGCAGGGCGAGCACGTCGTCGACGTCCACGGTGCCGAAGGCGCCGATCACCGACTGGCCGTGCGCCTGGCCGTACCCGCTGGAACCGCGCGGGTTGGGCAGGACCACCGCGTATCCGGCGGCGGCGTAGACCTGGGTCTCGTCCATGAAGCCCCACCCGTGGTGGTGGAAGGGGCCGCCGTGCACGTTCAGCAGGACCGGGTGCGGGCCCTCGCCCTCCGGCAGGGCCAGCCAGCCGTGGACCGGGTAGCCGTCGGCGGACACGGCGGTGATCTCCTGGAGCGGACGCCTTCCGGCAGGCGACCCGTTGAAGTCCGTGAGCGTCCCGGCCGGGGTGACCACCTCCCCGGGGCTCTGCGGGGTGGACACCACCGCCACGACCTGCCCGCCGTAGGAGGTGAACGACTTGACGCCCGCCCGCTCGCCCAGCACGAGGGGGAGCTTCTCCAGCGGCGCCTCCGCGGCGTCGGAGGGGACCAGCCGCAGCTCGACCGCGCCGCGGACCCGGACCGCGACCAGCACGCCGTCCTCGGTCGCGATGGGGGACAGCGGCTCGATGTCCACCGACTCCTCCTCGGTCAGCCGCACCCCGGTCGCCGGCTCGCCGCCGATCCGCAGGGGAGCGCGGAAGAGGCCGGTGTTGCGGGCCACCGCGTGGATGCCGGAGAAGGCGGTGCCGAGGTAGAGCACGTCCCCGCCGGGGAGCGCGACGGGATACCCGGCCGATCCGGTGCTGCGCACCACCAGGATCGGCGCGCCGCCGGCGGCCGGCACCGCGTACAGGTCGGAGTGCAGGCTCTCGCCGTCCAGGTCGCGGTCGGCCGAGACCAGCACGTGCTCGCCGTCGGGGGTCCAGCTCGGGGAGGCGATGTCGTAGGGGCCGTCGGTGAGCCGTACCGGCTGCGGGATGTCGGCCAGGGCGTTGACCACGAACAGGGCGGGCGGCCGGTCAAGGGTGAAGCCGACGCCGTCGTGCCGGTAGCGGAACCCGGTGATGCGGCGAGGCGCCTCGGCCGCGGCGCTCACGTCCTCCTCGGTGCCGTAGCGGCCGGCTTCGGGGACCCGGGCGACGAACGCGATCCGGCGGGAGTCGGGGGCCCAGACCGGGGCGCCCGCGCCGAGCGGCAGGTCGGTGAGGGGGCGTGCCTCGCCGCCGCCGGTGGGCATCACGTGGAGCTGCGGCCTGCCGCCGTCCTGCGCGCGCAGGAAGGCCACCCAGGCCCCGTCGGGGGAGATCCGGGGCGCGCTGTCGTGGTCGCCGAAGGTGAACCGGACGGGCGGGCCGTCCTGGGGGAGCCGCCACAGGCTCCCGCGGTAGGCGTCGGCCTCCAGGTCGGGGCGGGCCACGTCGACGAGGATGAGATCCTCGTGAAGGGTGACGCTACCGGGGAGATGCAGCAGGGCGAGATCTTCTGGACGCATGCCCAGGGACGTTATCACCGCATTAATCATCTTTTGCGGTGTGAAACCCGCATGTCCGCGCCGGCAGCTCCGCCCGTCACGGAACCGGGGAGTACGGCCCGGCGCGGCACGGGCCGATGAGGGGCGGGCGCGGAGCCACTCGGTGAGCCGCGACGGCCTGGCCGGCCCCGGCCGTGCGCTCGAAGACGCCGCGCGAGGCGCCGGAGTGCCCGTCGCCGTCGCCCCTGCAGCAGAGTGAGGCCCCTACAGCGGGGTGAGGCCGCTACCGCAGGGTGAGGCACCTACAGCAGGGTGAGCCCGCCGTCCACGGCGAGGGTCTGGCCGGTGACGTAGCCCGCCTCGTCCGAGAGCAGGAAGGCCGTCACCTTCGCCACCTCCCAGGCGGTGCCCTGACGGCCCATCGGGATCATCACCTGGCCGCGGTGCTCCCAGAGCCTGGCCGCGTCCCGGCCGAGCGGGGTGTCGATCAGGCCGGGGGCGACCATGTTCGCCCGGATCCCGCGGCCGGCGCCCTCCAGCGCGACGTGCCTGGCCAGGCCGACCAGCCCCGCCTTGGAGGCGTCGTAGGCCGGGATCAGGCTGCCCGGGCGCAGCCCGGCCACCGAACCGATGAACACGATCGAGCCGCCGGAGCCGAGCAGGGGCAGCGCTCCCTTGCAGACCAGGAAGTGGCCGCGCAGGTTGACCGCGAACACCTGGTCCCAGTCGGCGGCGCTGGTGCCCGCCAGGGCCAGCCCGGCGCCGATCGCGGCGTTGAGCACGATGCCGTCCACCGCGCCCGCCCGCCCGGCCAGCGCCTCGCAGGCGTCACCGTCGGCCAGGTCCACGGTGATCACCTCGGCCTTCCCGCCCTCGCGGCCGATCCACCCGGCCGTCTCGGCGGCCGCGTCCTCATCGACGTCCGCACAGATCACCGTGGCGCCCTGCCGCGCGGCCTCGACCGCGATCGCCCGCCCGTTCCCGATCGGCGGTTCGGGGTCGGGGGAGGGGCGGGTGCCCGCGCCCACGACCAGCACACGTCTACCTACCAAGCGACCGTTCACAATCGTGATCGTAGTAAGTACTCTCTGATCTGTGAATCCCCGAGTCGAGCCGCTACCGCCGGAGCAGTGGGACGGGTTCCTCGCCCGCGTCGTCGAGGGCACCGGCCCCTACAACGTCTTCACCACGCTGGCCCGCCACCCCGCGCTGTTCCAGGCGTGGATCGGGTTCGGCGCCGCGCTGCTGTACGGTACGCTGCCCGCCCGCGACCGGGAGCTGGCCGTCCTGCGCACCGCGCACAACCGCGGGAGCGCCTACGAGTGGGCCCAGCACGTACGGCTGGCCCGGGAGGCAGGGCTGGCCGAGGCCGAGATCGAGGCCGTCCGCGGTCACGGGCACGGCTGGGACGCCGGCGACCGGCTGGTGCTGGACGTGGCCGACGAGATGCACCGCTCCGGAGACGTCACCGACGAGACGTGGGAGGCCCTGTGCGCCCGCTACGACGAGCCCGGCCGGATCGAACTGGTCATGCTCGTCGCCCACTACGACATGCTCGCCGTGGTCCTCACCACCCTGCGTGTCCCCCTGGAGGAGGACGCCGGCACGGCGCTCACGGGTGCCGGAGACCCGCCGGATCCCCCGGCAGGATCATCGTGACGCCGGGGACGGAGCCGATCGCGGCGAGCGCGGGCCCCGCTCCGTCGAGGCCGACGGTGCGGGTGATCAGCAGGTCCGGGCGGAGGAGCCCGGCGGCGACCATCTCCAGCATCGAGGGGTAGGCGTGGGCGGCCATGCCGTGGCTACCGAGGAGTTCGAGCTCGTAGCCGATCACCCGGTTCATCGGCAGCGAGGTGAGGCCGGGGAGCAGGCCGATCTGGACGTGACGGCCCCGGCGGCGCAGGCCCTCGATCGAGGACGCGCACGTCTGCGGGCTGCCCAGCGCGTCGATCGAGACGTGGGCCCCGCCACCGGTCAGCTTCCGGACGCGCGCGGCGGCACCGGCCCCGTCCGGCGGGGTGTCAGGGGCGGCGGGGGCGGCGGTGACGCAGGCGGCGGCGCCGAACCGCCGGGCCAGGTCCAGGGCCTGGGGGGAGACGTCCACGGCGACCACCCGCGCGCCCGCGGCGGCGGCGATCATCACGGCGGACAGGCCGACCCCGCCGCAGCCGTGCACCGCCACCCACTCGCCGGGCCGTACCCGGCCGACCGTGACGACGGCGCGGAAGGCGGTGGCGAAGCGGCAGCCCAGGCTCGCGGCGGTGGGGAAGGTCATCTCCTCCGGCAGCGCCACCAGGTTCACATCCGCGTTCTCGATCGCCACGTACTCGGCGAAGGAGCCCCAGTGGGTGAACCCCGGCTGGGTCTGGCGCTCGCAGACCTGCTGGTCGCCGGCCGCGCACGCCGCGCAGGAGCCGCAGGCGCATGCGACTGGACTCAAAACGTCACAGCCGGGTGACTGCTCTACGGGCCGCCCGTCACTACTTCTTCTTGCCTCCGCCCCGCGGCGCCGGCTCAATGCCGTTCTCCCGTGCGATCTTGCGGACGTGGGCGGCGGTGAAGGGGGAGTGCTCCACAACGTCAGTCGGGCGTTTGCCGGCCTTCAGTGCCGCTACTACGTCGGTAGTGACGTCCTTGCGTGATCGCTCATGCGCCTTCTCCGTCTCGCGGTACCGGCGGGTGCTCTCGTCGAGCGCGTCGAGTGGGTCCTTGTTCGCCATGGCAAGAGAGTATCGCAACACCCTTGCGATTCCCATAGGCGATCCCGTAGCGTAGCAATCGCCACAGAGAAGCGATTCTCTAGATCGGTTAGGCGGACCCGCCCGGTGAGTCACCACCGGAACGGGTCCTGGATCGGCACCAACCGGAAAGGTCCCTCACCTGATGGACAAGCTTACGAACGCCACCCCCACGACCGCCCCCGCAACCCTCGATCTGGGAATTCTCAAAGAGAGCCTGACGATGGCCCAGCGGAACGGTCGTGCGTGCGTCCAGTGCGGTTCCTCTGATTACCCGCTCAAGCCCGCTGGCATGCTGCTCGACGTCGCGGTCGTCGAGTGCGACTCCCACGCCTGGGAGCGGGACGCTGCGGCGAACCCGCCCACCTGGCTCACCAAGCCATGCCCGGCCTGGTGCACGGAGCAGCACAGGGGCGGCGACCACCCCGACGACCGTCAGCACACGAGCGTCATCCACAGCACCGACCTGCTCACCATGGACTTCGAGAACTTCGGATCGCCCACCAAGCCCGAGCATCGGCCCGTCTCGCTGATGACGGACCTCGTTCAGGGCCACCTGGAGGCCGAGCCGCGCATCTGCCTCAACGACTCGACCGACAAGGGCACCTCCTACTACCTGTCGCTGGCCGAGGCCGAGGAGATCGCCGCGCACCTGCTGCAGCTCGTCGCCGCCGGCCGGGGCCGCACTGCGCACCAGGGCGAGGACGCGGCGTGAGCGTCCTGCCCTCTTGTCCCGCCTGGTGCACCGACCATCGGCAGGCCGGTCACCCCGACGACTCGCTGTGCCGTACCCGCAGTGTCTCGGACGCCTACGGCGAGACGGTCATGACCTACACGCCCGACGAGGGCGCGATCGTCTGGCTGTACAACACCCGTGACGAGCTCACCGTCGACGAGGCCGAGCAGCTCGCCCGCGCCTTGCTCGCCCAGGTCGCCGCCGCCCGCAGCACCTCATAGCACAACGGCCCCGGGCCGGTGGTTGCACACCGGCCCGGGGCCTGGACCCCACCCCCTGCCTGAACAGGAGAAGAAGCCGTGCAGCAGAACCTACCCGCCTCGATGCCGTGCCCGCCATGGTGCAAGGCCGAGCACACCGACGCCGACCCGGATCGCACCCACGCCGCCGTCCTTGGCCCGTTCGGCGGTCCCGGCCAGGTCGTCATCCGCTACGTGCAGGCCGACACGGACGGCACCCGCTACCCGGCGCTGGGCCGCCTGTCCTACTACGTCGGCGAACAGCGGAGGGTCCGTGACCTCGAGCCCACCGACGCCTACGACTGGGGACAGGTCATCGCCGGTCTCGACATCCGGTCGTTCACCGAGTTCGCCGAGGCGCTGGGTACGGCCGCTCGGGTCCTGGACGGTGGCCTGTGAACGCCCGTCGCGACTGGACGGTGATCGGGTGCGTCGCCCTGGTCGCCCTCGCCACCGTGACCGCGTCCTTCACCGCACAGTCCGGTCTCGGCGAGCTCGCCGGCTGGACCACCGTGTTCCACGTGTTCGGCGTCGAGGTGTCGATGTCGTGGCTGCTGCCGATCACGGTGGACGCCTACGGGATCGCCGCTACCCGTATCGCGACCGACAAGGGCAAGTACTCGGCGGAGGTGCGCGGGCACGCGTTCGGGCACGCGCTCGCCGCGGTGGTCGTCTCCGTCCTGGGCAACGCCATGTTCCACCTGATCGAGGCCGAGGTGATCGAGCTGGGTGGCGCGTCCTGGGTGCTGGTGGTCGCGGTGTCGGTGGTTCCGCCGATCGCCTTGGGCGGGCTGGCGCACCTGCTCGGCGTCGCCGCCCGGGACGAGGTAGCCGCATCCGAGGGTGTCACCGCTGACACCCTCGAAAGGGTCGAGACAACCCCCTCGGACCTCCTTGTGAATCACAAGGAAGTCGAGGCAGCAGCTGTACCTAGTGAAGATTCTTCACAAGGTGTCGAGTCAGGTACAGAGAGCGAGAAAACGGTGGCAGATCTGCCACCGTTTGTACCCGCCCTACTCCCGGCGCCACCTGCACAGACGCCGGTTCTCACACCCGCGCCTGACGAGCTGTTCCCGGTGGCCGCGGCCAGGTACGCCGACGAGGTCGCCACGGGTGTGGTGCCGACGCTCACCCGCATCAAGCGAGAGATGAAGGTCGGCCAGCCGCGCGCCGTGAAGATCCGCCTGTACCTCGACCAGCTCGCCCGACTCGCCGTGTCCTAGACCAGGTCCGCCCCCGGGCCGATCCGACCAAGACAGTCCCGGGGGCGGATCTCCACCTGAATGGAGGAGATCAATCATGTCTCAAGCCGTCCAAGAGCACGAGAGCACCGTGCTGTTTCAGCGGCGCCAGACCTCACCGGAGTTCTGGCAGAAGTCCCCGCAGATACGTGTCCCGGTCCGTCAGATCGTCCACCGGGTACGGCAGGGCAAGTACCCGACCCGCACCGTGAGGTTCGCCTACCGGTCCGGCATGGCGCCCGTCACGGGGACGTCCCTGCTCGCCAAGACGGCGTGGCGGTGGATCCGGGCGGACGACTACGCGGGCACCGACGACTACATCTTCCGGGAGAAGGTCCGCACCCGGCGGCGCCGTACCGCGTGGTGGACCGGTGCCGGCTACCTCGCCTCGGCGGTCACGTCCACCGGCCTGTACGGCGGGACCGCCGCGGCCCTCGCGGTCGGCGCGGTCGTCGGCGTGGGCACGGCGGTTGAGGTCCGCAAGCGCATCGTCGAGCGGCCGGTACCGCTGAAGATCCCCG
This sequence comes from Streptosporangium minutum, assembly GCF_002149035.1. Classification (GTDB taxonomy): domain Bacteria; phylum Actinomycetota; class Actinomycetes; order Streptosporangiales; family Streptosporangiaceae; genus Streptosporangium; species Streptosporangium minutum. Next base: position 32,475 of record NZ_NGFP01000009.1, read on the forward strand.
GCCTGAACCGTAAGACGCCGGCGGAGAACACGGTGATCCGGGCGGCGATCGACGCCAAGCTCGGCCGCGCCGAGGGGATGCGGCTCGCCTCCCCGGTCCTGACCGAGGACGGCGGATGGTCGACGGTGCTGCAACTGCCGCCCGGCCAGCTCGCCCGCAAGTGCCTCGGCATGGAGGGCGCGTTCGCGTCCGCGCTCGGCGTCGGCGAAACCCAGGTCGTGTTCGAGCTCGTCGACGCTCACGCCGGACGCTTGGCTATCTTCGTCGCCAAGGCCGACCCATTCCTGAAGCTCTACCCAAGTCCGCTGATCGGGCGTACGGAGCCGGTCGACTTCTGGCGGGGGATCCCGGCCGGGATCAACGGGCGCGGCCGGGAGGAACGGCTCCGGCTAGTCGACGCGTCCCTTCTCGTCGCCGGCGAACCCCGGGCGGGCAAGTCCGCGGCGGTAAACGGCATCATCGCCGCGGCCGGTCTCGCGGTCACGCCGAAGATCCACCTGTGGGACGGCAAGGGCGCTGGCGACCACCGCCCATGGCGGCGCATCGCGCATACCGCGGAGAAGCGCAACGCCGTCGGCCTGCTCGCGCACCTGAAGCGCATGCAGGCGCAGATGGAGAGCGTGTTCGACCTGCTCGACGACGCGGGCGGCTCGACCAAGCTGACCCCGGAGCTGTGCCGCCGGTTCGGCGTGGACATCGAGCTGACCATCGTGGACGAGACCCGGTACTACGTCACCTCACCGCAGGGCGAAGAGATCGTCGCCCTCATGGTGGACATCGCCTCCCGGGGGCCGGCCGCCGGGGTGCTGCTGATCTTGGCTACGCAGCGCATGACGACCGACGCCATCCCCGGGCCGCTCAAGGGCGTGTGCTCGCTGCGGTGGGGGATGCGTTGCCCGGACACCACCGCGTCCAACGCCGTCATGGGGCAGGGCGCGGCCGGCGCTGGCTACAACTGCTCGGAGATCCCCCGCTCTCACCGCGGCGTCGGCATCCTCGACGCGGACGGCTCCGACCCGGTGAAGCTGCGCAGTTACTTCCTCGACGATCCCGACCTGGTCGAGGTCGCCGAGGTGGCGTACATGCTGCGGGCCGCGGCCGGCACTCTGCCGGAGAGGGTGAATCACCCTCTCGCCGAGGACCCGGTCGAGGCGATCGTGTCCGCGTTCGGCGACGCCGACCGGCTGCACACCGTGGACCTGGTCGAGGCGCTCGGCGACGGCTGGACTCCCGCCCGGGTCGCCGAGGCGCTCAAGCCGTACGGGGTCTCTCCCGGTGACGTGAAGATCGACGGCCGCAACCGCAACGGCTACCGCCGCGGCGACCTCATGGCCGCGCTCAACGGCTCCTGAGACGCCTCTACCGAGGCTCTACCACTGAAACCGGGTCTACCCCGCCTCTACCGCATCTGAGCTGCGAGGTAGGCCCGGTAGACGCTTCCGCGCCACCCCCCGAAACGGCCCTGAGAGGGCTGGAAAGCAGAGGTAGGAGACATGGAGCTGATCCTGATCGGGATCACCGCCGTTGTGATCTGGTGGAGCTGGGACCGGCGCCGGCACCCGCTCAAGCGGTGCCCGGCCTGCCGACGCTCGCCGGGCCGCAAGGTGTCCGCGTGGAACGGCAGCGCGTACGGCGCGTGCCGACGCTGCGGCGGCAAGGGAGAGGTCCGCCGATAGATCCAGGGGTACGCACCAGGGCGTACCCCTCATAGAGGTAGGTCCCAGCAGGACCCGTGTGAAGCCAGGGGTACACGCCAGCGTGTACCCCTGAAGGACGGGAGACAGCTCCCACCCCTGACAGCGGGATGATCCTTTTCCCCAACTGGGGAACTGTCCCGCGAGGACCCCTGCGGAGCGAGGGGTACTCACTACTGAGTACCCCTGCTGACCATTTCGGTGACGTCACCGAAATGGTCGCGACCGTCAGGCTGACGGGCGCGAAGGGTACGCACTAGGGCGTACCCCTTCTAAAGGTAATCCTCAAAAGTGCAGGTCATCCCGCCGTCAACTTCCTTACGGCGGCAAACAAGGGCAACGCCGAAGCCCGGTTGGGTCCTTGTGGAACCTTACGCATCAGCCGACCTGGAATGTCCTGGTGGCGGCATGAAAACTTGCGTCCGACTCTGGACATGAATGAGCCCCACACGCTTAGCCTGAGGATGTCGAGTCTCCAGGAGGTGCAGGGCTATGCCCGAAGATAACACGCCTAAGTCCTTCGGCGGCCGGGTCAGATTCTTCCGCGACAAAGCCGGCATGTCGCGCACCTTGTTCGGCGAACTGTGTGGCCGCAGCGAAGACTGGGCCAAGGGCATCGAGAACGGAAAGATCGGCATGCCCGGCCTGAGCATGCTGATTCGCATGGCCGAGATCCTGGGGGTCGAGGATCTCGCCCAGTTCACGGGTGAGCAGCGCCTGACCAGGGCGACCTACAGCAAGCGCTCCCACGATCAGGCGCCGGCCGTCGCGCGGGCCTTGTCCGCCTACCCGCTGGTCGTCCCTGATCGTGAACCGGTATCCGCCGACGCCCTCGCCGCGAATGTCGCTCAGGCGTGGATGGTGTGGCACGGCTCGCCCACACAGCGGACCGCTGTGGCCACGGTCCTGCCTCGCCTGCTGGAGGATGCCCGCATCTCCGTGCGGCTCCTGGAAGGCCTTCATCGGCGCCGCGCGCTGACCTCGCTGGCGCAGATCTACCACCTGGCGCAGCTCTACCTGTCGTTCCAGCCCTACCCCGAGCTCATCCTGATGACCGGGGACCGCGCGATGCAGGCCGCCCAGGACGCCGATGATCCGAAGGCCATGGCGGCCGCTACCTGGTACCTCAACCACGTGTGGCGGGATGCGGGTGAGCAGGCCGAGGCCCGAATCGATCTCGCCCACCAGGCCGGGCGGCTGCTACGCCCCGACGATGAGGAAGACCGCAGCCTGTGGGGTCTGCTGCAACTGGCCATGGCCCTGTCCTACGCCAAGACCGGCCGCCGCGGCGACGCCGAACACCACTGGGACGAAGCCAGCCGCGCTGCCCGCGCCCTTGAGGGACATCACCCGTGGCTGATGTTCGGGACCGGCATGGTCGACGCGTACGCCGTGACGATGTCGGCCGACCTGACCAATGGCCATGAGGCCACCCGACAGGGGGATCGAATCGACTTGGCCGCCATCCCGTCGAAGACTCGCCGCGCCTTCCACACGGTCGAGATCGCCCGCGGCTTTCATCTCCGACGAGAGCCGGTCGCGACGATTCACCTGCTGCAGAAGGCTTACGACATCAGCCCCGACACGATCGCCTACAACCTGTTCACGCGGGGGGTCGTCAGCGAGCTGATGACTACCGGCGGAGCGACCATACGAGACGAGGCGCGCGACTTGGCGCGCAAGATCAGCCTTCCCTCTGCCGCCTGAGGTCAACGGGGAGGATTCCTCCCCATCATGGGGAGAGGGATCCTCCCCCCACGAGAAGGGGGAGAACCCCTCCCCCTTCTCATCTGTTACCGGGCGTTCACTAGGAGCATGCACCCCCAGCCATCCCCGCTGGTCGTGGCTCCCTCAGTCGCCCCCAGCCGGACACCTCTGGCCGTACGGCATATGCCGCTGACCGGTCGCCGGCATCGGCGCCGTCAGGCCGCCGTCATGGCCGCTCGTCTCCAGGACGCGCTGCTGGAGCACGGCCGCAAGACGGACGCGCACGTGCTCGCCTCCGGCCGCGTCGCGGTATCGGTCGCGCGGGGCATGCTCGTCCGCACTGACGGTGTGCGCCTCTGGTGGGTCATCTGGGGTGCCCGCCACAGGGCGCCGCGGCTGGCGGTGTACCGCACGCCAGCCTTGGCCGCTGAGCGGCTCATGGAGCAGCTCGCCGCAGCCCGGCCCGCACCGGCTCGGCTCCTGGCCGGCCCGTTGCTGGCTGATGCCTTGTTGGACCAGGCGCTGCCGGAGCAGGGCGGGGAGCATCATGTCGCGGCCCCCCAGTGACCTGAGGCTCACCGGCTCCCTCTCGACAATGCCTGTGGCAGGCCCTCGCCCCATCACTCCTCGATCCGCCCCTCAGTGTCAGGACATCACGTGAACACGCCCCTCCAGGCTCGCGACGTAGGAGCCGAACAGCTCGCTGTACTGCAGCAGACCTACCCCGGCTGGCACATCACCCACGATGCGCTCCTCGGCCACTGGACAGCCATCCGGCGGGCGCCCGTCACCCTCCGGGAGAAAGCGGCCAAGGTCAAAACACAGATCACGTGCGCATCCCCCGAAGGGCTCGGTTCGGCGCTGGCGATGCAGATCGAGTTGCTGCACACCCTGCGCGCCACCCACTCCTTCACCACCCCATGAGCTGGCGCGGCGGCACGGTGAGCGCGCCTCCCGTGCCGTCGCGTCGTCCAACCCCCGCGAGCGGCGGTGCGCAACCAGGGGCCGCTCGCGGGGCACCATCCCCTCACCCCGCGCTAGCGGAAGAAAGGAAGGGCACCATGACGGCAGAGGTTGTAGAAGCGGCAGACGTCTTCCCCCTGCTCGACTGGCATTGGGAGTTGGAGATCACCGGCAAGTGCCAGCTCGTATGCCAGCACTGCTGCACCGACTCCGGGCCGAACGTCGGGCACGGCACCATGAGCACCAGCGAATGGCTCACGCTCATCACTGATGCGAAAGCGCTGGGCTCGCGCAGCGTCCAGCTCATCGGCGGAGAGCCGACCATGCACCCGGACTTCGCCGAGCTCCTGGCGCACGCGATCGATGCCGGCCTCGACGTCGAGGTGTACAGCAACCTCGTCAACGTGCGCGACGAGTGGTGGGAGCTACTCAGCAGCCCGCGCGTCAACCTGGCGACGAGCTACTACTCCGACGACCCGGCCCAGCACGCCACCGTCACCGGCCGACGAGCCAGCCACGCCCGGACCCGGGCGAACATCGCCGAAGCACTCAAGCGCGGCATCCCGCTGCGGGCCGGCATCGTGGACATCTTCAACGGCCAACGCGTCGAGCAGGCCCGCACGGAGCTGGAAGCCATGGGCGTGACCAGCATCGGTACCGACCGGGTCCGCGGGATCGGCCGGGCCGCCGCCACCATCCCGGACGTGTCGCAGCTCTGCGGGCAGTGCGGCAGGGGGAAAGCCTCGATCAGCCCTGATGGCAATGTCCGGCCGTGCCTCATGGCGCGGTGGATGACCGCCGGCAACGTGCTGGAATCGTCGCTGGTCGACATCGTCAACAGCTCCACCTGGCGTCGGCTCGTCTCGACGATCCCCAGCCCCCGGGCCGATGGGACGAGGTGTAAGCCGGACGCCAACACCTGCAAGCCGACCCAGGGGGACGGCTCGGACTGCGCGCCGGCGTCAAGGCCCGCCTGCAATCCCCGCTTCTGTAGTCCGGAACTCAACCCATCCCCCAAGAGGCCCGGTAGCCGGTAAGAAGTAAGCATGGACTGGCACCCCCACGCCACCGAGCTGGCCGCCACTGTGACCCCTCGCGGATCCCAGTGGCGGCGGCCGGTCACCACCACCCCCCGCCACCTGTTCATCCCACGCTGGTGGGAGACCCCGGCCGGAGCCCGGTTCGGCACCTGGGAACTACACGACGGCCCGGCCGATCCCGGCGTGTGGATGCGCACGGCCTACAGCGACCAGTCGTTGATCACACGCGTTGGGGAGTCCCACGCCGATCACGCCGCACCGGACGCCCGGCCCGGCGGTAGGCCCACCTCTTCGGCCACGCTGCCCAGCCTCGTGGTGCGGATGCTGCGCCATGCTGAGATCTACGACGGTGCGGACGTGCTCGACGTCGCCACCGGCTCGGGCTACAGCGCCGCTCTGCTGGCGCAGCGCCTCGGCGACGACCGGGTGACCAGCATCGACGTGGACCCCTACCTCGTTGAGGCCGCGGCCGGGCGACTGGAGAGCATCGGCCTGCGCCCGGACGTCCTGGCTGTCGATGCGACCGGGCCGCTCCCCGGCACCTACGACCGCATCGTGTCCATGGTCTCGGTACGGCCGATCCCGGCGAGCTGGCTGGTCGCGCTGCGGCCGGGCGGCCGGCTGGTCACGGTCATCGCCAACACCTCTCTGATCGTCACCGCAGCCAAGGCCGACGACGGAAGCGCCGAGGGGCAGATCGAATGGGACCGGGCCATGTTCATGCCGACCCGTTCCGGCGGGGACTATCCGCCGGGAGCGCGCGACCTGTTCGACGCCGTCTGGGACGCCGAAGGGGACGAGGTCACCCAAGGCCGCTACCCGGTGCTGAACGTCTCCTACAACTGGGAGCTACCCGCCATGCTCGAAGTCGTCTGCCCCGGCATCGAACACCACTACGAGGAAGGCGACGACGGCTGGCGTACGGCGCGCATGGTGCACGCTGACGGGTCGTGGGCCAGGGCCACCGCGCAGGCAGACGGTCCGCCTGTGATCCATCAGGGCGGCCCACGTCGTCTGTGGGATGTGCTGGACGAGGCCCGCGCCTACTGGCTGCAGCACGGCGAGCTGCCCGTGCGTGGCGCCTTCGTGTGCGTCGCCCCGGACGGTGTGATCCATCTCCAACGCGGGCGATGGAAAGCGACCATCGGTTGATTCAAGGGAACGCGAAAGCGCCCCCGCTCATCCTCCGGAGAGGACGAGCGGGGGCATTCTTGTGCTCTTGGCCGGATTCGAACCGACGTTTTCAAGTCCCTTGCGGGATCTTGAGGTCTTAGGCCGCTAGATGACAAAAGCACCTGTGATCATCCTACAGGCTGGTCAGGTCCCGGCCAGCGTGCAGGCCCTGCGAGGTGCCCGGCTGATAGGTCGGCACCTTCGTACTGCCGAGCAGCACGCCGACGATCGGCCACTTGCGCTGCAGGGTGCTGACGAGCACCTGGTAGAGGGTGACGCAGACACCGCCGACGGCCAGAATCAGCCCGGTCGCCTCCGCCGGGTTGAGCACTAGCCCCTTGGTGGCCAGCCAGGCAATCAGGGAGCCGACGGCCGCCGGGACCGCGGTCCGCACCCAGGACAGGACGAGGTCGTACATGGTTCCTCCGAGGAGGTCAGGACCGCCACCATGGCGGCCGAGGATGAGGGGTCAGTTCGTTGCGTCGACGAGCCCGGGGATACGCGGGTCGTCTTGCTCCGCCTGCTCCTCGGCCGGCCACAGCGCCGCGAGGCGGGTCAGGAGCAGCGGCAGGGAGTCGACGGGCTCCACGGCTACGCCACGCGCAGCAACGCGGCCCACGTGGGCCCATCCACGACGCCGGTCTCCTTCAACCCGGCCGCCGCCTGGATGCCCTTCACGCCGTTCGTGTGCTGCTCGGTGAACGTGGTGTCGTCCACCTCGGCCGGGACCGCGTAGTCGCGGGCGGCGAGCAGGTAGTGCATCGTCTTGACGTGCCAGCCGTGATCGCCCTGCTTGAGGGTGGGCAGCTTCTTCACGATCGCCTCCGTCTCGGTGGGCTGTGGCTTCGGGGCAGGCTTAGCGGGCTTCTCAGCGGCTTCGACGGGCATCCCGGCGTTCACCCACGCTTGGAGCTTCGGCCCAGGGCAGGACGTGGCGTATCGCTGGCCGTGGCCGAGCATCTTGAGCTTCTTGCCGGCGCGGCGGCACGCCTCGTCATACAGCCAACGGATCGAGCGCTTGGCCGCTGGTGTCGGGTCGTCATCGCCGATGTAGGCGACGGACTCACCCGACCGGTTGTGGCCTGGGCAGTGCGCACCCACCACAAGCCAGCCGCGGCCCTCGTAGATCTTGCCGTCCGCATCGACGAGGTGCCCGTAGCCGATGTCCGACCAGCCGCGGGAAGGGCCCATATGGAACGCCTGGATCTGCTGGATCGTCTGCGTCTTCGGCCCTGCGGTGTGGTGGACGAAGAACTCGGTTCGCTGCGCCCACGTCACCGTGTAGCGGTTGCGAGGCGCTCGTGCACCCCACGCCTTACGGGAGATGATCGTCGTCATCGCTCCTCCTTGACTCGATCTCGGCGCTGCTCGCGCCAGGCCCGGGTGATGATGAGCAGCCGCCAGCCGAGCACCCAGGCGATCAGCCCGAACCAGACCAGTCGGATGTAGGGCCACGGGCCGGGTTCGGCCGGGCCGGTCAGCTGATCGGTGGCGATCAGCCGGCCCGCCCACAGGGTGAGCGCGGCGCCGATGACGACCTGGTAGGCGAACAGGTGGCGGCCGTCAGCGGACCGCCACCAGGGGAACCGGGTGCCGTACAGCAGCGCGGCCGTAGCCGCGAACACGGCGGATGCGATGACGAGCAGACCGCCGACGAACTGGATCACGCTTCCCCTCCTTTCAACAGGGCGCGCTCGAACATCTCTCTGAAGCCGTTGCGTTCACGGTGCTCACGCATCGCCGACGAGACCGCGCGCACCTCGGGCCATTGGCCGCACACCTCGCGTAGGCCCTGCTCAGACTCCTCGCGGGCGGCACGCGCCTCGGCGAGCGCCGCCTGTACTTCCGGCGGGGGCGACGGATCGGGGATCGGGGGTCGTCTACGGCGCCAGCGCATCGCGGCTCCCTCTCCGGCCCAAGGCCTTGAGGACCTGATCGGTCGTTCGGGCGAACTCCAGCAGCTCCGAGAGTTGGCCGTCCTGCTCGCGCCTCGCGGCCTCGGCGGCCTGCCAGGCGGCCTTGTAGTTCTCCGCCTCGACCGCCTTCTCTGCGAGCCGGGCATCCATCACCGCGACGATCAGGTCGTGGTTGGGGCGGGGGATGAGCAGCCCCTTGAACACCGCGCCGACGGCGGACAGAATGATGGCCAGGGCGACCGCGACCATGGATCCCTGGACCCATGGAATGGACGCGAAGTCCAACGGACCACCTTTCATGGGGTCAGGTTTGGATGAGGGGGGCGCCGCGCAGCGACATCAACAGTGCGCCCAGCGTGGTGTGCAGGTTGTTGATGTCACGCGCCATGTCCGTGCTGTGCGAGGAGCTGTAGGAGCCCGGCGCGCTGCCTGACGAGGTGAACAGGTTGGCCGGGCCGACCACCGCGGCACCGATCGGCAGCGTCGGAGGGATCAGGCTGTAGGTGCTGCCCGATGATGACGCCCAACGCATCTGCCCGCCGACCACGTAGAACGCTGCGCCGCCCTCGGGAGAGGGCGCGGACCCGTTCGGGATGAAGAATGAGCTGCTCGCCCGGGTGATCGGGGCGCCTTGCGCGGTGCCCACGCGGGCCTCCAGATCCGCGATGCGGCGCTCCAGCTGCTGGATGATGCGGTTCTGATCGGTGGGGAACTGGTCCGGGTTCACGCAGCCTCCGTGTCCTGGGCGGTGATGATCTGCAGCCGGTCTTTGCCGTTGCCTCGGCCGGCCGGAGTGAGAGCCCACCCGATCAGGCGCTGAGCAGGCATCTGGAAGGCGCCGCCCGCATCTGTGCGGATGTGCCAGTTGTTGTTCATCACAAACTCGACCCACCCGCCGATGCCGTTGGGGTCGAAGTCGCTGTGCTTGCCGAGGATCACGGTCGCGGAGAACACTCGGGGTGCGCCGGCCGCGGTCGCCGCATACCTCTGCGCGTACCGCTCCAGCTCGGTCAGGTCTGTGGAGGCCGAGGGGTGGTTGATGCGCAGGTCGATGATCGGCCACCCGGCCGCCAGGTGCGGCGTCTCAATCAGCGTTGAGCGGGCGGCGACGCTGTTCTGGGTGGCGTCCTCCTGCTCGGGGGTGCCGCCGATGACGCCGATCCGGGTGCCGCCCTGCAGTGCGGAGCGCACCTCCCGCCAGTCGATGATCTCGCCGCCGTCGCGCGCCTCGGTGAACGTCCACTGCAGGTCCGGAAAGTCCAGCCGCGGCGAGCCCCACGCCCAGCGGCGCTCCAGGTTGCCGCCGACCAGGGTGGGGTTGATGACGTAGCCGAAGCCGCCCGCGGCGCGCGCGTAGTCGCGCAGCACCCGCCCGTACGTGGTGGTGTCGGCCTGCTTGGCGGCCAGCGGCCGAACCAGGCCCGACATCCCGGCCTGCAGTGCGAACCCCGGATTGCTGCGAGGGTCGAGGCCCATGTGGGCGATCAGGTCGCGGGCGTTTTGGATCTGGTCGTCGTAGAACTCGACGTCGGCCTCCAGGGAGACGCTGTTCATGTAGCCGTCCAGGGTGGTGCCCTGCAGCTGGACCCCCCATCCCAGCCGGGACGATTTGGCGATCTCCGCGGTGTGAATCCAATGGACGCCCATCGGGACGCCCTCACGCCAGGAGTGCACGACGAGCCGGCCGGGCCCGGAGGTCAGGTCGGCGGGGTCGCGGGGGATCATCTCGGCGATCTTGTCGGCGTCCCGCCGGCTGGCGAACGGCAGGAACCCCGACCAGCCGCCCGCCTCACCGTCCCTGCGGTCGTAGGTCGGGTCGACCGGGTAGATGTCGCCGCGGAGCTCCCCGGTGAGGAAGTCGTGCACCGTGTAGCTCGTTCTCGCCACGCCCTTGGTAGGGGTGAACGCAGGGAAGGTGGGCGGGGTGGGGATGTCCCCGCCGCCCGGGGCCGACCCGGCGGACTGCACGAGGATCGTGAACGCCTGACTGTTCGCCTCGGCGATCGGAGGCGACGGGGCCAGGTCGAGCGCGCTCATCCGGGACGACGACGCGAACGGGCGGCCGGCCAGGCTGGCGGTGATGAACACCCCGGACAGCACGTCCAGGCCTTCGTAGCCGGTGAGCTGCGCCCACGAGGCGAGCCCCTCCACGATGCCGACGCCGTACCGCAGTTCCAGGCCGGAGGCAGACACCGGGGTCGCGGCCGGGGCGACCGTGCCGGGCCTTTTGACGACGAGGATGCCGGCCGGGTCCGCATCCTTCAGCACGAGGATGATGACCGTGCCGTAGGTGTTGGCATCGGTCTGCGTGACGGTGTACTGCTCCGGCTCGGCGGTGGTGAGGATCTTGCGTGAGATCTTCGTCCCAGCCCAGTTGGGCCCCTCCAAGGAGTCCACGGGCTGCCAGGTGCCGCCCCCGGAGATGGTCATATCGGCGAACCCGCCGAGCTTGTCCGAGCTTTGGATGGCGAGGATGACGTCTCCGGGCTGGCCCTCTCCGCGGGCGGCAACGCCGGCGGCCGCGCCCGGGATCGGGGTGGCGACGACGGAGCGAACGGAGGCGAGTCCCACAGGTTCCCCCTTCGTGATGGTTACAGGTGGGCGTGCCGCCACAAGACGGTGGCCGGTGGGGCGCCGCCGGCGAACGTGAAGTAGGAGACCTCCGAGACGCCGGGGCCGAGCACGAAGTCAGGTATGCCGACGGATGCGCCGGTACGGAAGCGCCGCTTGTTGACCTCGCCGATCGTCGCGTTTCCGAAGGCGGGATCGATGATGAGCGTTTCGCCGGCCGCGATGGTGAGGTTGAACTCCAGCACGCGCAGGTCTGTGGACCCATCAGGCAGGATGCGTTCAACGACCAGCTCGGGCCCGATCGCCGGGCCGGGACAGCGGATGAGCGGCTTGGTTCGGGTGTTGCCGGCGTTGAACACCTCAACGATCCCGCCGTCGCTTATGGTCGCGCTGAGCAGCTCGCGGCTGTAGAGCTCGGGACGGGCGAGCGTGAACTGGGCGACCGCCTTGATGTGTCCCAGCCGGGTGCGCTTGTCGATCGGCGCGGCCCGCTGGGTGCAGGCCCCGTAACCGATGAGGATCTGGTCGAGCACTTGAACGGCCAGGGGCAGCTGCTCGTCGGCGTCCGGGACGGGGAGCCCGGCCAGGAAATCAAGCGCGGCCTGCTCGATCTCGTCTTTCGGCGCTTTGATGAGCGACTCGTAGGTGATGATGCGCGGCCCGGAAAGCTTCTGCCCGGGCATGGATCCGTGGGCGCTGGGGTCGGGCATGTCGCCGTTGTCCAGAGCGGGCATGTCAACCCACCAGCCGGTGAGCATCTGCCAGGAGTACCGGGTGCCGGAGCCCATCTTGAAGCCGTTGTAGGACAGCTGGCCGGGGCCGGTGAGATCGTCGCCGGCGGCGATCGGCACCGACACGTTGGGCTCGAGGATGATCGCGCGGCCGATCAGCGGCACCGGCGCGATGGTGACGTTTCGGACGGTGGTGATGGTCGGCGTCGGGATGGACGCGGCACCCGTGACGAGCGTGGGCTGCACGTTCGTCGGCGGCGACGATCCGACGAACACGTCCGGCATGGGAATGGTCGTGCTGCCCTGAACAATCCCGGGCTGGACGCGTGTGCCCAAGGAGATGGCCGGGGTCGGGATGGACGCGACGCCCTGCACGGGGGCCGGGGTCACCGACGCGCCGAACCCCTGCGGCAGGATCACCCGGCGGCGGCCCTGCCGCCATGGGATGTTCGGCCCGTCCACCGTGGTCGCGCCCGCACCGCCGGACAGAGTCTGTCCCTGCCCGGAATGGTCGGCGGTCTCGGCCTGGGTGAGCGGATACCACGCCTTCAAGCCGGCGGTGCGCTGCGGGACGTAGGCCCCCGCCTCGGCCTCCAGCTCGGCCTGCGTCAACGTGACGCCGGTCCACAGCTTGACCGCGGCCAGGTCGCCGTTGAGCCACTCACCGCCGTTTCTGGACTCGCCCAGGATCAACCCGTTCAACGCCATCGCGGCGCCGCCGTTGGTCCAGGTGGTGACTGCGAACGAGGTGTCTGCCAAGGATCGGCTGACCATGGTGCCGTTGGTGCCGTTGACGCTGACGCCGAAGTAGTACCAGGTGCCGACCGTCAGCGACCGTGCGCCCTTCACGCCCCCGGAGTAGAGCGCCATCGTCGTGCCGTCGGCGTCGGTCTCCAAGAACACCTCGGAGCCGAAGGAGACGCCGTCGTTGAGGGTCAGCGCCGCGGAGAAGGCGTTGCGGTCAGCCGCCAGCCGCACCCACAAGGAGAAGCTGTACTGGCTGGTTGACGCGAGGCCGAGCGTCCGCGTGTAGTCCTGTCCGTCAGCTGCGAAGCGGACCGCCACAGGTTCCTCCTATGAGTCGCTGTAGCTGAGCCGGACCTCGGTCACCGCGGCGTCGTTGGCCAGGGTGTCGGCAACGTTGGAGCCGATGCGGCGCAGCCGGATACGGACGTCGTCGTCGGCCGCGACGCCGTCCAAGTTGGCGCCGGACACGGTGAACGTGGCCTTGTGCAGGCGTTTGGACGTCGTGCCGAGGTGGGTGTCGTCGACCGTCACCGCAGTCGCGAACGCCTTCGTCTCGATGTCCTGGCTGTCGGTTTCGGGGGTGACCGCGGCCACCGCGATCTCCCACCGGACCACGCCGGAGGTGGCGTTGACCGCGTACCAGATGACCTCGATCGTCCACGCCCCGGACCCGTAGCTGACCGCTGAGGTCTTCCACATCCGGGCCTCGTCGGCGCCCGCGTCGAACAACAACCGGGGCATGGGAAAACTCGTGCCCTGGATGATGTCCACCGGCGCGAACACTGTGGCGGGGCCGACAGACTCCTCTGGGAGGAGTAGTTGCTTGACGGTGGGCATCGCCGCCTCCTACGGGGTGAGATCGAGGGCGGCGATCCCGGCCGCGTCATGGGTGACCAGGAACGTGCCGTCCTGTGTGGACTCCGGCCCGCCGAACCAGACGGCCAGGACAGCGCGGTCCTGGGTGCTGTCGTCGTACAGCAGGTAGCCCTCGGCTGTGATGGTGCTGTTCGGGATGCTGAAGTTGTCGGCGTCGAACTTCATCGACCCGCTGGCGATGGCGAGGGTGGTGCCGGTGACGGCGATGCCGCCCGCGGTGTAGCCGGCTCCGGATGACTGGCCGGACGCCCACACGCCGGCGTTGTATGCCGGAGCAGCCGCACCGAAGTCGGGTGTCACCGAAGACCCGTAGAAGGCGGCCTTCAGGTCCACCTCGCTCGTCAGGTCCACGCTGAGGGCGGTGTCGTCCCACTGGTCGATGTGCGTGGCGACGAAGAAGCCGGAAGCCGTCCAGGCCATCAGGCGCCGTCCTTTCCGAACCGGGTACGCCCGCGGACGGGCCGGGGAGTGACGGTGGCGGAGCCGGGCGGCAGCTGCTCGGCCGGATTCGCAGGCGCGGCGCCGGCCAGCTGCTCCATGGCGGCGATCAGCGGCCCGAAGTCACGCCGCAGCCGCTCAATGTCGGCCTCCGCCGCCTCCCGCTTGGCCACCTTCCTCAGGTCGGTCGCGGTCGCGTACTCGACCAGCTCGCGCTCGGCCTGGGCGATGCGGGCGACCGCGCGCAGCCAGGATCGGGTCTCCGCCATCGACGCCATCTCACGGCGTTTGGCCGTGAGGTTCTCCGGCGACGGGTCCTCGGCCGCGGCCTGCTTGGCGTCGTCCAGGCGGTCCTGCTCGACCTCCAGCGCTGCGAGCATCTCCAGCTCGCGGCGCGCCTTCCCGCGTGCTCTCACGCCTGCCTCCCGATGGTGCCGAACCCGCGGATGTGCGGGGCCTGGATGTGGACGTCCTTGTGGTCGCCCCGGTGGTGGTAGTGCTCTCGGGTGGTGACGATCGCGCCGGAGTCGGTAGCCCGGCGGACGACGCGCACCACCTGCAGGCCCACCCGCCGATCCCGGACCATCGGCGTGGTGTGGCCCTGGTTGGTCTGGACAGACCGCAGCCTGGCCAGGTCCGCGGGCGTGTAGCCCTGCAAGGGCATGGCGATACCGCCTCTCGTGAGGTGACGGGGGTGAAGGGTCAGACGGCGCCGCGGAGGGAGTATTCGAACCCGAACTGGGCGCCTACCTTGGCGACGTCGGCTTCCTCGCGGATCACGGTGTCGTGCATGGTGACGGTCACGCCGCCCTGGGATCCTGCCGGAGGTGGGGTGCCGCCCCAGCCGCCGGGCGGGGCCGGGATCCCACCGCCACCCGTGACGCTGCCGCCTGCGGTGTTGATCGTCTGCTTGGCGACGGTGGATGCGGCCTTGCCGATACTGCCGATCGCCGCATCCGAGGTGGCGGACACGGCCCGGCCGACGAGTCCGGTCATGGCGCCGATGGTGGAGGACTCCATGGATTGGACGCCCTCGATCAGGCCGGCCATGGTGAAGACGCCGATCTCGGCCATGACCTGCGACGGAGACTTGATTTTCAGCTCTTTCTTGATCGCCTTCACTAGGGCATCGACGATCTTCTTCATCTGCTTGTCGAGATCCTTCAGGGACTCTTCGAGCCCCTTCAGGTAGCCCTCACCAGCCTTTTTGCCGGTGTCGAACATGGCGTCCGCGCTGGCCTTGCCCAACTTCTTGGAGGCCTTGTCTACGGCGGCCTGAGCCTTGTTAAGCGCCTTGATCTCCGAGCCGTCCGAGCCGACCAGCATCTCCGCGAAGCTCGCACCCTTCTCGACTCCAGCGTCGATGATGTCCTGAATGATCTTCTTGTTCAGGCCGCGCTTCGCCAGCGTCTGAATGTTGTTGGCGAATTCGTTGATCGCAGACGCCTTGTTCTTCAGCTCAGACGCCATATCACCAGCGCCGCCGATGTCTTCGGCCTTCAAGCCGGTGATGGACGCCCACTCCTCGGCGGTGCCGGCGACCTTCTTCGCGTACTCCTTGGCCGCCGCGAGCTTCTCGACCAGCGCCTCCCGCTGCAGGGCGAGCGACTCCAGATTCCGGTTGCCGGTGCGGACGAAGTCGATCAAGCCTTCGGCGACGTCGGGCTGACTCTTGAACGCGGTCTTGATGGTCTCGACCATCTTCTCGACGGTCGACTTGACGCTCCCCTCTTCCTTGGTAAGGCCGATTACCAGACCCTGTACCGTCCACTTCCCGATTTTCTCAAATTCCTTCGATGGCGAGTTGGAGTCGATTACCCTTTTCGCGGTATCGATCATGGATTTAGCGATGCCGGAAACCGTGTTAACGACTTCCTGGGCTTTCGCCTTTACGCCATTGATCAGACCCTGGATCAGATCCATGCCAATTTGGAGCAGCCAGGTACCGGCGTTCGCGAAAACGGCCTTGATCTTGCCGGGGAGTGCCTTCACGTCCGCGATCAGCTCGGAGACCTTGGATGTGACGGCGGCGACGAGCCGATCCCAGGCCGCTGACGCATCACTCTTCAGCTGCTCCCAGGTGGTGCCCATGAAACCGGCGATGGCGTTGAGGCCCGTGGTCACGGTGTCCTCGGCCAGCCCCCACAGGCTGTCCCAGATTTTAAGGAGCCCGTCTTTCATTTCATCGAAATCGCCAGTCAGGATGCCTTTAATGGTTTTGAATAGGCCGGAGACGATTCCCCAAAAGGCATTCCAGATATTCAGGAAGGTGTCAACCAGAAAGGTAACGCTAGTGATGATGGTGTCGCCGTATTCATCCCACAATTCGCCGAGCGTCGTCAGGACTTCGGTGACGATTTCCTTCACCGAACTGAAACCCTCTTCGAGTTTCGTCCTCCACCCGTCGATGGTCTCCTGGTTCGCCGACACCCACTCAGTGACGTCAGCGACGACGGAGTCCCAGATCTCGCCGAGCTGGCCCGCCCACTCCTGCACTGTCTCCAGGGCGCCGCTCAGCTGGAAGCCATTCCCAAGGCTCTCCAGGGCGGGCAGGACCGAGCCGCCGATGACGTTGACGACGCCGGTCTCCAGGCCGCGCTTGAACTCCTCGATCTTGTTGGCGGCCGTGTCATGCAGCTGGTCGCCCGCGCGCTGAGCCGCCCCGCCGACGTCCCCGAGGGAGTTGGTCATCGGGCGCAGGGCGGCCAAGGCGTCGATGTTGCCGAGGTCCTCGAACTGGGTGCCGAACAGAGCGACCGCGACCTGTTCCTTCTTGACCGGATCGTCGATTGAGAGGATGCCGTCGAGGATCTGCTGGAAAGCGGTCTTCGCTGCAGGTCCGCCGGCCAGGATCTTCTTCGCCATGTCCTCGGCGTTGAGGCCGAGCGCCTTATAGGCCTTGACCGAGCCGTCGGACATGTCGACCGAGCGGATCCGGAATTCCTTCAGGGCGTCGCCGGCCTTATCGAGCTGAATCTTGCCGCCCTTGGCCGCCTCGGCCAGGATGCCGAACCCCTCCCGGCCGGAGATGCCCAAGCTCTGGAAGAACACGGAGTACTCGTCGGAGGCTTCGAGAAGGTCCTCCCGGACTGCGGCCGGGACCCGCTGCAGGCCAGTCGTGATGAGGTCGAAGGCCTCGGTACTGTCCTTGGCAAGCCCCGTCTTGAGCAGGATTCCGACGGAGGCCACGGCGTTGTTGACGTCGAGGTCGAAGATCTTCGCCACGTCCAGGGCTTTGGCGCCCATGCTCTGCAAAGTGGCGGTGTTGGTCATGTCCAGGTCGACGAGGGTTGAGCCGACCGCAGACAGGGCTTCGGCGACCTCGCCGACCGAGTCGCCATAGGCCTGCGCGTACAACTCACCCGCCGCCTGGCCGAGCTTCTCCGACTCCGCGCCGGTCGTGCCGAGTTGGGCATACAGCTTGGCCTTGGCTGACTCTGCGTCCATGGCGGATTCCAGGCCGGACATGAGGGCGGCGCCGATCGCCGCGCCCGCGGCCGCCCAGCCGAGCCCCTTCAGGCCGGTCATGAGGGTGTCGCCGACGCCGGACATGCGGCCACGCCCGGTCTCCTCGACCCCGTCGCCGAGACCGCGCCCGGCGTCCTCGCCGGACTCCCGGGCGACCCGCTCGGCGTCCCGCACTCCGGCGCGGAGGCCGTCAACGAGCTCGTCACCGGCGCGCTGGCCGGCCTGCTGGGCGTCGTCGTCGAGCCGGTCGAACGCCTCGTCGATCGCGGCGTCCAGCTCAGCCGCGAAGGCGTCGGCCTCGGCCAGCATCTCGTCCAGGCCGGCGTCGAGGGCGGCCTCCAGCCGGTCGAGGTCGCGGATCGCCTCGGCAGGGTCGAGGCCGTCGGCGATGCTGCGCTCGATCTCCGCGAGGCTCTTGGTGACCGTGCTCTCCATGCTGGCCATGGAGGAGGAGGTCGAGGACTGCAGGCGGGTCAGGTCCGAGCCGATGGCCCGGGTGCCGCTGGTGAAGTCGCTCTTGTCGAGCTGGGCGTAGGCGACGAGCTCGCCGACAGTGAGCGCCACGAGAGGATCACCCCTCTCACGGGTCAGCCGTAGTCGTCGAAGTCGCTCACGTCGGTGGCGGCCGGGGCGTCTGGTTCACGTTCAGCGCGCAGCACGCGGAAGATGCGGGTCTTCGGATCAGCGAGCAGGCCGAGGACGCGCACGCGCAGCCACCGGCCGGTACGGGCCTTCAGGAGGCCCGGCTGCTCCAGGTCGACCCCGTAGACCTGGTGCAGATCGGCTTCGATCAGCGACCAGCGGGAGAAGAGGTCTTCCCAGGTGATGCCGGGGCCTTCCGGCTCCGGGTTGTACCACTCGCGGAGCCCGGTCTCGGGGTCGATCGGCCCTCCGCCGGAGTCTCCGTCTCGTCGCTCGTCGAGGTCGATCGTGGTTTTGGGATGCCACCCCGCGCCCAGATCTCCATGGCGGCCTCGGTGCCGTGGATGTGCCAGGTGAGCGCGGTCAATCCGCACGCCCTGATCTGCTTCCAGGTGGCGCCGTCGCTGACGAGGTCGTCGTAGACCGATCCGAGCGACTGCCGGTAGAGGGCGGCCTCGGACTTGTCGTCCGCGACCTCCTCATCGTCGTCCTGGGCGGCCAGCGCCTTGTCCTTGATGCCGGTGAACCGGCTCGCGAGACGGGTCCAGGTGTCGGCGTCCAAGGGGAGGACGCTGTAGGTCATGACCCCGCCGACCGGGAGGGGGACGGGCAGGTCCAGCGTCTCGCCGAGGCTGGCGTCGAGTTCAGGGAATCGAGGCATGGAGGGGGGACCTTTCTACGCTGCGGGGTTGGTGATGGCGGTGCGCTTGCCCTTGCCGCCGAACGTCACGTTGAACGGCTCCAGCGCGGTCACGCCGCCACCGCCTCCGCCGTACTGGACGTTGACGCGGCCCTGCCAGGCGTCGGGGGCTCCGTCGCGCCGGTAGTAGCGGATTTCGATGTCGGAGCCGACCCCGACCGCGTTACCGGCCTCCAGGACGAACTGCTGGCCAGGGTCGGGAATGAAGGTCGCGTCGTTGTCGGCGTCGCGCTTTCGCTTGCCCTCGGTTTCGAGCTTCCATTTGCGCTGGGTCGTCTCGTCGCTGCCCCAGCCGTCGCTGTCGAAGTCGCTGTCGTCTTCGAGGGTGGAGTCGATCGTCTCCTTGAAGGAAGACATGCCCTTGAAGGGTGTCCACACCGGCGACGCGGTGGTCCCGGTGTTGACGTCGAGCGCCCACGCGCTCGCGAGCATGGAACGAGTTCCCATTGGTGATCTCCCTATCCGGGGCGGTGCGTGGTCGGGTGGTGTGTGAGGAGGCGGTAGGAGTCGGCGCGCTCCCACCGGCCGTTGCCGTCCGAGCCCATGGGGGCCTGGATGCGGCGGGTCATGAGGAGCACGCCGACGGCCGGGAGCTTGAGGCCCTGGAGGGCGTCGAACACGTCCTCGGCGATGCCGTTGAGCACGCGAATGTCTGGGGTGCCGCGCATGCGGAACTGCACGCCGAGCGTGCCGTCGGTGTTGACGGGGTCGTCGCCGTCCTGGTCGACGCCGTACGGCTGAAGCGCGATGGCCCGGTCCGGCGCGGTGGGCAGGCGGCCGAGCACGATGGCCGTCTCTGACGCGGTGTACGACGGGCCGGCCGGGCGCCACACTCCGGCGCCCGCGTTGTGCAGCTGCTCGGCCAGGGCGGTGAGGAGGTCGGTGGTCCAGTCGCTCACCGCAGGGCCCGCCGAATCTCCGCAGCGATGAGTTCCTGCATCGTCTGCTGCTCGGAGTCGAACGGGTCCTCCAGGTACTTCGCCTTGCGGCCCTCATCGTGCTGGAGATTGAGCTCCTCGTGCTGCCGTACGGCGTAGGGCGTGTCGTAGGAGACGGCGCCGGTCAGGGTTGCAGGATCCACGCTCGGCGTGCCGGACCGCTCCAGCGTCCCCTCTTCGTGCGGGACCTGCTCGCGGGACACCTGGAGCAGGTGCTCCATGGCGACCTGTAGGCCCTTCACTGCGGCCTCGTGCACGCCCTTGTCGAGCTTGCCGAGGTCGAGTTTCAGCTCCGAGCGTTGCGCCATCGAGGCCTCCCTACTGGAGCGCGACTTCAAGGTGATCCGGCACCGGCAGGCCGCCGCCGTCGCGCCGGGACGAAGTGATCACAGTCGTCGTGCGGCCATTGGCGGTGACGCGGGAGCCGGTCGGGCAGGCGGTGTCGAGCGGCATGTAGACGGTGGTCTCGGAGACGACCTCGGAGCCTTCGGCGTCGCGGACGAGTCGCCGTTTCTCGTCGACGAAGCAGCGCACGGTCACGGCGTCGCCGTACTCCGGGCCGAACGGGCCCTCACCCTCAGCGGGCTCGACGAGCACCTGGTGGACGAGCAGCCACGCGGGGAGGACGCCCATCAGCAGTACGTCCGCGGCGCGTGGCCGAGCAGACCCGCCTGGGCGAGGACCTGTCGGGCCTGCGATGCCAGGCCGTCCGCTGTGCCCGCACTCCCGGCTGTGCCGCCGGTCCGGCCGCCGAGAGTGACAGAGCCGATGCTCACGTTGTCGTAGACGGGTGCCGCTCCGGTGCCGTCCTCACCGCCCACGATCCACGCGGCGGTCTGCTCGATCGTGGCGTCGCGCAGCGCGGCCAGGACCCGCGGGTCAGTAGCCATGCCGTCGTCGTCGGTGGTGTAGATCGCGGAGATGAGGGCGCCGTTGACGACGCGGGACGCCCGGGTGAGCATGAGGCCGATCCCGGCTGGCGCGGTGGTGCCGGTGTAGTCCTCGTAGTCCTCGGCGGTTGCATGCGCCATCGCTGCCTCCCTCTGCGTGGTTGTACGCGGGCGGGCGGTCCCCCTCCGAGCCGCCCACCCGCGCGATCATGGGCCCCCGCTACTTAGGGGTGACTCGGATGACCGAGTAGGTGACGGAGGCGGGCGCGGAGACGTCCAGGAAGACGACGCGGCCGTCCGCGCCGCCCTGGTCGTACTCCGAACCCCACGGCCCGAACACCTGGGAGGTGGCGGGTGCGACGGCCTTGACCCGGTCGGCGGGGACGACCCCATCGACCTGGGCGCGGTCACCGAACTGGGTGGTGATGTTCACCGAGCCGACGGCGCCGTTGTTGACGACGACCGCGGTCCGGCCGTCGTTCGGCACCGAGATGCCGTCCGCGGTGAACGCGGCCGGCGTGCAGATGGCGCCGGTGGTAGAGGCGGCGACGGGGGTGGTAGCGACTCGCGCCATGGTTACTCCTCCTCGTCGGCCGCGGCGCGGCCGTGCAGGTCGATGAGCTCGGCCTTGGTGAGATCCGCGGCCTGCTCGCGGTCCATGCCCTGGGAGACAGCCCAGTCGACCCAGGCAGCCTTCGGAGCGGACTGCGGCGGCCGGTCCTGGGCAACCGCCGTGGCGGGCTCCCCGTCTACCAGGACGCGCTGCGCAACCTCGGTCTCCCGCTCCTGCTGGGCGGCCGGATCGCTCGGCACGGGGCCGGGGACGATCGGCGCGGGGCCGTCCGCGTGTACGCCGGGGGCGACGACGGCCGGCCCATGCGGGTCGGCCTGGCCGGCGTTGGTCGGCGGCAGGAAGTCGCCCGGCTGCGGGTTGACGGCCGCGTCCCGGAGGCGGGTGCCTGCCTGGACGCGCTCGACGTCGCGGGAGTCGACCGGGGTCGGGCCGTCCGGCTGCTCGGTGGTCTCGCCGTCGACGTCGTATCCGGCGCCCCGGCAGTAGTTGATGACGGCGGCGTTGTCGGTCTCGGCGACGCCGTCGCGGAACTGGACGTCGCCGATGGTGCCGTTGTAGTCCTTCACGGGGGCGGTGATCCGTGCCATGAGTCTGCCTCCGATCAGGCGCTCTTGAGGTTCCTGAACACGGCCGCGGCCTTGGTCGCCTTGAGCACCGGCGCCACCGGACC
This sequence comes from Streptosporangium minutum, assembly GCF_002149035.1. Lineage (GTDB taxonomy): Bacteria > Actinomycetota > Actinomycetes > Streptosporangiales > Streptosporangiaceae > Streptosporangium > Streptosporangium minutum. The sequence goes on from NZ_NGFP01000009.1 coordinate 54,213, forward strand.
CAATTCGACTTCGCCTGTCTTCACAGCGCCCGCGCGGGTGAAGTCCGGCAGCCAGGTCTGCACCAAGGGGCGGCCCGCCATGGACACGCCGTGGAAGCCGTCCAGGCCGAACCTCGCCGCGTACAGGTCGCCGAGGCCGGTGATGTTGCCGCCCGCGCCGCCGGCGTCGGCGTCCCGGGTGACCAGGTCGATGACCGCGGTGTTCGATCCGGCCTTGGCGCCCAGGTCGATGAGCCTGATCCCGTTGTACGCCTGCACCGGCCGGCCGAACGAGTCGGTCGTCTTGTCGATCATCTCCGACCAGGCCGCCGCGTACTTGAACAGGGCGAGGGTCTTCCGGTTGCCGAAGATGGCGTCCGGGGTGCCGTCCATGAGGGCGAGCCAGGAGTCGATGTGCGCCATGAACGCCAAGGCCTCCGCCTTGGTGTCGATGGTGGTCATGTCGATGTAGCCGGTGGTCACACCGTTGGACAGAGGTAGGTACTCGGTCGACGTGCCAGTGAGGATCTTGCTGAGGCCGTCGAAGCCGTCGGTGGTCACCGCGCTGTCGCCGTTGATCACCTGGTCGGAGAAGAACGCGTTCGCCGCCTTGATCTTCTGCGACATCTGGAGTGCGGTCTCGGCGCCGGCCGCCATCCTGTCCAGCACCCTGTCGATCTGGAAGGACCCACCGAGCGGCTTGAGGTCCACCGAGTAGCGCTGCTTCGTCACCTCGGCGGGCGTGTACTCCGAGTTGATCGCACGGAACGCTGCGGTGGGCTGGGTGATGAGCCGCTGGTAGGCGTAGGTGAGGGTGGCGCCGTTGCCAGCGCCGGAGACGACGTCGTCGAAAGTGAGCGCGTCGAGCAGGAAGGATGACTTCTGGAACTCGTCGATGACCTGCAGATCGACGTCGTCGGTGGTGTTGAGCTTCGCCTGGGCGAGGGAAACGGGCATGGGATGTTCCTCCGGATGGTCAGCCGCTGCTCTTGGCGAGCTTCGCGGTGATGGCGTCGGTCAGGTTGGCGGCCTTGCCTGCCGTCCCGGGCCTGCCGGGGGGTTCGGAGCCGCCACGCGGGGCCGGCGCCTGGCCGTCCGTGCGGTACTGCGGGTTGTCCTCGACCGCCTTCTTGATGGCGTCGCGCAGCTTGGCGTCGAAGCCGTCGGCGGTCGGGTCGAGCTTGTCGAGCTGGGCGAGGAACGCCCGGGAGTCGGTGAGCTTCCCGGCGTCCGCTCCGACCTTGGCCGCGGCCTTGTAGACGGCGAGCTCGACCGTGAGCGACTTGTTCTGGCCGGACAGATCGCCGATCTGCTGGGCGAGCTGGGCAGGGTCGGCGGGCTGGTCGCCGTCCTTGACGAGGCCGAGGGCCTTGCCGATCTGCTGGGCGAGGTCCTGCCTCGCCTGCTCGGCGGCCTGAGTCTTGGCGTTGGTGCGGCTGCTGGCCGCCTCGGTGCGCAGGTCGCGGATGAGCTTCTGGGCGAAGTCGGGCAGTGAGGCGACGTCGCCCTCGCTGCCGTGCTGACCGTCCTGGCTGCTGCCCTGCTGCCCTTGGGTGGCCGGGGACTGCTGGCCGGTGTCCTGGCTGTCCTGCTGGGTGCCATCGCCCGCGTCTCCGTCGCCGGACCCGCCGGCCTGGAGGTAGATGGGCTGGCCGGTCTTGCGGTAGCCGAGGAGCGCTCCGGGCGCGGTCGGCAGGGGGTGCGGCATGGTGCCCTCCTGGGGCGTGGGGTTACGGCTGGCGCCTGGCCAGCGTTTCGGGCATCCATCCCAGGTGATCCGGGCTGGAAAGTCGTGGTTGCGTCGTATCGTGCGCGGATGCACCCTCCGCAGCAGCCTCAGCAGGGGCCGTACGGTCAGCCGACGCAGCAGTACACGCAGCCAGGGCCGCCGCCCGGCTGGCAGCAGCCTCCGCCGCCTCCAAAGAAGGGTGGGAAGGGCGCGGCCATCGCCATCGTCATCGGGCTGATCGTTGTGCTGGCCGCGCTCGGCGGGCTGCTGAAGCTCGTAGACGGGGGCGGGGAGGTGAAAGTCACAGGCGGCGATGAGCAAGCCGTGGCTACGCCGGCCGCCGTGTCGAAGATCCCGAAGCCCGACGCGCAGCAGACGGAAGACCTGCTGTACGGGCTGCGTCAGATCGACCGGGAGCTAGATCGGGCGAGGTCCATCGACCGGGCCCGGAACAGCTGCTCGGACCTCTTGAACGGTGAAGACCGCAATGATGTGATCAAGCGGACACAGCTACGGTTCGACGGGGTGGCCGACATCGACACGGCGGACGCGCGGGCCATCGTGAAGCTGATCGAGGACGGCGGTTGGTGCCGCTAGACGCGCAGTTCGAAGCCCTCGAAGAGGTCCGGGTCGATCAGGTCCTCGGCCTCCATGCCCGCCTCGTAGCAGGCCTGGAGGATGGTCCACACGGCTCCGGCCGCGCGCACCCCGGCGGGCCCGGCTTGCTCGGCGGGCAGGAACCCGGCCGCCTGGCGGTCGTCGGTCCACACGTGGCCCAACAGGACGCCGCCTTGGTGGAGCTCGGCCCGGCGCACCGGGCCCTGCGGAGCGGAGGAGTAGCCGGCCGGAGCGTTCACCTCGGCTGGGCGTGGGTCATCGGCCCACCGCCCATATGCCTCCGCCATCACTCGCCGTCCTCCTTCGCGAACCCGCCAGCGTATCCGTCGTCTACATCACCGACCGGGTCCGGCTTCCAGCCCGTGGGCTTGGTCCAGTCGTCGGGGACGATCTCAAGTTCCATGAACCATTTGTTGTTCCGCTCGTAGGCGGCGTGAACCACATACCGCATGCCACGGTCGAGGAGCATTTCGCGTTCTTCTTCACCGTACTGCGAGAAATCCATCACGTTCAGCGCCTTGGTGCCCTTCGGCGCTTTGATCATGAGGTAGATCTCGCCGTTGAACGCGGCGTTGCGGCCGACCGATGTGGACATGTAGCCCTGCTCAGCGAATTCCTTGCCGACCAGATCAGCCATCGTCTCAGGTCGTCTGAGGTCGGCCCCCAGGAACCGAGCGAACATCTCGCCGACACCGCGGTGCAGAATGACGTCTTCGGGCAGTTCCGCTTTGTCGAACGCGGTTTCCAGGCCCTTGACGATCCGGTTGTAGTTCGCCAGGTCGCGCGAGGTCGTAGGTAGGACGCCGCCGCGTAGGGCCTTGTTGACCATGTCATGGGCGATGCCGGTGTAACCCCGTAGCGCGCTCTGCTCGTCGGGGGTGAGGTTGGGTGTGGGGTGCTTGGTGTTGGCCCACTTCACACCGTCGGCGTTGGTGCGGTGACGCAACGCCTTGCGCATGCCGCCGAACTTTTGGGCCTCGGCCTTCTTCTTGGCCTGTGCGAGGGCACGGGCCTTGGCCTCGGCCTTCTTCGCCGCGGGCCCGGCGTCGGGCGTAGGGGTAGGGGTGGGCGGCTGCATGTCGCCGACCGGTCCGCCCTTCGGCCCGCCGGGGCCCGGGTGGTTGCCGGCGCCGATCTGCTCCCGGTAGCTGAGCCGCTTGAGCTTCGGGTGCTTGGCGAGGTGGTCGCGCAGGTTGGCCTGGGCGGCACGGACGCGGGCGTTCGCGGCCTTCTTCGCCTCCGGGGTGAGCGCGGCGAGGGCGCTCTCCTTCTCCTTCCGGATCTTCCGCTCGAGGGCGCGCTGCTTCTGCCGTGCGACGTCGCCTTCGGGGTCGGCGGTGTCCTTCTTGAGCTTGGTCACGCCCGGGAGGTAGGCGCTGACGGAGTGGCGGCAGTTCGGGTGCTGGAACCCCTTCGCGCGGGCGCCGTCGAGGGTGTCGAGGACGTCGACGGTGACCTGTTCACCGTCCTGCGTGGCGTGCTCCATCCGGATCTTGCCGATCGGTCCGCTGTTCCGCCTGAGCACCTTGGACTCGTACGGCCGGCACCTCCTGCACTCCTGCGTGTTGTCGGAGACGTACACCAGGTCGATGCCGATCGAAGCGAGCCGGTCCATCTGGCCTTGGATGGCGGCGCGGGCGGCGTTGGTGCGGCCGATCATCTCCGTGTAGGAGGACAGGCGCCACTGCCGCCCGGCCCGGTCCGTGAAGCTGACGATCCCCTGGTCCATGAGGCGCTGCCACGCAGCCTGAGACGCCTGCCGCCGGGTGGCTGTGCCGGTGGCGATGCGGGCGGCGGTGGCCGCCTGCACGGCCCGGTAGGCGTCCATGGGGGCTCGCAAGATGTTGCCTTCAACCCTGCCGAGGTCGCGGTGCAGGGCGGCGGCGATGTTCTCGATGACGGCCGCGCCGGGCACCTGGCCCATGGCCTGTCGGGCGTCGTCGCGAACGGCCTTGCTGACGGGCAGGCCGGTCAGGGCGGAGCCGTAGCCGTCCCGGTAGGCCTGCCGGATGGCCTCGCGGACGACCGCGCTCTTGGTCTTCTGGAGGCGGTCGTGGACGGCCACCGCGGCAGCGCGGAGCCGTCGGATGGCATCCAACTTGACCTCGGCTGTGGGCGCGATCAAGTCCTTCTTGAGCTCGTCGGCGACGACCGTGATCAGGCTGGCCTCGACCGACCGGTAGAGGTCGGCGACGGTGCCGGCGATCTGGTCGAGGAGATCCTGGTCGACAGCCACGGGGACCTCCTCACGCGTACTACATGGGCACTTGGAGAAGGCGCAGGATTAGCCAGCACGCGGCAATTGACCCGACCAGCGTGCCCGCACGGACGAACGAGTAACGAAGCGCCGATCGGGTTTCGAGGACATGGATCGCGCCGCTCATGAACACAGCAACCATGAGCAGGATCGCCCAACCTAAGGTCCATTCGTCGCTCATGCCCGCCATCATTCCTCACGCGCGGGTGGGCCGTCCTGCTGCTCGGCCTCCGGGTCCTCGCCGGTCATCTCGCCGGGCAGCGCGAACGGGTCCATCACCGGGGCCGGCTGATCCGCCTTGATCTTCGCGACCTCCTCGGCCACCTGTGGGTCATCCCAGTCGGGATGCGCCATACGGACCTTGGTGTCGGTGCTGGCCGCCATGGCGTCGGACAGCATTTGGATGGTGCGGGCCACGCTCTCGGCGTCCTGGGAGACGGCCGCCCCGAACTCGATGGCCGGCACCTCGGGGAGTGCGTTGGACCAGCCGAGGGCCTTGTCGAGGGCGAGCATGGCCTCGGTGATGCGGCGCAGCGCGGGCTTCCAGTACTGCGCTTTCCGGTCCCGTGTGATCATCGATCGGCGCTCCCGCGCGGTCACCTCGGTCGCAGTGGCCGCGGCTTCCCCCGCGAGCCCGAAGGACTGGGCGGAGTAGCCGGCGCTCCGTACGGCCTGCTCGATGATGGCCTGCATGGTCTGCTGGTGCTCGGCGACGCGGATGGAGAACTGGTTGAGCGTGATGCCGCCGCCCTGTGTCGGGTCCATGGTGAGCTCTTGCCAGACCTCGCGGTCGGCGTCGAACGCGGCACCGTTCCCGGGGCCCAGGTTCTGCAGGTAGCCGGAGGGGACGATGAGGCGGGCGCGGGCGAGCCGGATGTCCCGCATCCACGATGTCCACGTGGTGTCGAGCGCGTCGAACAGATCGAAGCAGGGGGAGGCGTAGTCCGAGCGCCCGTACGGCTGGCCGCGGTGCTTGCGATTGGGCCGCATGTTGGGGACGTGGGTGGCGGTGAGCAGCGGGATGCCGGTTGCCTGCCTACCGTCTGCGTCGACCACAGAGGCGAGGTGCGCGGTGTCGAGCCGGTCGTCGAGCGGCAGCTGCTGGCCGAGGTGCGTGCTCGTGCCCTCGAACACCGCGTAGGAGATGTAGCCAGACTCGTGGTGCTCCAGCAGCCGGACGACCTGCTCACCGGAGCGCTCCAGCTCGCGCCAGAACGTGACCTCGGTCAGGCGACCCCACCGGAAGACCGGGATGGCGGCGTCGCCGTGCTCGACGGCCAGGATCGGCCGCTTCGCCACGTCCTGGTCCCAGGCGAGTTTCAGGTAGACGTCGCCGAGCGCGGAGTCGACCTCGGCGGCCTCCAGCAGGCGCATGTGGACGCCGCCCTCTTCGAGGATCTCGTCCAGCCGGTCCTGCGTCGCCGGGTCGTCCACGGTGAACGTGGGCGGCTCGCTGAACATGAGGTCGGCCGAGGTGGCGGCGATGTCGCCGGCGAGGGGGATGTGCAGGCGGGTCTCGTGCCGGGTGAGATCCCGGGTCTGCGCCCAGAGGTGTTGGACGTACTCCTGGCGGTCGCGGCCGCGGACGAGGCGGGTGCCGTACAGGTCGGCGAGACGGGTCTTGTCGCCGGCGTACCAGGCGTCTGCTTCGTCGTAGTCGGTGTAGATGTCGGTGAGGTTGGGGGGCGGCCAGGTGCCGCCGCTCGGCAGCGGCATCGTGCACGTCCTCTCAGTCGAGCGGGTAGCGCGCCCGGATCTCGGCGGCTTCGGACAAGAGGACGGGACGGCCGTCAGCGTGACGGCACATGTCGTTGACCGCGTGGCCGCCGTATGGGCAGCACTGGCGGGGCCCTACCTCGACGGGGAGCGTCGCAATCTCGGCAGGTTCACCCGGCGCGGGCTCGGCGGGCGGTGTCCAGCCGAGCGCGACCAACGCGGCGTGGGTCTTGTCGGGCACGGTGACGATGGCCTCGCCGTCGACGTCGACCTCTCGGATGATGAGGTCGAGGGTGATCGTGGGGAGCTCGTTGACGGCGGTGTGAAGGTCGAGGGCCCGGATGCCGGTGAGCTTCTGGCCGTCGACCTCGACGGTGGAGCCGAGGAAGCCGGGGGTGAGGTGCAGCTTGGCGGTACGCGCGGCCATCAGGGCTTGTCCAGCGCGGCACGGACGAAGCAGTCCTTCGCCTCCAACAGCTTCCGCAGACCGGCAGTGAGCTCCGGGCCGTCGGGCAGCTGCTCGATCATCTCGTGGGCGAGGTCGTGGCACGGCTTACTGGCCGCCTGCAGCTTCGGGGGCAGGTGCTCGAATTCGAAGTAGCTGACGATCCGGTAGGTCGAGGCGCTGCGTCCGGCAGAAAGCACGAGGAACTCCAGAGGGGTTGAAGATCGGGATTTAACAACTACCGGGAATGGAGATTCCCGCAAGCTAGTGCTGCTAGAGCGGCGCTCACGCGGCCAGTCGGAGCGCTGGGCGGATGAGCGGACGCCACATCCATGCTGAGGAATGCACGCCGTACCGCAACGCGTCTGTGCTGTGGTCGTCGACCTTGATGGGCTTGTCCTCGCCGCGCTCGGCCGCCTTGTCGTCCCATGAGTAGCTGGGCAGCTCGGCGAGCAGACCCTCGCAGGATCGGTGGATGCGGAGCTGGTCGGCGCCCAGCAGCGTGGACACCGTGCGGATGCCGTCGAGCACCGAGTTATCGGCGGCCGAGACGTTGGGCACCTGGTCGCGCCAGAGCTGCGTCATGAACGACGCAGCCGAGGGGTCAACGTAGATGCGTTCCGGTGTGATGCCGAGCGCGCGGCCCTGCTCACCCGGCCGGCGGATCCCGGCGAGCCAGCTCCGAAGGTTCAGCGAGTACTCGCCGTCGGTGAGCTGCCGGCGAGCCAGCTTCGAGTCGTACCGGTACTCGGAGACGACATGCAGGCGCCGATCCTCGCCCAAGCCGATCGCCAGCCCAGCGAAAGCATTCACCGTTCCGTAGTCGATGCCCACGCTGAACCAGCGGTCAATCGCAGGCAGCTCGTCGACGACGTGGCGGGCCTCGTCGAACATGTCGAACACGGCACCCTCGGCCAAGCACCAGTCGCCGAGGATGAACCGCCGATACCAGAGCCCCACGTACTCCTGCTTGAGCGAGGCGACATAGGCAGGATCAAGAGCGGGGTTGTCGTCGAGCGTGAAGTGCCAGTGCCGTAGGTCGAGTTCGCCAGCGCGAAGGATGAACTTCTTACGCGCCCAGTGGGCCGGCCCATCGGGGTTCGTCGTCGCGAACACCTTCGCCCCAGGTACGGACAGGCGGGCCAGCAGCTGGGCGAAGAAGGACTCCGGCAACAGGGTGAGCTCGTCGACGTAGGCGCCGGCCGCGGTCAACCCTCGGAGGCGGCCTTCGGCGCGGGCGTCGTTGGCGGTGATGACCTCGATCTGGCGGCCGAGAATCGTGGCCGTGGACGCGCCGCGCGTGTAGTGAACGTGGCGGGCGACGTCGCCGAACAAGGCCGGATCCTGCAGCGGGCCCAGCACGTTGCGAGCCACCGTGTCCAACGTCTTGCCGCTGATGACGAGCGCACCGCCGCGGGGGGCTTGGGCGACATACATCAACCAGCGCAGCAGGGAGGAGATCGTCTTGCCGGACCGTACGGCGCCGGACCAAATGTTGATGCGCGCCGTGCTGTGGGCGATCGAGCGCTCTTGCAGGTCACTCAGTCGGGGTGTCACCGTGGCGCCCTTGCATGTCGGCGAACATGGCGCCCAAGAGGCTGACGGCCTGCTCAGCGCCGGAACCAGAGTCGTGCTTCTCGATGGCGACATGCTTGTCGATGAGGACGCCATAGGTGATGGCGAGGTCGCGTAGAGCGGAGCCGGGGAGCGTCTTGCGGATTTCCGCGAGGGCCTCTTCAGCGGCTTCGAGTGATCCGGAGGCGAGTTGTGTGCGTCGAGCCTTGTTGTCGATGACGCGAGCTTCGGTCGCTTTTTGGGTTTTCTCCCGGGAGAAGGGCGAGTCGATTCCGGCGTCTGCGGCGATCTTGCTGACGGTCGTGGTGCTTACTTCGTGATCGCGGGCGATCTGTCCTCTCGACTTCTCACCAGCGCGGATGTCCTTGAGGATCGCGGCGCGTGTGGTGTCGGGGATGGGGGCAGGCACACGCGCTCACCCCCGGAAATGCGGAAAGCCCCGCACTGAGGCGGGGCCTGATTCGCTAACTGTGACGAGGTTACGCTCCTACAGCATGTCACCTCACTGATCATTACGGCAAGTCGGGTCAACTCGCCTTGCGCACACTGGTGGGATCCATCAGCTCCAGCACGTCCCCGACCCGGAACAGGGCTCGGCCGCGGGCGTCAGTCGTGCGGGGGATGAGCTTCTTCCTGCTGACCCAGGTGTACAGCAGGGCGGGGGCGATAGGCCGCACGAGCGTGGTCAGCGCACGGGCGACGTCAGGGGCGGGCAACTCCAGGTCCTCCACCGCGCCGAGCATCCACAGCTGCCGGTCCTTCACCCGGTAGCGCAGCCGCTGGCCGTCGTCGTCCACACAGACGGGGCAGGCCACCATCACCGCGTCGGGGCGGGCGTACATGTCGCTGCCGCACTCGTCGCAGGGGCCGGCGTAGACCTGGTCGGCGGGCCGGTCCACGGCCTTACGGGCCTGCCGTACGGCTTCGGTGAGCTCCTCGACGGCCTCCGCGGCGGCTTCGCGGCGCAGCAGCGCCTTGCTGTGCCAGATCAGCCACCGGGCGATGGCCGCCATGTCATCGGCAGGGCCGCGGCCGAGGCTCGCGTACTCACACGTCATGTGCTCGCACGCCTGCCCGCACAGCGGCCCCTGCAGCGTCTGCACGCCGGCGCTGAGCATGCGGGCCCAGCCGACGAGCGCGCTCTTGAGGATGAATCCGGCTTCCCGCGCCCGCTCGTCCCACGGCATGGGCGTCTCGGCTCCGCGACGGCCGCCGCCGCCCATGCGGGTCTGCCGGGTCAGGGCGAGGTCGAGGTGGTGGGCGAGGGAGGGCACGTCCGCGAGGTCGCGCACCAGCCCGGCCGAGCAGGCGCCGCACACCTGGACCGAGCCGGGCATCATTCGGTCGCACCAGATGACCGGGCACGGCATGGAGCTCACTGGTTCCCCCTGAAAGTCGTACGGCTGTGCTGGAGGGGGGAACGAATCGTTCCCCTCTCGGTGAGCTGCGCTGATAGGAGGGACGCACGGCTGTGACGGCCGTGCGTCCCCGAGTGGATCAGGAGTCGGGCGAGAGGATGCCGGACGGGCCGCGGCGGGCCTTCTTCAGCGCTTCCTCTTCGGTGAGGTCGCTGTGGAACAGCTCGACGCCCGGCGCCGGGGTGCCGTCGGCGTGGTAGGCGGTCAGCCCCTTGAGCTTGTCGCCCCACACCTTCCGCATCCCGTGGGCGAAGGCGTCCATCGTGTTGTTCATGTACTCCTGGCCCCACGGGCTGCAGCTGAGGAGCAGCGGGAGCCGATCGTTGCTGATCAGCCAGTCGCCATAGGCGGACCAGCGGCGGCCTCCAGCGTCGGGCTTGGCCTCCGGGTTGTCCTGGACGAAGGAGAAGTGAAGGTCGAGGTAGTCGCGCATGCACTCGTAGCCGAGACGGCCGTCTCCGCGCTCCTCATCGTGCTCACGCTGGTCCCTCACGGCGTAGCCGTACTGGAGACGCGCCCACTCGTCCGCCTGCCAGACCGGCATGCCGAGCTGGGCAGCGACCTCGCTGATCAACAGGTACTTGTTGTCGCGGCTGGTGAAGTGGACGGGCGCCTCTCCGAAGCCGGCGAGGTCGATAACCATGCCGTGGACGGCGGTGAGTGGGGTGGTCTTGGCGAAGTGCTCCAGGCGCTGGACGGCGCGAGAGATCTGCTCTTCGGGCCCCTCGTCGAGGAGGTACTCCTCGTTCGCGGTGACAATGGTTGTGGCGAAGGCTATGAACACGAGGCGATTCCCTTCGTTCGTGCTGGTCGTGCGATCCTTGGGGTGGCCGCCCTCGCTACCGACGAGGGCGGCCTTACTGCTGTTCACGGGGTGTGGGTCTCGCGGATGTGTCGCAGGTCGTCGGTCATGTGCTTGAGTCGCGCGGCCTGGTCGGTGATCCACGCCGTTTCCTGCTCGGTGCGCTGCCGCCGCTCCTCGGCGTAGGCGGCACGGTCGGCGTGGGCCTGGCGAAGGAGCCGGCGGGTCTCGCGGATGTCGGTCCGCTGAAGTCCGACGACGACGAGCAGGACGTAGACAGCGCCGAGGAGGAGCTGCTCCAGGACGGTCACAGGACACCTCTGTCGGTGGCGAGGTTGGCCTGGCGCTCCCGGATCAGTTCCAACACCTCGGCCGCGTGCCGGATACAGATCTGAACGGCGTTGGGGTCGGAGTCGAGGGCGGGGTTGGCGCACGGGTTGCCCCGGCGGCTGTACATCCGGCAGCGGGACTCACGATCCGGCGAGGCGACCGCGGTCTTCGTGGTGGTCATCGGACATCATCCAGCTCTCGCAGGAGGCGCTCAGCAGCCTGGACGTACGTGAGGTTGTGGCGCTTGCGAATGAAGCCGATGACGTCGCCACCATCGACGCAGCCGAAGCAGATCCACAAGCCGCGCTGCGGGAGGACCTTGATCTCGTGGGTTGAGTCCTTCGGCTGGAAGGGGCAGGGGCCAGCGAGGTGGCCATCGTCGGTCCTGTGGAGCGGCACGTAGTCGCTGACGATCCCGTCGATCGGGGATGCCCGCTGGATGAGGAAGATTTCTCTATCGGAGAACGTGTTGATCACGGTGATCCCTTCGTGGGTTAGGCGCTCTTGCGCCGGTCGGGTCCGGTCATGGGGACGACGTCGCAGCACTCGGAGAACCGGGACGCGACACGCGCGCCCACCTGATCAGCGAGAGCTTTCGGCGGGACGTTCGAGGTGACGATGAACGGCTTGGCATGCGCGTACCTTTCATCGACGATCTCGTAGAGCTTCTCGGCGGTGAATTCGGACGGCTTCTCCGCCCCGATGTCGTCGATGACCAGCAGGCTGGTTTTCTGGGAGTCGACGATGGGCTGACGGGTCTGGTTGTTGCTGGGGCGCAGCTCGTCGAACAGGGTGGTTGCCCGGACGAACTTCACGGTCGGCGGGATGCGGCGCTGCTCGCCATAGTTCTCGCTGACGCGAGCCCTGGTGGGGGCGATTCCGGTGATGAGGCACCACGCCGCGAGTGCGGTGTAGGCGGTGTGGGTCTTGCCGACGCCGACGCTGCCCGTGATGTAGAGCCCTTCGGCATCGAGGCCCTTGTGGGTCCATTCCTCCACGCGGGGAGGCAGCGTGATCGGCTTACGGAAGCGGGGCGGGATGAACTCAAGCAGGGCCTGCATGATGCGGTCGCCCTGGCAGCCGGGGCAGCGGGCCGCCCGGAGGTGGCCATCCTCGGCTGAGACGTTCACCCAGCCGTCTCCCGAGCACCCCTCCGGGTGGGTGGGAACGGGGAGGTGGCGGAAGATCGAGATGGGCTCGTTGCGGTCATCCGAACTTGAGGTCACGGTAATCCTCTTCTGTGAATTTCTCGGGGTTGGCCCCAGGCGACTGGCTGCGGCCGGACTGTTGCGCTGAAGGTCGGGATGTAGCGACGCCACGGGATCCGCGGGACTTCATCTCAAGATCGCTGTACTTCTCTCGGAACTTCGGCAGCGAGTGGAGGTGCTGGTGCCAGAAGAAGTCCCTCTGTGACCAGTCGAGGACGGCGAGAGCCTCCTGGAGGGGGATCTTGTCCTTGTCGAGCAGGAGCCGCGCCTCGGCACGCCATGGGTCAGGGGCTGCCGTCGGGCGCCGCCGGTAGTCCTTCTTGATCAGCCACTCAAGGAGGCGGCTGCACAGCTCCTCGACGTCCGCCCGGGGCGGGGCGTCGTCGGTGGGCTTCTTGGCCTCCTTCGATTTCCGGGACGAAGAAGTTCTTTCTTTCTTAGCTTTTTGAGGGTGAGGGGATGGGGGGGACTCTCGTCCCGCCTCGTCCGACCTGGGAGAACTGTTTTCGTACCCCTCTTGAGCTGGGAAAAGACCCTCTTGAATTTCGGTGTCGAGGCGGGACGCTGATCCCTCCTCTGAAGGGTCAGGCGGGACTGTGGTCCCCCCTCCGAGGCGGGACGCTGATCCCTCCTCTGGGTTCGAGGCGGGATGCTCGTCCCGCCTCAGGGGGGCGAATGCCGGGATGCGGAAGTTGGTCTGGACGTTCTCTCGCGCGAACACCGGCCGCCCATCCGAGCCCTGCCCGATCGGCACGCGGACTTCCAGCCCCCGTTTCGCAAGCCGCTGGAAGACTCGCCGGATGCTGTCCCACTGCAAGCCCGTCCGCTGGACAAGCTTGTCGGGGCCTGGCCAGCACACGCGCGTTTCGTCCCGGGCGTCCTCCGCGAGGACAACGAGCACCAGGCGCTCGGCCGGAGTCAGGTCCCTGGGCGCGTGATCCAGGACCTCGACGACGAGCTTTATCCCCATCAAGAGGGGTCCTTTGCGCCGTTGAAGTAGTTGTTCATAGGTCCCCGCTCGCGCGTGTAGTCCTGTTTTCGGGTAGGGCGGACCGCCCGGCGTCCTAAAGCGGACGCCGGGCTTCAACGAGCAGGATCAGGTGATGGCGACGGCGTTGTAGACCTGGTCGAAGAGCGGCCTATGGCGCTCCTGATACTGGGCCACGGGCACCACGTGCCGGCCGACGAGGTCCTCGATCTGCGGCGGAGCCTCGTCGTACAGGTTGATGTAGAGCCGCTTGAGGTTCTTGCCGAACTGGCCCGCAACCCGCTTGGTTTCGGTGTCAGTGAGACCCTTGCCGCCGAGGTACGTGGACACCGTGAGCGGCCTGGTCAGCGGGTCCAACTCAGGAGTCTCCCCCATGAGGCGCCCCGCGAGGCGCCGACTGCATGCGTCCCAGTAGCCGCGGTCGCCGACGCCAGCGCTGGAGAGGATGGCGATGACCTCGGCCGCGGCCTTGGCGCGCTGAATGTCCTCGCCGAGCTGGCCGCCCGTGGCATGCGGGAGGATTGCGCCACTCTGGATCATCTCTGCTTCGCGAGCCCGCACCGCGAAGTAGGTGAGCGCCTCAGCGATCTCTCGCTTGCGGCTGTCACCGCGCATCGCAACCAGGTAGCAGGCATACCGGGTCAGCCGGTAGTCCGCGCCGTTCCGGCCGACGTGGCCTTCATTCTTTCCGATGGTGGAAAAATTGGCCTCGACGTCTACGCCCACGAGATCGGCGGCGGTCATGGCCAGCTCGATGACGGAGGCGAACCGGTGCCACGCGCTGTAGCCGAGAAACGGCTGGAGCTCGCGGGCGAACCAGTGCTCGCCACGCTCGTCCACGTGCTTGATCGCGTCGAACGGAGATCCGCTCAGAAGATCGATGTTGGTCACGCCGCCTCCTTGGCAAGGCCGGCGCGGGCGCGCTCACGCTGCGCGGTGATCAGGGTGATGAGCTCGTCGACGGACGGGCCGCCGGGCACGTACGCGGCGAGTGCGGCTTCTCGGACGGGGAGCGCGTCACGGCGAGCGCGGGCCTCGGCCCAGATCTGTGCGGCAGCGGTAATCGCGTCCGTGCGAGTGGTCGTGCCGGCGAAGTTACCGGTCACTGGACAGCTCCCACAGCCGTGGCCTTGATCTGCTCGACCCACTCGACGAACCACTCACTCGGGACAGCCCGAGTGCCGGGGGAGGGGCGGACACTCTTGATCTCGCCGGAGTCGAGCTTCCTCTGGATCGTGGCCTTGGACAGGCCGGTCTCGTCCACCAGGTGGGTCACCCTCATGAGGGAGGGGAGCTTGGCGAGACGAATCGAAATGTGGTCAGCCGGGAGCGACACGCGCTGACTGGGCACCGGGGGAGAAAGGGGAGCCGGGGTTTCACGGTCTACGCAAGCATGCGTAGAATCGGGCACGACTCTGCGAGGCATGACTATGCCTTTCCTTGGATTAGAGACCCAGGGGTGGAGTTAGCGCCCTCAGTGGGAACACGTGCACTGGCTGGAGCACCACCTCCAACCACCGGCACCCCACTGGGGGCAAAGCTTTTTGTGCGACACATGAGGGGACATGTATCCCCATGACCATGTATTGCCCGAGATCAGGGTAGGCGTCTGCGGCGATGGGCGCAACTTGTCCGGAGCACTGGGGCCGCTGATCCGTTTTTTTCCCCGCATCTGGCCGCACGGTTTCGCATGCGTTATGTACATACAGTGGCAGGGATCAGTTGTCTCGACCTCCCATACCCTCCCATCAGTGCCTGCGGATGACGCTACGTAACGCAACACACCGCACGCCTGTATGCGCCTAGGCAGCGAAGAGCGGTGGAGTACAGTGAAGTCAGGCTGACCTGGCATCTCGCAAGGAAACAGAAGGAACGCATAGGAAAGTACAGTGCCAGCCTGGCCCTGCATCTCATGACAGACCGTGTGCTTGCTCGCACAAGATCGTTCATGCAGGCGTGGATATCTCCTACGTTCTCCATACCTCTGTCACCAGCGAATATGACTGTATATAGCTGTGAAGAGACTTGCGTGCGCGCAAGCCGTGGCCATACTCTCGGATGCGTAAACCTGTCTGGATCTGTCCAGACCTGTCCAGGCGTGCCCTGGCCTGTCATTCCTATGAGCCGTAGGGAGAAAACCTCCGTGGAGGCCACCAGCACCCCGTTCGCCGACTGGGTCACCACCACCGGCCGAGGTCTCGGGTATCAGACGGATGCCCAGCTAGCTGCAGCGATAGGTGTGCAGCAGTCCACCGTCACCCGTTGGCGAAGCGGGAGCCAGCCGAGCATCAAGCATCTCGTATCCCTTGCCGAGGTGTTCGGGATGAAGATCAGCCCGCTCCTCGCTATGTCCGGCCATGTCCCACCAGAGTTGCTCAACGAGGCCGAAGCGCCCACTCCACCTGTTACCGAGACAGTGCGACGCATCCAAGAGTCACCTTTGAGCGAACGCCAGAAGGCACACCTGTTCGACTACTGGAGTCGGCGGCTCGCCGACGAGCGCGAACGCCTCTGGCAGATCATGGAACTGATCGAAGAAGCCGAGGGGACAGACAAACGGACGGTCGGCGACAGACTCCAGCAGGCGTTGCTCACCCTTACGCACTCCAACATCACGAGCCATGTGGTGACTCTTCTGTCGAACCTCTTCGCACTCGAAGCCTCGCCGCGGCGACGATCAGCAGGCAAGGGCCGACTCGGGCAGACCGTGAAGGGATGAGCATGGGCTGCTCTACATGTAGTTGGCCGCACCTGCCCGTCGCCCCGCGCGTCGTTGGCTATGTCCGGGTATCCATGGCCCGAGAGGAGATGATCTCCCCGGAGCTCCAGCGGGCCGCGATCTCCGACTACTGTGCCCGCCGCGGCTATCACCTAGAAGAGGTCATCGAGGACCTCGACGCCAGCGGCCGGAGCTTCGCCCGTAAGGGTGTTCAGCGGGCCATCGAGATGGTCGAGTCCGCCGGTATCGCCGTGGTCGTCGTCTGGAAATTCTCAAGGTTCGGCCGGAACAGGAAGGGGTGGGCGGTCAACCTCGACCGCCTGGAGTCCGCCGGCGGTCAACTGGAGAGTGCCACCGAGGAGGTCGACACCACCAACTCGACCGGCCGATTCACTCGCGGCATGCTCGCCGAGGTCGCCGCATGGGAGTCTGAACGCATCGGGGAAGGGTGGCAGGAGGTTCAGGCCAAGCGGCGCACGGCCGGCCTCCCGCACCATGGCAAGCCGGCGTTCGGCTACAAGTACCACCGCCCCACGATCGGCACCTCCGTGTGCCCGCAAGGCTGCGGGCCGGGGGAGTGCAAGAGCGAGTACCGGGTCGACCCGGAGACCGGGCCGATCCTGGCTGAGATGTACAGCCGTTACAACAGCGGCGAGAGCATGGTGAAGATCGCCCAGTGGCTCAACGACAAGGGCTTCCTCAACGTCAAAGGCCTCCCCTGGGATAAGCGCAAGGTCAAGCGGTACATGGACTCGGGATTCGCCGCCGGCCTGCTTCGCATTCATGACAGCACGTGCCGCTGCAGCACCCCTGCGGACTGCGACCGTAAGACGTTCCTCTCAGGGGCTCAGGCCGCCGTCATCACGGCCGAGCTCTGGATAACCTATATGGCCCAGCGCAAGGCCAGAGCGCGCCTAGCGCCCCGTGTGGAGGCGCCTACGTACCCGCTTGCGGGCCTGGTCTACTGCGGTCGATGTGATGGCCACCTGAACGCGCACTCCGCGACCCCCACCGACGGAGGAAAACGCGTGGGCGGCTACCTCTACCTGTGCCGCACATGGGAGAAGTCGCGGCAATGCACCGGGACGTGGATCACTCGGGCGAGGGTCGAGGAGCGTGTCCTGGAGTGGCTGGGGGAGGTTGCGGCGACGGAGCTGGAGGGGCGGGCGGCGATCGCTGTCGTTCAGGCCGTGGCGAAGACGACGCGGGATGGCGACCGGAAGCGGCTGCTCGCCGAGAGCGTGAAGTGGGAGAAGGCGCTCACCCAGCTCACCGTCGACAGAGCGACCGGCCTTGTCCCCGAGGTGGCCTATGCGGGGGCTCGGGACGATCTCCTGAGCCGCCTGAAGTCCGTCTCCGACGTGCTGGAGTCCCTGGTCGAGGAGGACGGTGCGGCGTCGGTGGTGCCGGTCGAGGTGGCCGAGGGACTCGCCGCTGAGTGGCACACGCTTCCCGTGTCGGTGCGGCGGACGATGCTGGCCAAACTGATCAAGCAGATCAAGGTAACGTCACACGGTAGAGGCAGTGCTGACATCGAGATCGTTCCGACGTTTCCCCTCTAACGGTTTAGGACTCTTCGCGCAGACGAACGGGACCGTCACCCGGCCACCGGCCCGCCACGAGCCCACCCCCGGCCCCACGTCCTC
>NZ_NGFP01000090.1 GCF_002149035.1 Streptosporangium minutum
CGGCAGAGGCGAGGACGGTGGGGGCCGGCAGAGGCGAGGACGGTGGGGGCGAGGACGGCGGAGGCGAGGAGCGAAGCTCTCATACGGGGAATGGTCTCCGGGAATTCGGACACTCCGCCCACCGGGATGTGAAATTCACATGACCAGCGCGGGTAGAGAACATGCCGGGCCGGAACCGGCGGCGTGCTCACCGGGGCTACCGGTCTCCGGCTCCGGCGGCGTGTCCGGAGCCGGGACCTCGCCTTCCGGCTCTCACCTGCCCTGCTGGGGAGCCTCCACCGGGCAACTCATCTGCGGCCGGGAGTCGGCCAGGACGTTCTCGCGGATGGTGAGGAAGGCGGTCAGTGCGGCGAGGGCCATCATCGCCGCGCTGACCAGCATCGTCGTGTGGAATCCGGCGGTGAAGGCGACCGGGTCGTGGAAGGCGTCACCGGTCAGGCCGGCCAGCGGCGGGATCGCGGCGACCGCCAGCAGCCCGCCGGTCCGGGCGACCGCGTTGTTGACGCCGCTGGCCACACCCGCGTAGCGCTCCTCGGCGGTGGCCAGCACGGTCGCGGTGAGCGGCGCGACCGCCGCCGACAGCCCCAGGCCGAACAGGGCCGTCGGGACCAGCACGCCCGTCAGGTAGGACGAGCCCTCGCCGATCCTCGACATCAGCAGCAGCGCGGCGGCGCAGATCAGGACGCCCGCCGTCATCGGGACGCGGGGCCCGATCCGCTTGGCCAGCTCGCCCGCCCGCGACGACAGCAGCAGCATCAGGACCGTCACCGGGATCATCGCGGATCCGGCCGTCATCGGCGAGAAGCCCGCCGACACCTGGAGCTGGACGACCAGGAGGAAGAACACCACGCTCATCGCGGCGTACATGACGAACGTGACGACGTTGACCGCCGTGAACACCTTGGAGGCGAAGACCCCGACCGGCACCAGCGCGCGGGGCGAGCGCCTGATCTCCAGCCAGACGAACGCCGCTCCCAGCAGGACGCCCACCGCGATCGGGACCGGCCGCAGGTCGATCAGACCGTAGGTGATCCCGGCCAGTGCCAGCGCGGCCAGCGCCGCGCCGAGCACGTCGAAGCGCCCGGTGGCCTCCACGTCCCTGCTCTCCGGCACATGCCGTACGGCCACCGCCACCACGAGCGCGGCCACCGGCAGGTTGATCAGGAACACCCACCGCCATCCGACCGTCTGCACCAGCCACCCGCCGAGGAGCGGCCCGATGGCCGCCGCCGTCCCGCCCAGCCCCGACCAGGCTCCGATCGCCCTGGGCCGGTCCTCGCGGACGAAGGACGCCTGGATGATGGCCAGCGATCCGGGCGTGAGCAGCGCCCCGCCGACGCCCTGGAGCGCCCGGGCCGCGATCAGCGTCTCCACGTTGGGAGCCAGCCCGCACAGGGCCGACGCGACGGCGAACCAGACCACGCCGATCAGGAAGATCCTGCGCCTGCCGTACCGGTCGCCGAGCGAGCCGCCCAGCAGGATCAGACCCGCCAGGGTGAGGGTGTAGGCGTTGACGGTCCACTGCAGGCCCGCCATGTCGGCCCCGAGGTCGTCGCCGAGCGCGGGGAGCGCCACGTTGACGACCGTGCCGTCCAGCAGCGCGATCCCCGAACCGAGCACGGTGGTCAGCAGAACCCACCGTCCCCGGGCTGAGCTGAGCCGAATGTGGCCGTTGTCCATAACTCTCATCATCGCTGACCGTTTTCGTCCGCCCGATGGGGATTCATGATTCCAGAAGTGTCGGCGATCTCTGGTAGGACGTGATCTGTCACGTTTCGCCTGACAGGAGCCAGGATGGACTACAGAGAGTTCAATGACGAAGTCGGCAGGCTGAACCGAGGGAGCTACGCCGGTCTGCCCGTGGTCGAGGCCCCGGAAAGCGACGGCGCGCTTCCGGAAGGGCTGCCGGCCCCCGAGGCGGCGGCCTGGCGGATCTCCTGGAACGGGCGGAATGACGGGTTCGAGGCGAACTTCCGGCACTTCCTCACCGCGGTGGACCCGGCGAAGGTCTCCGCCCTCATCGTCGGCGACTGGGGAAGCGCCTACGAGACCAGTTCCGCGCAGGCCATCGGACTTCTCGTGGAGCACGCCGGCCGCTTTCCCGCCCTGCGCTCGATGTTCTTCGGCGCGATCGCGTCGGAGGAGTGCGAGATCTCCTGGATCCAGCAGAGCGACGTCACGCCGCTGCTGGAGGCGTTCCCGTCGCTGGAGCGGCTGGAGGTGCGCGGCGGCTCCGCGCTCCTGCTCCGGCCGGTCCGGCACGAGAGCCTCAGGGTGCTGCGGTTCGAGACGGGCGGGCTGCCGGCCGAGGTGGTCCGCGCGGTCGGTGAGAGCGACTTCCCCGCACTCGAATACCTGGAGATGTGGCTCGGCACGAGCGACTACGGCGGGGACGCCACGGTAGCCGACCTCGCGCCGATCCTGTCCGGCGAGCGGCTGCCGGCGTTGCGGCACCTCGGCCTGCAGGACAGCGAGATCCAGGACGAGATCGCCGCGGCCGTGGCGTCGGCGCCGGTGGTGGCCGGGCTGGAGTCGCTGGCCCTGTCGATGGGCACGCTCACCGACGAGGGCGCCGAGGCGCTGCTGTCCGGCCAGCCGCTGACCCATCTCAGGCACCTGGACCTGCACCACCACTACCTGACCGGCCCGATGGTCAAGCACGTCGAGGCGGCCTTCGCCGGCACCGGCGTCGAGGTCGATCTGTCCGAGCAGGAAGAGGCGGACGACGACTGGCGCTACATCGCCGTGGCGGAGTAGGCCGATGAGCGGTGTGAACGGGAGCCGGAGGCCCGCTGTGCCGCGGTCGGCGAGCAGGTTCTCCGATGATTCGTGAGCGCCTGGCGTCCCTGGCCGCCGCGGAAGGAGTGGCGTTGAGCGGCGGTGGCCGGACGGCCTCGCTGACGGTTGTCGGCACGCCGGGGGAGCGGCGGGTGACCATGTTCGCCGACGCTTGCGTCCGCTACGGCCTGCGGGAGCCCGCCGTCGTGCCGTGGACCTCCGTGCTGCGGGGCCAGGACGTCACGCTGGAGCCGGGGACGCTCGTGCGGATCGAGTCGCCCGGAGAGGACGCCGGGGCCGACGCGCTGCTGCGCGGTCCGGGCGAGCCGTCCCGGGTCGGCGGCGGCGCCGCCTGGCACGCCGCCTTCACCGCCGGGACGGCGCGGATCCGCCGGGCCGTCGAGCGGACGCCCGGGGCCGTGCTGCTCGCCGACGTCGACGAGATCGCGGTGATGTTCGACAAGCGGCTGTGCCACGCGAGGCTGTCGGCGGCCGGAGTGCCGGTGCCCGCCGCGCTGCCCGGACCGGTCGGCGGTTACGCCGAGCTGCGCGAGCGGATGGGGCAGGCCGGTTGGGGCCGGGTGTTCGTCAAGCCGGCCCACGGCTCGTCCGCCTCCGGGGTCGTCGCCCTGCAGACCTCCGGTCACCGGATCAAGGCGGTGACGTCGGCGGAGCTGTCCGCCGGCGGGCTGCACAACTCGCTGCGGGTGCGATCCTACGAGGACGAGGCGGACGTGGCGGCGATCGTCGACCTGCTCGCCGGGGACGGGCTCCACGTGGAGCGGTGGTTCCCCAAGGCGGGCCTGGACGGGCGGACGATCGATCTGCGCGTGGTCGTGGTGGACGGCACGCCGACCCACGCCGTCGTCCGCGCGAGCCGTACCCCCATGACGAACCTGCACCTCGGCGGTGAGCGCGGCGATCTCGGCGCGGTCAGGACCAGGCTCGGCCCGCAGGGCTGGGCGCGGGTCACCGAGGCGTGCGCCCGGGCGGCGTCGTGCTTTCCGGGGAGCCTGACCGCCGGGGTCGACCTGATGATCGGCGTCGACTGGCGGAGCGTCGCCGTGGCCGAGGTCAACGCCTTCGGCGACCTGCTTCCCCGCCTGACCGGCTTCCCCGGCGGCGGCGCCGAGCACCTGAACACCTACGAGGCCCAGGTCAGAGCCATCCTCGCCCGCCGTACGGCGGTGCCGGACGCCACCGCCCACCACCCCGCCGTACCGGCGCCCACGGGAGGGAACGCCGGTGGGTGAGGAGATGGTGGACGGCAGCCCGCCGCTCGGACCCGGGATGGGCACGGGGGCCGGGGAGGAGGGCACGGTGCGGGACATGAACGGGATCGTGGGAAGCCATGACCTTCTGCTGGTGACCCTCGACACGCTCCGCTACGACGTGGCCGAGGAGCTGGCAGGGGCCGGGCGGCTGCCCAACCTGGCCAGGGCGCTGCCCGGCGGGCGATGGCAGAGACGGCACAGCCCGGGGAGCTTCACCTACGCCGCGCACGCCGCGATCCTCGCCGGGTTCCTGCCGACCCCCGCCGAGCCCGGACCGCATCCCCGCCTCTTCGCGGCGGCCTTCCCCGGCAGCGAGACCACCGCCGGCGGGACGTGGGTGTTCGACGCGCCCGACCTGCCCGGCGGGCTGGCCCAGGCGGGATACCACACCGTCTGCGTCGGGGGCGTGGGGTTCTTCAACAAGCTCACCCCTCTGGGGGCCGCACTGCCGGGGCTGTTCGCCGAGAGCCACTGGGATCCGGCGTTCGGAGTGACCTCGCCGACGTCGTTCGAGGCGCAGATCGAGTGCGCCGAGCGGGCGGTGGCGAGGGTGGACGGGCCGGTGTTCCTGTTCGTCAACGTGTCGGCGCTGCACCAGCCCAACTGGTTCCACCTGCCGGGCGCCACCCGCGAGCACGGTGACAGCCGGGAGAGCCACGCCGCTGCGCTGGAGTACGTCGACCGGCACATCGGCCGGCTTTTCGCCCTGATGAGCGCCCGGCGGCCGGGGTTCGCGATCGTCTGTTCCGATCACGGCACCGCCTACGGTGAGGACGGATACACCGGGCATCGGATCGGCCACGAGGTCGTCTGGACGGTGCCCTACGGAGAGTTCACGATGGAGCGGGGGCAGTGGCGGTGACTCAGAGTTCCGGCCGGGCACGGACGCGGGTGCTGGAGACGGTGACCCTCGGGCGGGGCGGCCCCCCGGCGCGACCGGCCCCCGACGGCGCGATCGGCGCGGGGCCGTACCAGGGGTATGTGTACGCCTACCCGCACAAGACGGCATACCGGCCGCTGGAGCCGCGCCCGTCGCTGCGGGAGGTGTGGTCGGGGGAGCCGCTCGGGAGCCTCTTCCTCTACCTGCACATCCCGTTCTGTGAGATGCGCTGCGGGTTCTGCAACCTGTTCACCCGGACCGGCGCCCCCGAGGAGCTCGTCGCCGCCTACCTGGACGCCCTGGAACGCCAGGCGGAGGCCGTACGGGACGCCCTGGAGGAGCCGAGGTTCGTCACCGCGGCCATCGGCGGCGGCACGCCCACCTACCTGAGCGCGGCCGAGCTCACCCGGATGTTCGATCTGACCGAACGGATCATGGGCGCCGACCTGCGGGCCGTGCCTCTGTCGGTGGAGACCTCGCCGGCGACCGCGACGGCCGACCGGCTCGCCGTCCTGGCCGAGCGGGGCACGACCCGGATCTCGATCGGCGTGCAGAGCTTCGTCGACGCCGAGGCCCGCGCGGCGATACGCCCGCAGAGACGGCAGGAGGTCGAGACGGCGCTCGGACACATCAGGGAGGCCGGGTTCGAGGCGCTCAACATCGACCTGATCTACGGGATCGACGGGCAGACCGAGCGGTCCTGGCGCCTCTCGCTGGACGCCGCGCTCGCCTGGAAGCCCGAGGAGGTCTACCTCTACCCGCTGTACGTCCGCCCGCTCACCGGCCTCGGCCGCCGCGCCCGCGACTGGGACGACCACCGGCTCGGCCTCTACCGGCAGGGCCGTGACCACCTGCTGGCCGCCGGGTACGAGCAGGTGTCGATGCGGATGTTCCGGCTGCCGGGAGCCTCCGGCACGACCGGCTACGACTGCCAGAGCGACGGCATGGTCGGGCTCGGCTGCGGGGCCCGGTCCTACACCTCCGACCTGCACTACTCCTACGAGTACGCGGTGGGCGCCGGCCAGGTGCGCGCGATCATCGACGACTACGTACGGCTCGCGCCCGGGGAGTTCGCGCTCGCCAACGTGGGGTTCCGGCTGGATGAGGACGAGCGGCGCCGCCGCCACCTGATCCAGTCGCTGCTCCAGGCCGAGGGGCTGGACCCGGCCGCCTACCGGGAGCGCTTCGGCACCGAGGTGACGGCCGACTTCGGCGAGGATCTGGAGCGCCTGGCCGGCCGGGGCTGGCTGGAGGCGGCCGGCTCGGAGGCCGGGACGCGCCCCGGCGGCCGGCTCCGGCTCGGCGCCGAGGGGCTGGCGCACTCCGACGCCGTCGGCCCGGCGCTGTTCTCCGGCCGGGTCCGCGAGCTGATGGCGGGATACGAGAACAGTTGAACAAACCCGCGAGCGGCCGTGACCTCCCTGTCCTGCGGGCCGGAGGGCAGGACCCCGGCCACCTGACGATCCTCTACCGGGGCCCGCTGTCCAGCTGCGACTACGACTGCCCCTACTGCCCGTTCGCCAAGCGCCGCGACGGCACCGAGCAGCTGCGCCGGGACCGGACGGCGCTGGAGCGGTTCACCGCGTGGGCGGTCGGACGGGACCATCCCCTCTCGGTGCTGTTCACGCCGTGGGGCGAGGGGCTCGTGCGGTCGTGGTACCGGCGGGCGATGGTGGAGCTCAGCCACCTCCCGCACGTCCGGCGGGTCGCCATCCAGACCAACTTCAGCTGCCGCCCCGACTGGCTGGCCGAGGCGGACCTGGACACGCTCGCGCTCTGGGTGACCTACCACCCCGGTCAGGTCGCCCACGGACGCTTCCTGGCCAGGTGCCGTGACCTGGCCGGGCGCGGGGTCCGCTTCAGCGTCGGCGTCGTCGGGCTGCCCGAGCACCTGGAGCAGGCCCGCCGGCTCCGGGACGACCTGCCCGCCGAGGTGTATCTGTGGGTGAACGCCGCCGAGGGGCGCCTCTACACCGATGAGGAGGCGGCCGACTGGACGCGGATCGACCCCCTCTTCCCCTACAGCCGCACCCCGCACCGCAGCGCCGGCCGGCCCTGCCGTACGGGGGACAGTGTGATCTCGGTGGACGGCGAGGGCACCGTACGGCGCTGCCACTTCGTCCCGGCCGTCCTCGGCAACCTCTACGACGGCACCTTCCGCCCGGCGGCGAGGCCGTGCCCGGCGGCCCTGTGCGACTGCCACATCGGCTACGTCCACCTGGAGCAGACCGGTCTCTACGACGTCTTCGCGGGCGGAATCCTGGAACGCATCCCGCACCTGACCTGACCCGGACGGGCCGCCGGGGCGGGTCTCCCGCGTCTCAGGTCTCCCGGGCCGGGTGGTATTCGGCCTCGGACAGGTTGAAGGTCCAGGCCACGCCCTCGCGGGCGGTGCGGGTGGACGGGGGCACCCGCAGCCAGTACTTACGGAAGGTGCCGTCGGGCTCCGCGGTGGAGTTGATCACCTCGACCATCACCACCGGTTCGTCCTCGGGCAGGTCGATCCGCCACAGGACGCCTGTCTCGTCCTGGTGCAGCGGGGTCGCCCCGGACTCGGTGAGGTAGCGGTCGTAGCCGAAGTGCTCCAGCATGACCCGGCGAAGCTCCGCGTTCTCCTCGGCGCGGATGCGCTGGGGGGTGAGCGCCGCCATGGAGTCGGCGAAGCCGGCGGGGACGGGCATGCCGCCCCAGGCGTGCATGGCGAAGCCGTCGGGGAACAGCAGCGCCGGGCCGTCGGCGCGGTGCAGGCGCGACAGCTCGTCGAGGTGCAGCTCGGCGGGGCGCTCGCAGACGATGGCCACCCTCTCGAACGGCCACCACCAGCCCGCCGACCGGGCCACCTGGACCAGCGCCGCCACCTCGGGGCTGCCCAGCGCGTCGAACAGCGACAGCCACGGCGCGTCATGCTGGCCCAGCACGGCGTCCAGGGTCGAGGCGCGCAGCGCGGACGCGACGGCCTGCGACTCCTCCGCCGACTCCGCCGTCACCGTGAGGGCCTGCGACTCCGCCGTCTCCGCGATGTCCCGGCGGATCCGGGTGACGAGCGCGCTCACCGGGTCCCAGAGCCGCCCCCCGGTCAGCGACCAGGCCAGCGGCCACGCCGTGGGACCGAGCGAGGTGTGCGCCTCCGCCCTGGCCCGCTCCCACGGCCCGGTCCGCACCGCGTCGCGCACCGGCCTGCCGGCGCCGAGCGTGGCGATGGCGCGGGCCCCCGCGGCGGGGGAGTCGACCCAGATGATCTTTTCGGGATCGGCCAGCCCGGCGCTCCGGTAGGCCAGCCGTATCCCCGCCTCCGCCCCGGGACGGTCGGCGGGGCCGGTCTGGAAGGCCACCTCCTGCCAGCGGAGCGCGGCGGCGGTCAGGACGTCGGCCAGTTCGGTGGTGACGGTCATGGTCGGGAGCTCCTCAGGTGAACGGACCGCCCGCGCCGGCGGCGCTTCCGGAGGGAGCCGGCCGGTCGGGCGGGGAGGCGGAGGCGGAGGCGGGGAAGGAGTCAGTCGGCGACGACGCGGAAGGCGCCGGGGACGTATTCGCGCTGGCGCTGCACGCGGTACCAGCCCTTGGGCAGGGAGATGGCGGCGTGTTCCTCGTGGACGACGCGCCCGCCCTGGGGGACGTGCAGGAAGTCGGGGTCCATCGGCCGCAGGCCTCGGACCAGGGTGCCGGGGCCGACCACCGCGTGGGCGTGGCCGGTGGCCTCGCCCAGGGCCAGCACCAGGCGGCCACGGGCGTCACGTGTTGCGGACGGCGAGGTCCGGGCCGGAGCGGGCACGGCCTCCTCGGGGACGGGCACGATCAGGATGTCTCCCTGGCGGTACATCTGGCAGGCTCCTCGCATCGGGGGTCGATCGAAAACTAGCCATCCCCACCGACATTTCTCCGCCCGAGGAGCCCGGGGCGGGACCGGTCAGGAGGTCGTCCGGGCGCCCAGCCCCCGGAGCACGAACCCGCAGACGGTCTCCTCGGCCTCCTGGGGCGTCACCGTGCCGCTGAGCAGCGGCACCCGCTCCGCGCCGATGACGGCGAAGATGATGCGGGCGGCGGCGGCGACGTCGGGGGCGTGGAAGTCGCCCGAGGCCACGCCGCTGTCGATGATGCCGGTCAGGATGTCCTGCATCGGCGCGACGTGGTCGGCCAGGCGCTGGTAGGCGTCGGGTCCCAGGGCAGCCGACAGGTCGGCGGGGCCGGGATGGGGGTGGGCGAGCAGCCCGGCGAGCTGGAGCCGGACGAACGCGCGCAGCCGCTCGGCGGGGGAGGCCTGCTCGGGCAGCTCCCGCTCGTAGCTCTCGATGAAGTAGTGCGTCACCCGCTCGGTGAAGGCCAGCAGCAGCGCCGCCTTGTCGGGGAAGTAGTTGTAGAGGACGGTCCGGGTGATCCCGGCCTCGCCCGCCACGTCGGTCATCGAGATGGTGTCGATGCCCTGGTCACGGGAGAGGCGCGAGACCGCCTGCAGGATGCGGTCCTGCGTCTGGGCGCGGTGCTCGCCGATCGTCGGGGCCGAAATCCGGGGCATGCCCCCATGGTCGCACAGGGGCGGCGCCGCGGGCGGGCGGCGGGCGCGGCCCCGGCGGCGGGAACCGGACGGTACCGGGGCGGGGAAGGTCAGGCGGCGAGTTCGGCCCGCACCACGCGGCCGAGCTCGCCCAGCACCTCGGTGTTGAGCAGGTAGGCGAGCTTGGTCTCGCGGATGATCCGCTGCTTCTCGGCCTCGTCCACGGGCAGCGCGTCCAGCCGGGCGCGATACTCGTTCTTGAACCGCGGCAGGCTGCCGACCTCGTCGAACAGGTAGAAGTCGACGCCGCCGCCCGGCTGGTAGCCGTAGATCTTCTGCAGCTCCATCCGGATGAACTGCCCGCCGGACAGGTCGCCCATGTATCGGGTGTAGTGGTGGGCGATGTAGCCGCCCGGCCAGGTCGCGACCTGGTTGATCCGGGCGACCAGCGTCCGGGTCGGCTTGGAGGGCTCGATCCTGGACTTCCAGCCGGCGCCGTAGACGGTCTCCAGGTCGCGGATCAGCGCCTCCTCCCGGTAGAGCTCGGGGAAGACGAACGGCCCGGCGACCGGGTCGTCGGCGAGCGCCCTGGAGGCGCCGTCGAGGGCGACGTAGGCGAAGTAGTGCTGGGCGATCAGCTCCCCGTAGGCCTCGCGGCTGAGCTGCCCGGCCATCAGGGCCTTGAGGTAACTGTCGTCCTCGGCTGACTCGTGGTCGCCCCAGGTGGCGTTCCTGAGTACTTCGGAGAACGGCGACTCGCTCATGATCACTCCGCGTCGAATGGGCCTTTCGCGACTTTCATGACACAGTGTCACAAAAGCGGAGGGATCTCGTCAAGCTGATCACGACACCCTGTCATCAAACCGCCTCCGGGCGCGCTGGAGCAGCCAGACAGCCCCCAGCGGCGCGGCGAACACCGGGAGCCAGGCCAGCCGGTACAGCGGCCACACCGGATCGGTGGGCGGCGTCAGCAGGCCGGGCACGTCGCCGAAGCGCAGCGCCGCCAGGACGGTCGCGGTCAGCGCGGTCTGGTGCCACAGGAAGAGCGTCATCGCGCCCAGGTTGGCCACCGCCACCGCCGCCCACAGCCGGGGCCGCCGCATCAGCCGGGCCAGCGGCTCGCGCACCAGCAGCGCCAGCCCCACCTGGGCGACCCCGAAGCAGACCGCGGCC
The DNA here is from genome assembly GCF_002149035.1 of Streptosporangium minutum. Classification (GTDB taxonomy): domain Bacteria; phylum Actinomycetota; class Actinomycetes; order Streptosporangiales; family Streptosporangiaceae; genus Streptosporangium; species Streptosporangium minutum. Next base: position 10,598 of record NZ_NGFP01000090.1, read on the forward strand.
AGCGTGGGCGGGCCGAGATTGGAGATCTCCGCCCCCGTCACGCCCACCATGCTCGCCGGATACCCGAACCCGGCCACCAGCACCGCGGTCCCGGCCGCGCCGCCCGCCAGCAGCGCCACCGCCGCCCGGCGCGAGGCGAGTGCGCCGCCCGCCCAGCCGACCCCGAGCACGTACGGCAGCAGCCACCCGGCCACCAGGTTCACCCACTTCAGCCAGTCCGGCCCGGCTTCCCCGAACCTGAGCGCGTCCACCACCAGCACGACCGCGAACGCCGAGACGGCCACGGCGCCCGGCCGTACCCGCAGCAGCAGCGGAGTGGCAGCGCTGAGCGCGGCGAAGACCGCCAGGAACCACAGCGGCCCGACGGCCGGCAGCGCCAGCGCCCTGATCGTCCCGTACGGCATGCCGTGCAGCGCCATCCCGGCGGCGATCCCCGTCCAGACCAGCGCCAGCGGACCCACCGGCCGCAGCAGCCGCCCCGTCCTGGCCCGCACCCAGGCCGGATACCCTGTGGCCGAGCGCAGGCTCCGCGCCGCCGCGTAGCCGCCCACGAAGAAGAACACCGCCAGCGTCTGGAACACCCACGACAGCGGGGTGAGCGCCGGCAGGTAGGCGAGCGGGCTGGAGATGTACACCTTCCCGCCGGGCCCGTGCACCCACGTCGTGACCAGCCAGTGCCCCGCGACGACCCCGAGGATCGCCAGCGCGCGCAGCGCGTCCACCCCCCGGTCCCGGTCCGCCGGAGTGGCACTCCCGATCCGGGCGGTGACGCTAGCCACGCGACACCTCGCCCGTCCGGCCGAGGGCGATCAGGGTGAGGTTGCGCAGGGACTCGCTGCCGGGCCTGAGATAGTCGCTGTGCCCGGCGGGGCCGGTCACGAACAGCCGGGCGCCGAAGGAGGGGTCCGCCGGGTCGGGGCCGAAGCCGAGCGGCCCGAGCCGGAGCTTGGGCACCTTCCGCACCCAGTCCCGGCTGCCGCTGCCGGCCCACAGCCGGGTGCCGCCCAGCGCGGACGCGCGGGGGACGCCCAGGCCGGGGCTGCCGAAGACGGCCACATCCGCGACGTCCGACCCGGGCGCGGCCATGGCGCACACGACCGACCCGTAGCTGTGGCACAGCAGGCTGACCCGTTTGCCCCTGAGCGTCTCGGCGACGTAGCGCCGCAGTTCCACGGCGCCCCTCCTGGCGGCCCCGTCGGTCACCGCGGCGAGGCTGACGGTCCCCGGGCTGTCGTACCCGAGCCAGGCGACCACCGCCAGCCCGGCCCGGGGGTCCAGCGCCCGCGCCTCGGCCAGCACCGCCCGGGCGCCACCCCCCGGCGTGCTGTACGGCTTGGCCCTGCCGCCGTCGAAGTTGGCGACCGTGGTGTCGGAGCCCGGGACGATGACCGCGACGTGCCCGGCCGTACGGAGATCGCCGTAGACCCTGACTATCCGGTCGCCACGGGGAGCGGGGACGATCGCATAGGTGAGCGCGGCGGCGGTGGCCACGGCGAGCGCGCGGCGGAACATGGAGCCTCCTGTCCGGTTGGGGAACCGGACAGGACATTAGGAATCGGGGCCTGTCGCGCACGTCACCCCCGGACACCCATCTCGCGGGTCCCTCCCAGGGGTGAGGGAGGTTCGGCGCGGGCAGGGGTGAGCGGGACCGGGACTCGCCGGCTCGGGCGGGCGGAGGCGAGCGGGGCCGGGAGACTCACCCGTCAAGGCGGCAGGGCGAGCGGGGCCGGGACTCGCCGGCTCGGGCGGGCAGGGAGACTCACCCGCCCGGGCGGACCAGGCCCGTCTCGTAAGCGTGGACGATCGCCTGGGCCCGGTCGCGCAGGTTCAGCTTCGCCAGGATCCGGCCCACGTGGGTCTTGACCGTCTGCTCCGACAGCACGAGCTCCTCGGCGATCTCCTGGTTGGAGCGGCCCTGGGCGATGAGGGCGAGCACCTCGGTCTCCCGCTCGGTGATGTCGTCCAGCCGGCCGCGCGGGCGGCGCGGTCCGACGCGCGCGAACTCCGAGATCAGCCGCCTGGTCACCGAGGGCGCGAGCAGCGCCTCCCCGGCCGCGACCACCCGGACCGCCTCGGCGAGCTGCTGGGCGGAGGCGTCCTTGAGCAGGAATCCGCTGGCCCCGGCCCGCAGCGCCTCGTACACGTAGTCGTCGAGGTCGAAGGTGGTCAGGATCAGGACCTTCGGCGGGGAGCCGCCCCCGTCCAGGATCGCCCGCGTCGCCGCCAGGCCGTCCATTACCGGCATCCGCACATCCATCAGCACCACGTCCGGCCGCAGCTCGGCCACCCGGGCCACGGCCTCGCGGCCGTCGGCCGCCTCGCCCACGACCTCGATGTCCGGCTGGGAGTCCAGGAACACGGTGAACCCGGTCCGGACCATGCCCTGGTCGTCGGCGATGAGCACCCGGATCGTCATGCGTTCTCCACGATCGGAAGTATGGCGGTGACCGCGAAGCCCGTTCCCACGGGCCCGGTCCACAGCTTTCCGCCGAGCATGGAGACCCGTTCCCGCATCCCGATCAGGCCGTGCCCCGTGTGCCCCGGTTCTCCCGCGTGCTCCGGCGCGGCGGGGGAGCGGCGCCTGGCGTCGTTCTCCACGTGGATGTGCAGTTCGGCGCCGGAGCGGCTGATCCTCATCGAGACGGCCGAGCCGGGCGCGTGCCGCATGGCGTTGCTGAGCGACTCCTGGGCGATCCGGTAGGCGGACAGGCTCACCGCCGTGGGCAGCCCCATCAGGTCGCCGCCCAGCTTGAGCGTCACGGTGAGCCCGGCCGAGCGCGCGGTGCCGACGAGCTCCTCCAGGCGGCCGAGGCCCGGCTGCGGCGCGGTGTCCGCGCGTCCGTCGCCGTCCCGGAGCACGCCCACGACGCGGCGCATCTCGGTCATGGCCGCCAGCGACAGCGCGCGGATCTCTCTCAGCCCCTCCTCCAGGCGTCCGACGTCACCGGCCGCCTGCAGGGGCACGGCCTCCGCCTGAATGGCGATCACCGACATGTGGTGGGCGACGACGTCGTGCAGCTCCCTGGCGATCCTGGCCCTCTCCTCCAGCGTGGCCTGCGCCGCGAGGGCCCGCTCGCTGCGCTGTTCCTCCTCGGCCAGGCGCCTGGCGGCCAGCCGACGGGCGCGCACGTTGTAGCCGAAGAGCGCGGTGACGCTCAGCAGGATCGCGGCTATGACGAGGTCGTCCCGGCTGGTGGCCGAGAGCGCCATGCAGAGCATGGAGGAGATCCACACGCCCAGGGTCGTCTCCCGGCCGCAGCGGACCGCGACGGAGTAGACGACCAGGAGATAGGCGACGATCCCGGCTATCGACACGGGATGTCCGCTCAGGGTGTCCATGACCGGGGCGGTGGTGAGCATTCCCAGCATGCTGATCCGCCATGCGGCGAGCGGCCAGCGCTCGCGCAGCAGCAGCGGGAGGGAGCAGGCCACGGCGGCGTAGTAGATCCGCCATTCGGGATAGGGAATGGAGAGCCCGTCGTTGCCCGACAGGAGCGAGGACAGCCCCCCGTCGTAGGTGAGCCAGGCGATCAGCAGGTTGGCCAGCACGACCAGGTCGACGGTCCGGAACGGCAGCAGCCCCAGGAACCTGGGGATCGGTATCCCCAGGCGGCGGGAGCGGGGGAACGGAGGGTCGGCACGGCCGCTGACCACCGCCAGGGTCAGCGGCCGGGTGAGCCGTACCAGACCGGCGGGCAGATTCACCCGGCCAGCCTAGACAGCCGCGGCCCGGACGGCGTCACACCCGGGGGTGACCCCCCGCCTCACACCCGGGAGGTACGGCGGGCGCGACGGGACGGTCGCCGAGAAGCGAAATTACACAATTACGATCGCTCACAGCGAACACGCTCAACCTCGGGAACATTTCACGGCTCCCATTACTTGAGTCCATGTAACTCAACCTTTGGAGTTCGCATGAGTGAGAGCTTGATCCTCCCGGTTCTTCCGCTCGACGACGAGGTCGTGCTGCCGGGCATGGTGGTTCCCCTGGACCTGTCCGAGAACGAGATCCGGGCCGCGATCGACGCGGCGCAGGCTCTCGCTGACAACAAGCCGGAGGTGCTGCTCGTTCCCCGGATCGACGGGCGATACGGTTCCGTCGGCGTCCGGGCGGTAGTCGAGCAGGTGGGCAGGCTGCCCGGCGGCGAGCCCGCCGCCGTGGTGCGTGGTGTCGACCGGGTCCGCGTGGGTTCCGGCACGACCGGCCCCGGCGCGGCCCTCTGGGTGCAGGCCACCGTGATGGAGGCCGTCCAGGCGGGCGAGCGCGCCGAGGAGCTGGGCAAGCAGTACAAGGCGCTGTCCACCACCATCCTGCAGAAGCGGGGCGCCTGGCAGGTCGTCGACGCGGTCAACCAGATGGACGACCCGTCGGTCCTCGCCGACAGCTCCGGCTACGCCCCCTGGCTGAGCACCCAGCGCAAGGCCGAGATCCTTGAGACCGCCGACCCGGCCGACCGGCTCTCGATGCTGGTCGAGTGGGCGCGCGAGCACCTCGCCGAGCTCGACGTGGCCGAGACGATCCGCAAGGACGTCCAGGAGGGCATGGAGAAGCAGCAGCGGGAGTTCCTGCTCCGCCAGCAGCTCGCCGCGGTCCGCAAGGAGCTGTCCGAGCTCAACGGCACCTCCCCGGAGACCGAGGAGGAGGACTACCGCGCCCGCGTCGAGGCCGCCGACCTGCCCGCGAAGGTGCGCGAGGCCGCGCTCAAGGAGGTCGACAAGCTGGAGCGGACCTCCGACCAGTCTCCCGAGACCGGCTGGATCCGCACCTGGCTCGACACCGTCCTCGACATCCCGTGGAACGAGCGGACCGAGGACTCCTACGACATCGCCGCGGCCCGCGCCGTCCTCGACGCCGACCACACCGGCCTCGACGACGTCAAGGACCGCATCATCGAATACCTCGCCGTCCGCGGACGCCGGGCCGAGAAGGGCCTCGGCGTGGTCGGCGGGCGACGCAGCGGCGCCGTGCTCGCGCTGGCCGGCCCTCCCGGAGTCGGCAAGACCTCGCTGGGCGAGTCCGTCGCCCGCGCGATGGGCCGCAAGTTCGTCCGCGTCGCCCTCGGCGGAGTCCGAGACGAGGCCGAGATCCGGGGCCACCGGCGCACCTACGTCGGCGCCCAGTCCGGCCGGATCGTCCGGGCCGTCCGCGAGGCCGGCTCGATGAACCCGGTCGTGCTGCTCGACGAGGTCGACAAGGTCGGCTCCGACTACCGGGGCGACCCGACGGCCGCGCTGCTGGAGGTGCTCGACCCCGCGCAGAACCACACCTTCCGCGACCACTACCTGGAGGTCGAGCTCGACCTCAGCGACGTGCTGTTCCTGGCGACCGCCAACGTGCTGGAGTCCATCCCCGGCCCGCTGCTGGACCGCATGGAGATCGTGACGCTCGACGGCTACACCGAGGACGAGAAGGTCGCGATCGCCCGCGACCACCTGCTCCCGCGCCAGCTCGACAAGGCCGGCCTCACCGCCGAGGACGTCACCGTCGAGGAGGACGCGCTGCGCAGGCTGGCGGGCGAGTACACCCGGGAGGCCGGAGTCCGGTCCCTGGAGCGCTCGATCGCCAGGATCCTGCGCAAGGTGACCGCCAACGTCGCGCTCGGCGAGGGCGAGCTGCCCGTGACCGTCGGGGACCTGGTCCCCTACCTCGGCCGCCCGCGCCACGTGCCGGAGTCCTCGCTGCCGGAGTCCCGCCAGCGTACGGCGGTGCCCGGTGTGGCCACCGGCCTCGCGGTCACCGGCGCCGGCGGTGACGTCCTCTACGTGGAGGCGTCGCTGGCGGACCCGGAGACCGGCGACACCGGCCTGACCCTGACCGGTCAGCTCGGCGACGTCATGAAGGAGTCGGCCAAGATCGCCCTGTCCTACCTGCGCTCGCGCGGCGCGGAGCTGGAGCTGCCCGTGGCGTCCCTCAAGGACCGCTCGGTGCACATCCACTTCCCCGCGGGCGCGGTCCCCAAGGACGGTCCGTCCGCCGGCGTCACCCTGACCACGGCCCTGGCCTCGCTGCTGTCGGGCCGACCGGTCAGGAACGACGTGGCCATGACTGGTGAGGTCTCCCTCACCGGCCGGGTGCTCCCGATCGGCGGGGTCAAGCAGAAGCTGCTGGCCGCCCACCGGGCGGGCATCACCACCGTGCTGATCCCGGCCCGCAACGAGCCCGACCTGGACGACGTGCCCGAGGCCGTCCGCGGCGAGCTCACCGTCCACGTGGTGAGCGACGTGCGCGAGGTCCTGGAGATCGCCCTCACCCCGGCCAAGGTCGCCGAGCGCGCCCTGGCCTGACCCTTCTCACCCGGACGGCCCGCTCTCCCCGGAGGGCGGGCCGTCCGCCGTCCGGGGGAGGGTCGGTCCCACCCGCCTGACCGGCCAAAACGCGTATGGCGGACATATATCCACGAATCATAAAGTCGATTGACTGAATGATTCACCCATGCTGTCATAAGGGCATGCTGTACGACACGCCTCGGCTGGAGGCCATGGACGAGCTGGTGCTCGGCGAGATCGAGGAGATGCGGCGCGACCTGAAGTACCGCCTGGCGGAGACGCACCGCTGGGACGGCCAGTTGCGGCGGCAGCTCCAGGCACGGGCGATCCAGGGGTCGAACTCCATCGAGGGCTACCGGGCCAGCGTGGAGGACATCGAGTCGATCATGTCCGGCGAGGATCCGCTGGAGACCTCCACCGGAGTGGCCCGGGAGATCGCCGGATACCAGCAGGCGCTGACCTATATCCAGCTTCTGTCGCGAACCCCGGTGTTCGGGTTCGACGCCGGCCTGCTCCACTCGCTCAACTTCATGATGATCGGGCATCACGTGGACAAGACTCCGGGCACCGTACGGCCCGGCGGCGTCTACGTCCGCAACTCCGCGACGGGCGAGGTCGTCTACGAGGGCCCGGACGCCGAGGAGGTGCCGGGACTGCTGGGCGAGCTGGTCGACTGGCTCAATTCGGGCGACCTCGACGCGCCGAGCTACGTGCGGGCGGCGATGGCCCACTTCAACCTGGTGAGCATCCACCCGTGGCGGGACGGCAACGGCCGGATGTCGCGCGCCCTGCAGACGCTCGTGCTCGGCAGGGACCAGATCACCACCCCGGAGTTCTCCTCGATCGAGGAGTGGCTCGGAAGCATGGAGAACACGGTCGACTACTACCGGGTGCTGAGCGCGCGCGGCAGACGGAACTGGAGCCCGAACGGGGACACGCTCCACTGGGTGCGCTTCTGCCTGCGCGCTCACCACATGCAGGCCCAGCAGGTCCGGCGGCGGCTGTCGGAGGCGGGGGAGGTGTGGATGCTGCTGGAGGGGCAGACCGACGCCGAGGGGCTGAACGCGCGGACCGTGTCGGCGCTCTACGAGGTGTTCGTCAACAGGCGGCTGCGCCGCACCCGGTACCAGGCGGACGAGTCGCTCAGCCAGGGGCAGGCGGCCAGGGATCTGCGTGATCTCGCGGCCAGGGGCTGGCTGCGGCCGTACGGGGAGACCAAGGGGCGCTTCTACGCGCCCGGTCCCAGGATGCAGGAGATCAAGGACGAGTTCGCCGCGCGGGTCACTCCGCTGCGCGACCCCTACCGGCGGGACTGACCCCACCGGCCGGGAGTCGGGGTGATTGAGATCACATAACGTGTCGGGAATTAGGGTAAGCGGGACCCGTGTTGAGGCAGACGTGAACGTGAGCGTGGCACAGCAGGCCGGCATGTCCCCGCAGAGGCGGGGCGCGTGTTGTGGTGCGCGCATGTGTGGGATGCCCGGCATGCGCCGCATCCGCGCCGTGCGCTGAACTCCGCCCCCGCCCGTTCCCTTCACGAAGGCTCCGAGACCATGACCTGCCCCGCGGACGATCTCGTCCTGCGCCGTCTGAGCCATCTCCCCTTTCACCCCGGCACGCGCTAGCCCTTCCCCCGCCCGGAGTCTTTTCGACGATCTGTCTGATGTTGGGGAACAGCTGTGATTGATGTGTCAGGCCTGCGAAAGGTCTATCGAGATCGGGACCGCGAGGTGGTCGCCATCGACGGCGTCGACCTTCATGTCCGCGAGGGTGAGATCTTCGGCGTGCTCGGGCAGAGCGGTGCCGGCAAGAGCACGCTGCTGCGCTGCGTGAATCTGCTGGAGCGGCCCACCGAGGGCACCGTCACCGTGGCGGGGCAGGAGCTGACCGCGCTGGGGCAGAGCGAGCTGCGCAGAGCCCGGCAGCGGATCGGGATGATCCACCAGCATTTCGCGCTGCTGTCCTCCCGCACGGTCGCCGGCAACGTCGCGTTCCCGCTTGAGGTCATGGGGATCGGGAAGGCCGACCGCGCCAGGCGCGTCGCCGAGCTGCTGGAGCTGGTCGGGCTGGCGGACAAGGCCGGGGCGCACCCCGCGCAGCTGTCCGGCGGGCAGAAGCAGCGGGTCGGCATCGCCCGCGCGCTGGCCGGCAACCCCGCGGTGCTGCTGTCGGACGAGGCCACCTCGGCACTCGACCCGGGCACCACGCAGTCGATCCTGGCGCTGCTCAAGAGCCTGAACCGGGAGCTCGGCCTGACCATCCTGCTGATCACCCACGAGATGAACGTCGTCAAGTCGATCTGCGACTCGGCCGCCATCATGCGCAACGGCCTGGTCGAGGAGTCCGGGGCCATCCCGGAGCTGATCGCCACGCCGGGATCCCGGCTCACCGCGGAGCTGTTCCCCCTCCCCGCGCCGGACCCCGGCAGCGTCACGATCACCTTCACCGGGCAGGCCGACGAGCCCGTGGTGTCGGAGGTGGTCCGCAAGTTCGACGTGGACGTCAACATCCTCGGCGGCGCGCTGGAAGAGGTGGCCGGCGTCTCCGCCGGCCGCCTGCGCCTGCGCCTCACCGGTGACGAGCGCGCCGCGGCCCTCGCCTACCTGTCCGGCCGTGGCCTGCTGGTGGAGGAGAGCCCGTGAGCGAGCGCACCGGCAGACACGACACCGAGGGACCGCGGCCGACGGAGGATGACGCATGACATGGGATGAGATGACCCCCCTGCTGTGGGAGTCGACCTGGCAGACCGCCCAGATGGTCGCCTGGTCCACCCTGTTCACCGTGCTGATCGGGCTGCCGCTCGGCGTGGCGCTGGTCGTCACCGACCGGGACGGCCTGTTCCCGTCGTGGACCCTGAACCGGGTGCTCGGGCTGGTCGTCAACATCGGCCGTTCCCTGCCGTTCATCGTCCTGATGATCGCGGTCATCCCGCTGACCAGGCTGATCGTGGGCACGACCATCGGCACCGTCGCCTCGGTGGTGCCCCTCACCCTCGGCGCCGCGCCGTTCTTCGCTCGGCTGGTGGAGACCGCGCTGCGCGAGGTCGGCCGGGACAAGGTGCAGGCCGCCCAGGCCATGGGAGCCGGCGGGAGCACCGTCGTCGGCAAGGTCCTGCTGCCCGAGGCGATGGCGGGCCTGGTCGCGGGGCTCACCGTGACCGTGGTCGCGCTGATCTCCTACTCGGCGATGGCCGGGGCGATCGGCGGCGGCGGTCTCGGCGACCTGGCCATCCGCTACGGCTACCAGCGCTTCGAGACCACGCTCATGGTGGTCACCGTCGTCGTGCTGATCGTCATCGTCCAGCTCGTGCAGACCCTGGGCGACACCGTCGCCCGCCGTCTCACGCGTCACTGACCTCTTTTTTCCTCCCTCCCCCCGGGATACCGCCACAGGCCGGTGCCTGTGATCTTCCACGCCCAGAAGGAGCACACCATGCGTAAATTCATAGGAATCGCATCCGCGATCACTGCTCTGGCCCTCACGCTGACGGCCTGCGGCTCGACCGAGACCACCACGGCCGACGCCGGCACGACCTCCGCCACGGAGGTGCTCAAGGTCGGTGCGAGTCCGGTCCCGCACGCCCAGATCCTGAAGTTCGTCAAGGACAAGCTCGCCGCCAAGGAGGGCCTGAACCTGGAGATCGTCGAGTTCACCGACTACGTCCAGCCGAACGTGCAGCTCGACGACGGCCAGCTCGGCGCCAACTACTTCCAGCACAAGCCCTACCTGGAGGACTTCAACGCATCCAAGGGCACCAAGCTGAGCTTCGTGCAGCCGGTCCACCTGGAGCCGCTGGGTCTGTACTCCAAGAAGGTCGCCGACGTCGCCGGGCTGGCCGCCAACGCGACCGTCGCCGTGCCGAACGACGCCACCAACCTGGGGCGGTCGCTGAAGCTGCTCGCCGACAACGGCCTGGTCACCCTGAAGGACGGGGTCGGCACCGCGGCCACCGAGCGCGACGTGACCGGCAACCCCAAGAACCTGAAGTTCCAGCCGCTGGAGGCCGCCCAGCTGCCCCGTTCGCTGGAGGACGTGGACGCGGCCGTCATCAACGGCAACTACGCCCTCGAAGCCGGTCTCAAGCCGGCCGAGAACGCGCTGGTGCTGGAGAAGGCCGAGGGCAACCCCTACGCCAACGGCCTGGTGGTGGCCGCCGGCAGCGAGCAGGACCCCCGCGTGGTCAAGCTCGCCAAGCTGCTCGCCGGCCCCGAGGTGAAGCAGTTCATCGAGCAGACCTACAAGGGAGCCGTCACCCCCGCCTCCTAGGGGTTGTTCCGAGGTGTGATCAGGTGGTCGGCCGGAGGCCGGGCTACCAGGTCGCCGGGCGGATGAGACCGCTCTCGTAGGCGAAGACCACGACCTGTGCGCGGTCCCGCAGCCCCAGCTTCAGCAGGACCCGGCTGAAGTGCGTCTTCACGGTGGCTTCGGCCAGGTGCATCGCCGCGGCGACCTCGGCGTTGGACAGCCCGCGCGCCACCTGGACCAGCACCTCGTGTTCGCGGGAGGTGAGCAGTGCCAGCCGCTCGTCGCGCTCGGGAGCGCCGGGCATGAGCTGGGGGGCGAACTTCTCCAGCAGGCGGCGGGTGATCCGCGGGGAGACCGCGGCGTCGCCTGCCGCCACGCTGCGGATCGCGGCCAGCAGTTCCTCGGGCCGCGTGTTCTTCGGCAGGAAGCCCGAGGCCCCGGCCTTCAGCCCGGCGAAGGCGTACTCGTCCAGGTCGAAGGTGGTCAGGATGAGCACGCGTGAGCGCGGGGAGTCCCTGACGATCCTGCGGGTGGCCTCGATCCCGTCGACGCCGGGCATGCGTACGTCCATCAGCACGACGTCGGGACGGAGCATCCGGGCCATCCGGGCGGCCTCGTCGCCGCCGCCCGCCTCGCCGGCCACCTCCATGTCCGGCTCGGCCTGGAACACCATGCGGAACGCCATGCGCAGCAACGACTCATCGTCGGCGATCAGCAGCCGGATCGTCACGCCGTGCCCTTCCCCGCCATGTCGCCGCCGATGTCGAGGCCGGCCGCCACCCGCCAGCCGCCGCCGGGCAGCGGACCGGCATGGAGGGTACCGCCGTAGGCGGCGACGCGCTCGCGCATGCCGACCAGGCCCCGCCCGTGGGCCTCTCCTGACGCGGGCCCCGGGCGGCCGTCGTCGACGACCTCCACGGCGGCGCACCGCGGCGTCAGGCGGACCCGGACCTCGGCCGCCGCCCCGGGAGCGTGCCTGAGCGCGTTCGTCAGTGCCTCCTGGACCAGCCGGTAGACGGTGAGCTGGGCGACGGCGGGGATCGCCGCCGGGTCACCGGTCACCTCCAGCCGGGTCGGCAGCCCGGCCGCGCGCATCCTGTCGGTCAGAGGGCCGAGCTGGGCGATCCCGGGCGCCGGCTGCAGTCGCGCGCCGGCCTGCCGGCAGGGCTCGCCGTGCTCGCCGGCGCCGAGGGAGCGTCGCATGTCGTCCAGGGCCTGCCGCCCGGTGGCCGCGATCTGCTCCACAGCGGCGGCCGCCTGCTCCGGCGCGCCGTGCCGTACGTACGCCGCGCTGTCGGCCAGCGCCACCATGACCGACAGGTTGTGGGTGACGATGTCGTGCATGTCGCGGGTCATCCGGGCGCGTTCCTCGGCGACGGCGAGCCGCGCCCGCTGCTCGCGGTCGTGCTCCAGGGAGGTGACGTACGCCCGCCGGGCACGCGTCCACAGGCCCGTGGCGAGGGCGGCGGCGGCCATCGCGGTCAACGCGGCCGCCGTGAACGGGAACTGGCCGGGCGGCGCCCATCGCGCCGCGGCCAGCAGCGCTCCGGCCTCCAGCGTGAGCCCGGCCACCAGCGTCTGCCGCCCGGTACAGCGCGCGCCAACGGTGCAGAGAGCGACCAGCAACGCGGCGTCGGCGGGAAGTTGCACGCCGACGACCCATTGGACCGCGGCCGCCGCCGCGATCGCGTAGAACACCGTCAGCGGCGCGCGCCGCCGCCACACCAGGGGCGCAACCAGGGCCACCTGAAGCAGCAGCGGCCCCGGCTCGCCGGGTGCCGGCACCCGGCCGGGCCCGAGCGTGGCAAGAAAGATCACGGCCGCCAGCAGCGCGTCGGCAGGCATGGACGGCCATCGCGTGGACGCTGCGAGGCAGGCCACTGGACGGTCGCCTTGCTTCATGCCGCTCACCCTAGTTGTCCTGCGGGTTCGCTCCCCATCCTGTTTCAGGATGAACATCGGGGCATGTCAGCCGAAAGTCGTAGGCGTGGATCAGCCGTACGCCGCTGGCCCGGGGCCGCGCCCCGCTGCCAGCCTCGTCGGACACAGGAATCCGCAGCTCGCAAGGGACCTCACATGTTCTTCGTCAAGATCACCGCAGCGGTCGCCGGGCTGGCGCTGGCCGCGGTCACCGCGCCTGCCACGGCCGCCCCCGCTGTCCCGGCCCATCATGCGTCCGCTGGGCACCGTGTCACGATGGCCCTGCCCGCGCCTGCCGGACCGTACCCCGTCGGCACCCTCGCCGTGCGCCTGGTCGACCGGTCGCGCCCCGACCCCCTGGTCAGGTCGGAGCCCTACCGGGAGCTGATGGTCAGCCTGTGGTACCCGGCGAAGGACACCGGCCGGACCCTGCCAGTCGCCCCCCATATGGCGCCCCTGGCCGCGGCCGACTGGGACCGCCGCTCCGCGCCGCCCATGGGCATCGCGGCGGGCGCGGTGGACTGGGCCGCCACGCCTGCCCATGCCCGCGTCGGCGCGCCGGTGGACCGCCGGGCGGGCAGGCTCCCGGTCGTGCTCTTCGGCTCCGGGGACGGCGGCCCGCGCACGCTCGGCACCGCCCTGGTGGAGGACCTGGCCGCCCGTGGCTACCTGGTCGTCACCGTGGACCACACCTACGAGGCCGACCAGGTGGAGTTCCCCGGCGGGCGGGTCGTGCGAGCGGTGCCCCTGCCGAAGAAGCTGACTCCGCGCGTCATCGCCAAGCTGCTCGAGCGGCATTCACGGGCCCGCCTCGCGGACATGCGGTTCGTCCTCGGCAGGATCGCCGCGCTGGGACGCGGCCACGGCCTCGGCGAGGAGGCCGGGCAGCTGCCCGCCGGGCTGCGCGGCGCCCCGGACCTGTCCCGGGTGGGAGTACTCGGCCAGTCCCTCGGCGGGTCGGTGGCCGCGCAGCTTGTCCACGACGACCGGCGCGTGGACGCGGGGGTCAACCTCGACGGCGGCTATGTCGGCCGGGTGGCGAAGACCGGCGTCGCCAAACCGTTCCTGCAGGTCGCAGCCGAGGCGCACACCCGGGCGAGCGAACCGAGCCGGCAGTCCTTCTGGGATGCCTCGACCGGCTGGAAACGGGAGCTGCGCTTCGCGGGCGCGGCGCACGGCTCGTTCACCGACCTGCAGGTGATGCTGCCGCAGATCGCAGCGGCGTCGCCGAAGGTGCCCGTCGCCGACTTCGTCGGCACGATCSACCCCGGCCGGTCCGTGTCGGCCCAGCGCGCCTACGTCGCGGCCTTCTTCGACCTGCACCTGAACAGGCGGTCCACCCGGCTCTTCGACACCCCCGACGCCCGCTTCCCCGAAGTCTCCCTCATCCCCTGATCCGCCCACCGCCGTATGGCACGGCTTCGGGACCGGGCGGGCGGTCAGCGGCTCACCGACCACTGATCGCATTCGGCGCGACTCGTCCGGAGCTCTCCCGCCTGGCCGCGGCTCCTGCGGTGCCTGGAGCCACGGCCCTGTCATGCCTTCTCACCGAACATCAAACCGAGTAATGTTCGGTTTCATGCACCCGGGAGCCATCGCAGCAGTTTCGCCGGACAAGCCCGCTGTGATCATGGCGGACTCCGGACAGGTCGTGACCTACCGCGAGCTGGACGAGGAGTCCAACCGGCTGGCCCACCTGTTCCGCGCCGCCGGACTCCGGCCGGGCGACCACATCGCCTTCATGCTGGAGAACCATCCGCTGTTCCTGGCGGTCGCCTGGGCCGCGCACCGGTCGGGCCTGTACTACACGGCCATCAGCTCGCGGCTGACGACCGACGAACTCGCCTACATCGTGGACAACTGCGGGGCGCGTGTGTTCGTCTCCTCCGCGAAGCTGGCGGAGGTCGCCACCTCGATCACCGGGGCGACGCCGAAAGTGGAGCTCAGGCTCATGCTGGACGGCGTCGCCCCCGGCTTCGGCTCCTACGAGGAGGCGGTGGCCTCCCACCCCGCCACGCCCGTCGAGGACGAGTGCCAGGGCATGGACATGCTCTACTCCTCCGGCACCACCGGGCGGCCCAAGGGCGTCAAACCCACCCTGTCCAAGGCTCCGCTGGACACGCCGGGGCCGCTGCTGCAGCTCATCCAGTTCCTGTTCGCGCCGTCGGCCGACAGCGTCTACCTCTCCCCGGCGCCGCTGTACCACGCCGCCCCGCTGCGCTACTGCATGAGCTTCCAGCGCCTCGGCGCGACGCTCGTGGTGATGGAGAGGTTCGACCCCGAGCAGGCGCTCGCGCTGATCGAGAAGTACGGCGTCACGCACTCGCAGTGGGTGCCGACCATGTTCATCAAGATGCTCAAGCTGCCGGAGCCGGTGCGGGCACGGTACGACCTGTCGTCGCTGACCTGCGCGATCCACGCCGCCGCGCCCTGCCCGGTCCCGGTCAAGGAACGGATGATCGACTGGTGGGGGCCGATCGTCCACGAGTACTACGCCGGGACCGAGGGCAACGGATTCCTCTACGTCGGTCCTGACGACTGGCTCAAGCACAAGGGCACGGTCGGCCGCCCGCTGCTCGGCGTCGTGCACGTCTGCGACGAGGACGGCAACGAGCTGCCGCCGCGCGAGCACGGCACCGTCTACTTCTCCGACGGGCCCCGATTCGTCTACCACGGCGACGAGGAGAAGACGAGATCCTCGCAGGACCCGCTGGGCCGGGGCTGGACCACCCTCGGCGACATCGGCTATCTCGACGAGGAGGGCTTCCTCTACCTCACCGACCGCCGCTCATACATGATCATCTCCGGCGGGGTGAACGTCTACCCGCAGGAGGCCGAGAACGTCCTGTCCGTGCATCCGAAGGTGGCGGACGTGGCGGTCTTCGGCGTCCCGGACGAGGAGATGGGCGAGCAGGTCAAGGCCGTCGTCCAGCCGATCTCCATGGACCTGGCCGGTCCGGCGCTGGAGGCCGAGCTGATCGACTACTGCCGCTCCCGGCTCGCCCCCTACAAATGCCCCAGGTCCGTCGACTTCCGTGAGGAGCTGCCCCGGCACCCCACCGGGAAGCTCTACAAGCGCCTCCTCCGCGACGAGTACTGGCCCGCCGGCCACTGACCCCGGATGCGGCGCCGGGCCTCGACCCCGTGAACTCTCCCGCCGCGCCCGGCGTCCAACCTTGTGGGAACCCTGCCGGCGTGCGGCCGGCCCGGGTCCGAGCCCTCCTCCGGGCAGCCGCCGTCCCAGCCCCCCGGGGCTCGGGACGGTGGCCGTAGGGGCGACCGTGGTCGTCCTGTGCCGTACGGCGGAGCGTCGCCTCCTTCCGGCCCCTGACCGGTGAGGCGATCCACGCGAACCCGCCGGGTCGGCCGGTCGCCAGGGGGCGGCGCGGGCCGCGGCTCCGGGGGGAAGCCCGGTTCGCGGAATATGGTTCTGGATCGCTCTGCCGGGGCAGACGACGACCCACGAGGCCCGGACGGGAAAGTGACCTGCCCGCCCAGGCTCAGTATGTCGATCGCCTACCTTGAAGGGATCCCGGCATGACACAGCCCCAGCCGCCCATGTGCAGGACGTGCGGAGTCATGGTCGAACACCCCGGGCGGCACCGTGAATGGCATGAAGCCCTCGAACGCCTGGTGCCCGGTCTGGAAGCCGAGCTGGAGAGAGTACAGGGAAGCGGGGAGCCCGACCGGGGCTTCACGTTCTAGCCTGCCGCGCCGGCTCCGGTGAAGACCCGGTCACCGGCGCATCTCCCGGGGCGTGATCACCATGGTCAAGCCGTCGAGCAGGCGTTCGAGGCCGAAGGCGAACAGCGACTCCAGGTCGAGCTCCGTGCCCGGCTCCGCGACCTGGGCGATCAGCGGCCCGTCGACGGAGAGCCGGGCCGTGCTCCACTGCCTGCTGGTCATCCCCGTGTCCAGCTCGGCGCCGACCTCGCTCTCGATGTTCACCGCCGTCCCCCGCACATAGTTGACCATCGTGGCGTAGATGTGCATCCGGGTGCCCGGATCCAGGTCGAGGCCGTCGAGCGCGCGCAGGCTCCACAGCCCGTACGCCAGCAGCCCCGGCAGCGTGACCGGCCGGGTGATGGACACGAGCCGCGGCAACCAGGGATGGCGCTGGTAGGCCGCCCACTGCAGCTGGGCGGCCACCCGCAGGTGGGAACGCCATCCCGGTGGCGGCTCCGGATAGCTGATCTCGGCGAACGCGGCGTCGGCGATCAGCTGGGTGAGCTCGGCCTTGGCCTCGAGCTGCCGGTAGAGGGTCATGGTGGCGACCCCGAGCCTGGTCGCCACCGCCCGCATGGACAGCGCGGCCAAGCCGTCGGCATCGGCGATCTCCATGGCCGCGCGGACGATCCGGTCGCGTTCGAGCCCCCCCGCCGAACGCGAGGGCAGCCTCCGGGGAGCGACCACGGCGCCGACCCGAGGAGCGGACTCGATGGCGCCTGCCTGCTTGAGCGCGGCCAGCGCCTTGGTGGCCGTCGCCATGGCGACGCCCCACTCACGCATGATCGCCCTGGTGGTGGGGACGGGGTCGCCGGGCCGCAGCTCTCCGTCGGCGATGCGTCGCTCGATGTCGGCGACGATCCGGAGGTACGGCGGTCGCGGATCGTTCACGAGGCCATGGTGCCATGCCTCAGCGGTCGGGCATCCAGTTGCCGTGCAGGCCGAGCGGCACCCTGACAGGCAGCTGGACGCGCGCGACGGGCTCGCCGGTGAAGTCCTGGGCCGAGAGGATCACCAGGTCGCTGGCGTTCCGGAGGGGATTGTGCACGTACGTGAGCAGGTACCCCTCGTCCTCCCCTTGCCCCGTGGCGGCGAACGAGGCCTCCCCGACGGCCTCGTTCCTGCCGAACCCGTGCACCTCGGTCGTCCCCCGTTGCAGGTCATGCTTGACCAGGGCGTTGGTGAAGGCGTCGTCCGGCGGCGTGCCCTCGGGCGCGAACGGGATCCCGTACAGGGCGGTCGCGGCCGAGTAGCCATATCGGTACGGGCGGGTGGCACGCGCGTCGTTCACCCGCGGGAAGTCCTGCGGCCGGTCGTCGATGCGCCGCTGGTGGACCTTGTCCGGCCCGATCGTCCAGCGGTCCAGCACGGGCCGGATCATCCCGGGGGCGGCGGGATCGAACGGCCCCTCGGCCGTGACCACGTCGACCACGATCGAGTCGCCGTCGTCGTAGGCGTTGAGCGTGTGGCTGACATGGACCGGGTCGATGTCCAGCCAGCGCACGTCACCCCCGGTCCGCGGCATGACGCCCACGCGCGTCGGGTGCTCCGGCAGCCACCGGCACTCGAACCCGTCGAACCCCAGCGGCGTGTCCCACAGCACCACGTGGTTCTCGGTGAGCGCGAAGTCGTGCATGAACGGCGTCCGCGTCATGGGGATGGCGGTGGCCTGGGCGACGCTTCCCCCGGTGTCGGTCACGATGTACTGGACGAAGTCGCGGCCCGGCATGTACGACAGCGAATGCAGCTCGCCGGTGAGCGGGTCGTGCTTGGAGTGAGCCCCCGCCGTGAACCCCTCCGCGGTCCCTCCCAGATCGCACACGCCCACGGTGTTCAGCTCCGTGTCCAGCTCGGCGGGCGGCAGGCCACCCTCCGCCATGGCGAACGTACGCCGGGCGTGCTCGATCACGTGCACCATGGGCGCGAATCCCGGTATGCGCACGAAGCGGTTGCGGTACCACTCGGCCCGGCCGTCACGCAGCCGCACCCCGTGCACCATGCCCTGGCCCATGCCCCAGATGTGCACGGCGGGGTCCTCCACGCCCAGCGGGTTGGGCCCGTTGCGCAGGTAGCGGCCGTTGAGCTCGGCCGGGATCCGGCCGGTGACCGGGAGATCGTAGGCGGTGACCTCTTCGTTGACGGGCGCGAAATGCCCTTCCAAATACCTCATGTGGACACCGTACGGAGGAGGGCGCCTGAGCCTGCTGCCGCGACGGGAAACACCCTGCTGTGCACTAGTGCAACAGCACGAGCCCGCCCGAACGGGGGCTCTCGCGACATCGCGGCCGGGCCGCCCGGCAGGCGTGATCATCAAGGGCATGCCGCGCGTGTCCGGGCCGATTCGCAGGGTCCGGTTCGAGGTGATTTCTGGTGATCAGAACGGCCTCTGAGCACGTTTGATAAAGCGGCTGTCAGAGGATTCGGACAACCGAGATCATCCCCTTAACGTGCTCTTACACGCCCTGAGGCATCGTTGCAGTCACCGGGAGGACCGGTCGCCGCTCGGCAACCCACAAGCGGACGTATGAGTTGGGGGAAGACATGGAACCGGACAAGAATGCGCAGGACATCACCCCGGCTGAGACGACCTCCGGGAACGACGGGTGGAGCCAGTTCGGCAAGGTGCCGCCGCGGGCGGGCGGATACCCCGCGGACAGGGACACCGGGCCGCAGCCGACGCTGATCCACCCGGTGCAGGGACCGCTCGCCGCCGAGGCGCCCACGGTGCCCGCCCAGCGGGCCTCGCTCACCATCGGGCAGAAGGTGGGCGCGGGTCTCGCGCTGGCCGCGATGGCGGTCGGCGGTGGAGTGGCGGGGGCCTTCGCCGTGACCGGCTTCGGCGGCACCACCACGATCGGCTCCTCCACCAGCCCGATCGTCAGCCCGGTCAGCAACGTGACCACGGTCGCCGACGTCGCCAAGGCCGTCCAACCGGCGGTGGTCTCCATCCATGTCAAGACCGGCAACGGCGGCGGCGAGGGGTCCGGCGTGGTGCTGTCGGCCGACGGCCTGATCCTGACCAACAACCACGTGGTGGAGGCCGGGGGAGCCGGCCAGGGCGCCCAGGTGACCGTCAAGTTCAGCGACGGCAAGTCCGCCACCGCGAAGGTCGTCGGCACCGACCCCGTCACCGACCTCGCGGTCATCAGGGCGAACGACGTCTCCGGCCTCACCGCGGCCTCGATCGGCGACAGCGACCGGCTCAAGGTGGGCGACTCCGTGCTGGCCATCGGCAGCCCGCTCGGCCTGTCCGGCTCGGTCACCGCCGGAATCGTCAGCGCGCTGAACCGCACGCTGACCGTCGGCGGCCAGCAGCAGCAACAGCTCCCGCCCGGCTGGGGCAACGGCATGCAGCAGCAGGGCGGCAGCGCGCCCACCGCCATCGGCGGCGCGATCCAGACCGATGCGGCGATCAACCCCGGCAACTCCGGCGGTGCGCTGGTCAACGCGTCCGGGCAGCTGGTCGGCATCAACACCGCCATCGCCACCAACGGCGGAGACGGCAACATCGGCGTCGGCTTCGCCATCCCGATCAACACCGCCCAGCAGGTCGCCCAGCAGCTCATCGACAAGGGCAAGGTCACCCACGCCTTCATGGGTGTGAGCTTCGCCCCCGTCACCGGCGACGCGGGCGGCGCCATGGTCGCCCAGGTGACCGACGGCAGCCCCGCCGCCCAGGCCGGGATCAAGCAGGGCGACCTGATCACCAAGATCAACGACACCGTGGTCGAGGACAGCACCACCGTCGTCGGCGCGGTCCGCGGCTTCAAGCCGGGGCAGAAGGTGACCGTGACCTACGTCCGCGACGGCCAGACCCAGACCGCCGCGGTGACCCTCGCCGAGAAGACCGGCGAGTAGCCTCCACAGACGGATGTGCCGCCGGGGTCGCTGCGGACCCGGCGGCACATCCATTTCAGAGGCCCCGTGGCCGCGTGCTCCGCCGGACGCTCCCCCGCGAAAGGATCAGCCGGCCGGAGGCCGCGGTGTCGTGCCGGTCGATGTCAGGTGAGGTCGCCGTGGGGATGGCCGATGGCCGGACTCCGCCTCGTGTCGGTTGATGTCAGGTGAGGTCGCCGTGGGGATGGCCGGTGGCCGAGCTCTGTCGGCGCGCGTGGAAACGACGGAAGCCGAGGGCGAGGATCGCCGCGGCGACGAGGGCCACCAGTACGGCGAGTGCGAGGGTCAGCGTCAGGGGGGAGGACAGGGCGGCCGGCATGCCCCAGGTCCCGGCCTTGGTGGGGAAGGTCAGCGTCCCGGTCGCCGTGTGGCTGACGCGGCCACTGCGGAGGGTGAGGTGGAACGTCCACGGCCCGTCGGGGAGGTCCCTGCCCAGCAGCACGGTGATGTCTCCGCGGCCGCCGGGCGCCAGGGTCGTGTCGCGGTTGGCCGGGAAGGGGCCGGCGCTCAGGGAGCTCGGCCCTTCCGACAGCGACAGCTGTCCCTCAAGGTCGATGGCGCGCTTGCCGGTGTTGGCGACGGTCGCCACGATCTTCGGCTGCCCGTCGTCGGTCCGCTGGGGGACTATCTCGCCGATCTCGAAGTCCGAGGGCGGCTCCCCGCCCGGGCCGACGTCGAGGTAGGCGCGGATCCCGACGCGGTTGACAAGTGCGATGTTCCCCTTTGGCCCCGGTCCGGGCGAGGCGACCTCCGCCCAGATGACGGCGTACCGCTCCGCCTCGGTCGCCCACGCCGGCACCGCGATGGTGGCCTTGACCGGCGCCTTGCCTCGGGCGGGCAGGTCGGCGGAGGAGCGGTTGAGCGTGACCCACGAGCTCAGCTCGTTGGGCGTCTGGGCCGGCGCGAAGGTGAAACGGGAGCCCTTGATGCCGGCGGCGGCCGCGTACAGCCGCACGTGCTGAGGCTTGGGCGAGGTGCTGTAGACCTCGAAGCGCCGGGTGAAGGTGGTGCCGGGGTTGACGTGGTCGACGATGAAGGAGTGTGATCGCGGATCGTCCACCCGGTTGGCGGGGATCTCCAGCAGCCTGACGCCGATGACGGCGCGGCCGGCCGGGTGAGCCTGCTCCCGGCCGGTGTCCGCGGCGGCCGGAGCGCCGATCATCGCGTGCAGCACAAGTGCGGTCAGCGCCGCCGAGACGGACCGGCGCGACAGTGGGCTAGGCAACGGAGTGGTTCACCGTGCCGGTGTAGACGCCGGCCACCGCCTGGTCGGGAACGTTGATCAGGACGGTCGGATTCCAGGTGGCGGAGTTGTTTCCCGAGCCGGTCGTCTTGCTGAAGGCGGTCCGCGACACGTTCAGCGTCTGCGCGGCCGCCGCGTTGGCCTGGCCGGGCACGAAGGTGCCGGTGCCGGTGGTGGCGGTGGCGGGACCGGACCAGTAGAGGGCGTCGCCGGTGGGGACGGTCTCGGGGGTGGTGCCGGCGCCGGTGGTGAAGCCGCCCGTCGCCGCGATCACCGTCGCCGTCCACGTCGCGGTGAGCGCGGCGCGCTGGTCGGAGAC